>DAON01000073.1:0-17750 GCA_002501885.1 Euryarchaeota archaeon UBA220 | reverse complement strand
CTTCTAGGAATCTCTCTGATGGCTTACTGGCTAGGTACTGGACCCGAGGTCCAGAATGTTGCTGGATTCGGTATGGGTGCCTCTTCCATCGCTCTGTTCGCTAGAGTCGGTGGCGGAATCTACACCAAGGCAGCCGATGTAGGCGCAGACTTGGTGGGTAAGGTCGAGGCTGGGATCCCAGAAGATGATCCTCGCAACCCTGGCGTAATTGCAGACAATGTCGGAGATAATGTCGGTGATGTTGCAGGCATGGGTGCTGACATCTTCGAGTCGTTCGTAGGCTCAATTATTGCAGCTATGGTAATCGCCCAGTCCGCAGATATGGGGGCCGACTACATCACACTTCCAATCATGTTGGGTCTAGTCGGATACGCGGCTTCAATCATCGGTGTATTCAGCATGAAGTTACTCAAGGGTGGCGATCCCGCTGCTGCCCTAAGGAATACTACTTTCATCGCTGCTGGCCTATTTTGGGCCGCTGGCTGGTTCGGAATCGACTACTTCGGCCTAGAAACTGGCACCGAGCCAATGCTAGCTGTAATCGCTGGTTCACTAGTCGGTATACTGATTGGACTAGTCACAGAGTACTACACAGGGATTGAGGATGTTTTCGGATTCAAGGTCAAGGCGATTCCGCATATCGGAAACATGTCCAAGACTGGTCCTGCCACTAATGCTATCGCTGGTCTTTCGGTTGGGATGATGTCGACATTCCTGCCAATACTGCTAATTGCTGCAGGAATATTCGTGGCTAACGATGTCATGGTTTCTCCAGACGGCGCTACAGATGCTCATGGATTGTATGGAATCGCCATGGCCGCTATGGGAATGTTAGCAACTGTTGGAGTGACAATGACTGTCGATGCATACGGTCCTGTAGCAGATAACGCCGGAGGAATAGCCGAGATGGGAGAATTGGGTTCAGATGTTAGAGAGATTACCGATAGCCTAGACTCAATCGGAAACACCACTGCTGCCATCGGTAAAGGATTTGCAATCGGTAGTGCTGCTCTAACTGCACTAGCTCTTTTCGCAGCTTTCGGAACTGCAGCAGAACTCAATGCTGAGGATTTGGCATTGACCAATCCAAATGTCGTGATCGGTCTACTAATTGGTGGTGCTCTACCATTCGTTGTAGCAGCTATGACCATGACTTCAGTCGGTAAGGCGGCAAACGACATGGTAGTCGAGATTCGAAGACAATTCGCAGAGATTGAGGGCCTCCTAGAAGGCAGAGAGGGCGTCAAGCCCGACAGCCAGAGGTGTGTTGAGATTTCAACAGAGGCTGCTCTGCGTGAGATGATAATGCCCGGAGTGGTTGCGGTTTCCGCGCCTATAATCGTCGGAATGGCAATCGGACCAGAGGCCCTTGGCGGTCTGCTAGCAGGTTCCCTTGTAGCCGGAGTTCTGATGGCCCTATTCATGGCCAACGCCGGTGGTGCTTGGGATAACGCGAAGAAGGCAATCGAGCAAGGTCACATCGAGGGTGCAGTCAAGGGTGATGCGTCTCACGATGCGGCGGTCATCGGAGATACCATCGGCGACCCGTTCAAGGACACCAGCGGACCTTCGCTGAACATCCTCATCAAGCTGATGTCGATAGTAGCAGTAGTAGGCGCTTCGAGCGGTCTATTCTGAATATCCCGACTGCGTCAGTCTCATGACTGACGGGCGTCACGCGCAAGCATGCGTGGGACTGTGAGCGCGTCACTGGCCGTGTTGCTATTCACCGCCTCGCTATCTGGATGTACCGCTGTCACAGACGCAATATCGGGCAATGACTCGGCTGATGTTCCTGTCTGGGAAGTCGGAGATTGGTGGCTATACACCTTCTCTACGCCCGAATACACTGATGATACTGCCCGATTAGTAGTGGCTTCGGTGAGCGAAGAGAGTGGAACTGCCAATATGCTGGCGATATCGAGTCTAACCGAGGCGCGTAGGCATGCAGTCCTCAATCACAATCCATTCCTAGGCAGAATTACTCACGAAGATTTGGCAGCGTTCGAGAATGGTGTTGCACAGCCTGTCATGGAATTCCCCTTGGAGAAGGATAATTCTTGGGAGTTCACATTATTCTCTATTGAGTGGCAGGCATCAGTGATTGACCTATCGAGCGACTATGTGACAATAAGAGCAGATTCTGACGACGGAGGGAGGATAGACTATGTCTACGACAGAAGTGCTGGCTTCTTTTCTTCCTTCATCTGGAAGGACTCTGCTGAGATAGAGCAGATGCGGATGATGCTAGCAGACAACGGCGAGGGGCATACCGGTGATGTGTACTTCGTACGCGGAGGCGATTTATACTCGGATACATGGGAGGACACTGGCCCTGATATTGAGATTCGTGACACTTTCTTTGTCAGCGGACACCCCAATGATGGCGAGTGGGATGAGATGATTTACTTCCTTGATGCTGAGTGTGGGACCGGTTCATCAAGCATCACATTGACCCTCCGGGACCATTTCTCTGTCTCGGCTTTAGAGAGAGTCTGGGGCCCAGGGGCCAGCGAATACGGAACCCTTGGTACCATACCTTACCCTTCCGAAGAATACACATTGACAGCCACATTCACAGGAGATACCTATCTCAGAATTAGGATAGCTGGCGGGATTACCAGTTCTTGGACACTCTAGAGATACTCTAGCAAGTGATCAGACCCGCCAACGAAGATTGGCTCATCTCCTCTAAGGTCGAATAACACAGGAACGGTTCTGTGTCTTGTCTCTACTACCACTTGTTCCCTAAGTCCATCATAGAGGTCGAGATTGATTTCTGTGTAAGTTAGACCATGCGCTTCTAAGGTTCTTTCAGCCCTAGTACAGTAGGGACAAATTGTCTGAGAAAAGAACAGGAAGTCCGTATCTGCGGACTCAAGATGCTCACGCACCTGAGACAACTGGCTCCTCCTCCTCTTCGTCAGACCACCATGCACTCTCTCCTAGGTCTCCATCAAACTCTTCCTCATCATCTCCAAAGCGTCCCTCAAGGACTCTATCAACCTCGTCTGGGTCGATGAACCATAGTAGAATCACTGTGAATAGAGTTAGGGCAGCACCGATGTAAAGGCAAGTAATGTAATCGAATCTCTGAGTCATAGTACCCGTGAATAGATAGGCCATTATTGCAGAGAGGTTGAACATCGACATGTATGCTGTGAATTGAGAACCTCCAGCCTTGGAGAAGGTTAGTCTCATGGCTACTGCAATGACGCATATCCAAGCCACTCCATTGATGATGGCCCGAATACAAAGATAAGCGACCATCAGATTGGTGTTAGTCCAGTAGTCACTAATCAGAGCAAGAGTAGCGTTTGACAAGGCAAGTAATGTGAATCCAATCATCGAAATTTCTCTGACTCCAAATTTATCTCCTAGCATACCACCTACAATCTGCCCAAGCATCATGAAAGCGATTACTATGCCTCCCATGATGCCGTTATACTTGGTCTGAGACCATCCTGCCTCGTTGATGAATATGTCAACAACAATCGGGTCTGTGAAGAGATACAATTCAGATAGAAGACAGAGGAATATCAGTATGAATGAAGATCGTGTTGAGAATCCCTTCACGATATTGTAAGCAGTTTGTGATGCAAGCGCGGATGCCGGGGCAGGATTGCGGATAGACGGGATGTTTGCTCCAAGCCATTCGGCGAACATTAGCAGCACAGAAAGCAGAAGTCCCCATCCTCCGATTGACTTCATTGGAGCGGCTATGTCTCCAAATGATAGAGCCCAGTCACCGGTGTAAGTATTAGTCAACTGGTGGATTATAGCGAATGCACCCCAAAGCAGAAGTGAACCGATACTGAGCCACAAAATCAGTGCTACAGGTGAGATCTTATTCTCGTAGAGATTAGTAGCAACCCAGCGAGCCTGAGTGAATTCTTCAGGATGGTCGGATTCCCAAGGCAGAACCTCTTCGGCTTCGACAATTTCCTCTTCAACTGGTTGAGAGTCCTCAGCATGTTCAGACTTCTTGCTCCATGGGAACAGGCTGTTACTCGGCCTCTCACGAAGGAAGAGGGGGACCAGCATAATCAGTACCAGTAGTGGTAATTGGACCATAATTGCAGACTTGATTCCATATGGGACGACTAGCATCCCAAGTACTGCTCCTCCGAAAATAACTCCTCCTCGCTTGGAAGCGAACATCAGTCCATTGACCGTCGCAACCTCATCTGGCTCAAGAATATCCACTGCCAGAGCGTCTACGCTTACATCCTGTAATGATGAGAATAGGTTGTGGATAAACAATAGAATTGTAGCGAGTTGAAGTGAAGCAACTAGATCAGGTACCATCAATAAGGCTGCAAGAGAAATTATCATTCCTGTCTCAGCAAACAGTACCCAAGGTCTTCTAACTCCGTACTTAGGGAAAGTGACCATGTCAATTACAGGGCCCCAAATGAACTTGAATGTCCAAGGCAGGTAGACAGTAGCGAATAGTAAGGCAATCTGCTCGACCTCTACGCCATTGGTTACAAGGAAAGCTACGAATGCCACATTGGCGAAACCAGAAGGCAGGCCCTGTGCGACATAGAGAATACACAGAGCAATAGTTCTCGATGCCTTGTTCTCAGTCAGTGCCTCTCCGTTACGGAGACCGCGTATGAATGAGCCGAATGTGCTAAAGAATGCGATTATTCCATCCCTAATACGATTCAAAATCCCTCCGCCCGTATCCAATTCTGTGTCGGAATCAATAGAAACTGATTTTGCAATTACATCCGAGAACTTTCTGTCCCATCTCTCAGTTGTCATGATGAATGCTAGCAATGCTAATGCTAGAGCGAATGGAATGAAGAAGACCCAGGAGCCGAGTGAAGTTAGACCTTCAATCCCTCCTGAAGCCGATTGGCCATCAATCAAGACTACTCTTCGCGCATCAATCGGAGAGATGCTATCTTCGGAGACAACAAGTCTGGCATACACTGTTGAATTGCCGGACTCAGTGTGTGGGTCGAGTTTGACTCTCCAAGTCGACCAGTCGCCATTCTTCGACAGATCCGCAGCTCCCTTCCATTCACCTCCGCCTACCTTTACCTCGACGACCCCCATCCCAGGGGCGCCGCCTGAAGCAGTTCCTGAGATGTAGCTCTCATTGCCGACTTCCTGTAGTGTCTCTATGTCCATGGTCACATTCAGAGAGCGGTCTATACTGCCCGCTGCCTCTACGAAAGCTACGGGGTCGGCTTGTCCGTAGCCAAACTCGTTATCGGGGCGAGTTTCGAGAAGGCTGCAATCGTTGAAGCCAGGATCATCAAGTAGTACAATTTCCCTTTCTATCGAGTGGGCAGCAATGATATCCTTGAATTCGGTTGGTGTGATGTCAGGATTTGCCTGAACCATCAGTGCCGCTATACCTGCCATAAGAGGAGTGGCCATACTAGTCCCTGACTTACTCGTATAGCCATCCTGAGTAGCAGCGTCGGGCGCCATTATGCTGGAACCTATGGTAGCAACATCCGGCTTGACCCTCATGTCTGATGTGTAACCACGACTGCTGTAGATGGCCAACCCAAGATCCTTGTCCAGACTTGCAACTGTGACAGGTAACCTAGCATCGCCGGGGCTGTCAATTGTGTTACATCCGGCGAAGGTTGCACCGCCAAATTCGTTGCCAGCAGATAGTGTTGTGATGATGCCAGCCTCCACGACCATGTCCATCTGACGGCTCCAAGCAGAGTTGCCATCGTTATCGAAGTGAATCTCAAACTGCTGTTCTCCAAGTGAAGAAGTAACGATGTCTATGTTGTGAACATCCTTGTTGTCAATAGCCCACTGAGCACCTTGCATGACATCCTCTATGTCTCCATCACAACATGCTAGGATGTTGATTAGCCAGGCTCCGGGTGCCGCTCCAACATACCTTAGTCCGGTGGTTGGGTCAGTCTGGCCGCCACCACTACCGGCTGCAATTCCAGCGACATGGGTACCATGTGTTCCAGAATCGAATGATTCTGAGGGGTCATGTTCTTCGTCGGTAAAGACTGCATCGTAGAATGCGATGACCTTAGGGTCACAGTCTGCCGGAATTGGTTGTGGATTGGGGTCCAGAGGATCTGGGGGGTCATCGATGCAAGTGAATGGGTCGTCATCCATGTCATTGAGTCCTTCGTGATCACCTCGAACTCCGGTGTCGAGGATTGCAATTACAGAACCGGTACCGTCGAGACCAAGGTCCTGCCAAACTGCATCAACCCCCATGTTCGGGACTGCTTCGTGCATATTTGGCTCGGCTAGGCCTAGGTCTTCGACCATCACGACTCCGGGAAGTGAGCGGATAGCATCGGGGTCGAGAATAGATTCGAATGGGGCTGTGGCTGAGATCGTGTCAAGGTAAGTGAAACGGAAGGTGACTTCTACTCCCAATTCCTCTAATGCTGCGATGTCTGCATCTGTAGGATGGTGGTTGTAATCGACGAAAATTCTAGCACTCCCTGAGGGGGCTCTCTTCCACCAGTCTTGCTGTATCTCGGCAGGCTGTTCAAGCAGCCACTCGAGCCTATCATCAAGCTCGTTCCCATCCTTATCACGACTCCAGTAAAGCCACCAGTTAGGATGTACATCATGCTCAACCGAGGATATCCAATTTCCATCGGCATCGAATCCTCCGGCTTCTCTCTCTGCGACGATTGTAGACGAAGCAAGAGGAATTAGGAATAACAGCGCGATTGCTGTTGCAAGTGCTGCTCGGCGTCCTACCATGGGTAGGACGAAAGTGAAGGGGTGTTTGAGGCTTAGGATGGAGTCTGTCGTCAGTTTACTTGCATACCAATCTCATCATAGTCCCATTCCATGACTTCCCAACCTGCTTCTTCAACTACGGAAATCGTATCACTGCGACCCATTGGAGAACATAGAAGACCGACAGAACCGCCTCCTCCAGCACCAAGTGCTTTCCATGCAACGACTGAGCCGGATTCTTTCAGGCCCTCGACAACTTCTCTGAATGGATCATGAATGGTCCTGTCAATGAGATCAACCCCCTCACAGACATCGTTTAGAGCCTTAACGACTAGTTCTCTGCGATCTCTCTGCAGTCCATCTGCCATGGTTCTGGCAGCACCTCGAATGATATGTAGGCCAGAGAGAACTTCCTCGTCGCCCTCTTGGTATCTCTCCCAGACTCTGGAATGGAGATCTCCGGACTTGTGTCCAATGCCTGTATATGCTATCACAAAGTGCTTACGAAGCCAATTCCTAGAGGACTTCATCGGTTCGAAAGGTATCTCCTCAACTTCATCTCCTAAGAACAGAAGGTGATTGAAGCCCCCTCTGGCCGCTGCCCACTGGTCTTGTCTGCCTCCCTTATTCTCTAGTAGCGCCTCGAATTGGAAGGCTAGTTCAGCAATATCTTCGGGACTCTTTCCGCCTCCAGCTATGGTTGCGATTAATCCGACATTCATGGCCCCGCTGGTACCTAGGCCTGAGCCTGTTGGCATGTCACTACTGTACTCTACTCTGATTCTTCCATCATCGTCCTTTTCCATGATGCTGCGAATGTATCTGTTAATGGCAAAATTGACGACTTCACCGCCATGATCTCCTGAGTAAGGCTGTACATCGGTCCACCCTCCAGCAAGGTCAACTCTGACAGGTACCACGACCTCGATTCGCTCCGTCATCAGACATCGCGGTAGAGCGACGCATGAGAAGGATTCGGTCTACGACCGAAAAGAACGGGTATGAATGGCCCCTCCGGTAAGCATGGGTTCGGCGGTCGAGCGTGCCATTGCCGCCTTCGCGGCGGGCGATCCAGTGATGGTTTTTGATTCCGATTTCAGAGAACGAGAAACTGATCTCCTATGGCCAGCGGATGCTGCGACCCCTTTGGTCATGAGGACTTTGCGCAACGATTGTGGTGGCTTGCTATTCCTAGCGATTGGGGACGAAATCGGAGAGATGTTTGGCCTACCTTGGCTACAAGATATTCACACTCATCCTGCGTTAGTCGAAGAGAATCCCGTACTCGGGGAGTTGATTACTGACGACTTGCAATATGACAACAGATCGGCATTCACACTCTCACTGAATCATCGGGAGACATACACAGGTATTACTGATAGAGATAGGTCCCTAACTACTAGGAGGTTTGGAGAGTTGGCTCAAGAGTTGCTCGCTAAGGAATCTAGAGGAAAGGATGCTCGTGCAGCTCTAGGAGCGGAGTTTCGAACGCCTGGGCACATTCCTGTCTGCAGAGAGTCCCCTATGGGGCTGAGATCTCGTCAAGGACACACAGAACTTGCAGTAGCCATTGCTAGACTTTCTGGACGACCCCCTTGCACGATTGGGGCAGAGATGTTGGAGCCAGATGGAGATGGTGCGCTTTCAGTTGATGCGGCGAGAGAATATGCTGAGAAGCATGGTATTCCGATGATTACAGGAGGAGAAATCCTCGAAGCCATGGGAATCGAAGAGTAGAGAAGATAGATTGGGACTGGTTGAGTTATGGCACGAGTGATGGCAGTAGGTGTATTCGACCTTCTGCACGCGGGACACTTGCACTATGTTGAGCAAGCAAAGCGCCTTGGGGACGAACTGGTGGTTGTCGTTGCTCACGACGATACTGTCAGGAAGCAGAAGCACGAACCGATTACCTCGCATGAACTCAGATGCAGAATGGTATCGGGGCTCAAGCCCGTTGATACAGCTATGGTCGGCAATCCTCCTACCTCGCCGATATTCGATATTCTCGATGTGGTAAAGCCTGATATTATCGCTCTAGGCTATGACCAGAAACACTCTGTAGATGCAATCAGAGAGGGATTAGATGGGCATGGCCACTCACACATCGAGGTTGTCAGAGTTGAAGGTCTCTCGGATGACCTCGACGGTACTCGTAAAATCATCGCCAGAATCCTAGACCTGTGGCCTAGTAACGAAGGCGGACCTTACGAGGAGGACTAGGATGTACACTGGTATTGTAGCCGGCAAGGCACCAATTGTCAATATAGACGAGGGAGATGGAATTCGCTCTTTCACTGTCGATTTGACTGGTTTTGAAGATGGTCTAGAAATCGGTGCAAGTGTGGCATTGGATGGCGTATGCATGACTGTTGTAGAAATCGATTCGGGGCAGATTGGATTTGATGCCATCCAAGAGACTCTGGAGAGGACTACTTTGGCCGACAGATCAACTGGAGATGTTCTCAATGTCGAGCGTTCTCTCAAGATGGGGGATGAGCTTGGAGGACATCTGCTCTCAGGACATGTGATGTGTACGGCTGAAATTATCGAAAGAAACGAAGTTGGAGAGGGAGTAGATTTGCGTATTTCCATGCCAGATCAAGCTCGCCCCTACATTCTTGAGAAGGGGTATGTAGCCGTAGATGGAATGTCACTGACCGTGGGCCGTGTGAATGAAAGTAGCTTCGGACTTCACATCATCCCCGAGACCCTTAGAGTAACTACAATAGGGCAGAAGGAAGTTGGGCAGAGTGTGAATATAGAGGTCGACTCACAGACTCAGACTATCGTAGATACACTAGTTAGAAACATGGAGGCCAAGGTATGAGGTTGGGTATAGTATGTGGTTCATTCCACCGCAATGAGGTTGAGAGAATGCTAGAATATGCCCGTGATGAGGCATCATCAAAGAACTGGGAAGTCGCAGATGTGGCTTGGGTTCCCGGATCTATGGAGGCACCTTTAGCACTAGATCGGATGCTACACCGAGAGGACATAGATGGTGCTGTTGTTTTGGGAATCATCGAGCGGGGAGAGACTGATCATGGCCTAGTCATGGGCCAATCAGTCACCAAGGCAGTGATTGAGCTTCAGATAACTCACAACAAGCCCATTGGACTCGGTATAATCGGCCCAGGAGCAGAGCCGGAACACATCGAGCCGCGCCTAGAACCACATGCTCGCGCCGCTGTCGGTGCAGTCACAGCAATGATTGGATGAATTGTTCTTACCAATCTAACCCCAATACTCTGCGAACTACACGCTTCGAACTCACAATTCCATTGTTGTGGTATTGTAATCCGGAACGGCATGCTTGAGTCCAGAATATATCATCACACTGTGCGTCGATTTCCCGCCAAACTGTGTTCCTATCGATTGAATTCTCTAATGAGAAAATAGGTAGCTTAGGCTCATACAATTTGACTATGGATGATTCGTCCATTTGGTTGGCTCGAAAATCAAGATAGTTCTCAGTATTGTAAACGAATGTAATCAAATATTTTCCTTCCAAATCGCCCATCCTAGGTCTGATTGTATTAGTGATGTAATACTTCCCGGTTGATTGATTCTCATGTGTTTGATGTAGCCAAGGCCTATTTCCAATATCTGAAAAATCAGTATGTAAGATAACATAACAGTCCATTTGCTTCCATTTATCGAGTTCATCAATCAGTCTCTTGGGGGCAACTTCTCCCATTACTGGAAGTGCCTGGATGGGTTGTGTAGCAACAATTACTGAATCGCAATTCCAAGATTCACCGTTCTCTGAAAATACTGACATATTTCCGTCCTCAGTTCGAGAGATTCCTGTCACATTTGTGTTCAGGTATTGTTCGTATCGTTCATTGGATAGCAATTGATCTCTCATTTTGTGAATGAGTCTTCCATCGAGGACGCACCAGTGATCTTCCTTGTACTTCGCCGACTTATCTCGAATGTCGAAGGTTAATGCATACTCGAAAATAAATGAAGCGAAAACATGTGCAGGCTGCCTATCTAAGTCATCAAATCTGCACCACGTGTTGATGCCCACCCATGGCATATAGAAGTGAGTGAATACGGAAGAATTGACTAATCGATCTCCAAGTACTTCTGCCACGCTCTTTGGAGACTCGGGCCGAATTCTGAATTGGCGATACAGTCTCCAGAATATGATGAAGCCATCAATTAGTTCCTTCAAAGTAGCCTCTCGATAGACAAATCTGAGAAATCCTCCAACTCCCGAACCCATCTTTGTATTCAATTCTCGATTCTCGAAAACGATGGCTCCTTTGAGATCTTCAAAGTCGTGAGGGGTTTGTTCAATTCCATATTCTCTACAGAGTTGTAAATAGTGAGGTTGCTGGGCAGGTAGAGTGACAATCACTGTAGTAGCATGATGTTCACCATTTTCCAAGTAAGGGGTGTTGTTACCTCCGACGATTGGGTTGCGTTCCAAAAGTGTCACATCACAACCTGCCTGAATTAGGAATTTTGCAGCCGACAAGCCGCTAATTCCTCCTCCAACTACTACTACCGATTTTCCTTCTCCTCCTGAAAGAGGCATATCGATTAGAATTGCATCATCTGCCATAATTCTGGATGTTGATTTTGGATGTTCGAATTTAATCAAAAGGTAGGATAAAATTACCAATATAATTGCTAAAATTCCGAACTTAGATATGGCAAAGAAAATTATAGCAATTATTGTAATTAGATATGCAAAACTAAAGGAAAAGGTGGGTTTAGAATTTCGCATTGGAACACCATCCAGACAGCAATTAAGCCGCCATTATATCTCCAGAGATATACAATGCTGCTGCAATTAACAGCAATTGCATAAGTAAACGGAGAATATGCCCTTGTGTACTAAATTTAGTTCCATTGAATGGGACATCGTGTGTCCACATGTACAGATTTGCTGGATAGACCCCAACCAAGAAAAGAGCTAGGAACCTGCCTGCAAGTTCCTGTGTTTCGGGATAAATTATTGCAATACCTCCCAATAATTCCATTGCGCCAGTAATGTAAACAAGAATAATTGGAAAGGGGAGAAAGGGAGGGATAATCTCGGCAAATTTCTCAGGTTCTCTAAAGTGAGACATACCAATCTTGATGAAAAACAATCCATATATGATTGCTAGTATATTCATCTAGTTAGAATCCGCGTGATGGCGTTTCAATTACTTTGTCTTAGAGCAGCATTGAAGGACGTCCCACCGTTGGGTGGCCTGTGAGCGGCGAAGTTCGTAATGTCATCATTGTTGGTTCAGGCCCTGCGGGCTACACTGCTGGGCTCTACACTGCCCGCGCGATGCTTGAACCGCTTATGTTCGCGGGCTACATGTCCGGTGGACAATTGATGCTCACATCTGATGTGGAAAATTTTCCCGGATATCCTAGTGGGATAGGCGGTCCTGAGATGATGGTGCACATGCGTGAGCAAGCCGAACGTTTCGGTTTGGAGGTGCATGATAAGAATGTGGAGAGAGTTGACTTCTCCGAGCGTCCATTCAAAGTCTGGGTCGAAGGAGAAGAGTACAGATCTGAGGCAATAATCATCTGCACTGGGGCTGAGGCAATTTGGCTCGGTGCAGAGGGAGAGGATGCTCAGAAGGGTAGAGGAATCTCAACCTGTGCGACCTGTGATGGGGCTTTCTTCCGAGAGCAAGAGGTGATTGTAATTGGAGGAGGAGATTCGGCAATGGAAGAGGCGACTTTCCTTACCAGATTCGCGAGCAAAGTCACTATTATTCATCGTAGAGATGTGTTCAAGGCATCCAAGGTGATGTATGAGAGAGCAGCGAATCACCCTAAGATACAGATCGTGACTCATCGCAGAGTTAAGGGTTGGCTCTCCAATGAAGAAGGCCTCAGTGGAGCTATTTTGGAAGATCCTCGTGACGGCAGCGAGGAGGAGATTGATTGCACGGGTGCTTTCATTGCGATTGGGCATAAACCAATGACTGGTTTCCTTGAAGGCGAAGTGGAAATGGATGAGTCGGGCTACATCTTGCATTCAGAGCACACGATGACTAGTGTACCGGGCGTCTTCGCAGCCGGCGATGTAGTTGATACACGGTATCGACAAGCCATTACAGCAGCAGGAATGGGTTGCCAAGCCGCTATCGATGCAGAGAAGTGGCTGGAGGATCAGCACTGAGGTACTTTCTTGGAATCCACAGAAGATACGGGTTGGCTGAACAACAGGATAGGGGACCTATTCTATCTGCTTCACCTCTGGATAACTATGTTCTGCGCATTCGCTTGGTTGGGTCCGTTTGAATGGATGTGGTGGGGCGTATTCATCCTCTATGGAGCTACAGAAGTGCTATGGCTACTCAGAGATGACTACTGTATCATCACTGATATCGAGCGTTACTTCAGAGGGATTCCAAGACCCGATACACATCTTGAGCAGAACTTCATCCGCAGGCTGATTGCAACGATTTTCAGGATTGATATGAGGCCCGAGAGTGCCAAAACATTGACTCGGACTTGGGGCAGATTGGGTTGGTTGATTGCTACCCTCAGAATCTTCGTAATCTGAGTTGATCGGTTGTCTCCAAGGGAAGAGGCCATTTCTGTGAACATACTCGTAGAGGCATGACGGTCGGCGGCGAGTCTCGTTATGCGAGACATCTGGTTCTGCCAGAAGTAGGTCCAGAAGGTCAGCTAGCTTTGCAAGAAGCATCTGTCCTAGTAGTCGGAGCTGGTGGCTTGGGCTCACCTGCCCTCCTATATCTCGCCGCAGCTGGAATAGGTAGGATTGGCCTGATTGATGATGATGATGTGGATGTTACAAATCTTCAGCGGCAGATTCTCCACGGTACTTCTGAGGTTGGTGAACCGAAAGCAGCATCGGCCGAAAGAAGGATTTCGGACCTCAATCCAGAGATTGCAGTAGAATCTATCCAAGGTCGTCTCGATGCAACTAATGCGCTGGAAATAATCGGCCGGTATGATATCATAATTGACGGAACAGACAACTTTGAGACCAGATATCTTATTGGAGATGCGTGTGAGATTTTGAACAAACCTTGGATTTTCGGTAGCATTCACCGTTTCGAAGGACAGGTTGCCACATTCAACTATGAAGGGGGGCCAAATTACCGTGATTTGTTTCCTGAGCCACCCGAAGATGGTTTGGCGCCAAACTGTGCAGAAGCCGGAGTACTAGGTGTACTACCAGGGATCATAGGTTCAATTCAGGCAACTGAGGCGATTAAGGCGATTCTGGGGGTTGGCGACTCACTCAATGGAAAATTGCTAGTTGTCGACGCACTGAGCATGAGATTCAGGACGCTGAGTTTCACAAAAGACGAGTCACGAGAAGTGATAACGGAACTGAAGCAAGATACTGTAGAGTCTTGTTCAAGTGATTCCGATTCTCCCGGCGGAGTAATGCTCGTAATTAGTCCGGTCGAATTCGTCAAGCGTAGGGATTCTGGATGGGATGCATTCCTACTCGATGTTCGCAGAAGCGAGGAGGAAGCGATTGCCACTCTACCTGGGACTGATCTGAGAATAGAGCATAATCAGGTTCCCTCACGGATGCCTGAGATTCCTCTAGACAGAGACATAGTAATTTACTGCAGAAGTGGTTCTCGTTCGGCTGCTGTGGCTCGCTATCTAGTTTCTAGTGGACTGGCCAAGGGAGAAGTGTACAACCTACGAGGAGGCATACATGAGTGGTCTGACACCGTTAATCAAAATATAATTAAATATTAATGTGGTAAAATTATTTTTAGATTATCGTTTATTTGTGGTATTTAGTTGACATATATGGACAAATATTGTCGATTTTAGGTATTTTCTACATTTATGTGGTAAATTTAATCACAGTTTAACGAAGATTTGTTGTACTAAGTGCTGTTCAGAGATACCATGCGTAGAGGAGTTTGGCAATGCCCTCAATGTGGAATCAATCAGGTCTGGAAGGCAAAGACGCGGACAGAGAGGCTCGACAGAAGTTGCGAGCAATGTGGTAAGAGAGTTAGAGCAAAGCTTGACCGTTCATCCTCTGGACAGGGGAGAAGAAGGAGTGTTCGTATTTGGGAAAGGGGCCCGAGTGTTAGTGACGCTGAACTTCAGCAGGAAGCGGAACGGAGGAATTCTGCTTTAGATACATCTGAGCAAGATTCCTCCGAAGTGGTTTCAGAAGCAATTTCTCAAGCCAGTCTGCCGAGCATATGGGGAGCAGGTTGGCAACCAGATAGTGCCCTTGAGTTCTCAAATCCTCTAAAGTCGGAGACCGCGAAGGTTGAGTTTCTGAGATTCTTTGCTGAGAGGCATGATGGCCATCTGGAAGTAGCCTTGAGCACATGGGATGATTGTGAACCTCCTTCTACATTTGATGGGAGCTCATTTCATGACTTCTCGATAGATTTGATTTCCGCCCTCAAGGAAATCTTGCACGATCGATTGATGACTCCTTCTTTGAGTATTGTATATTCGGACGAAGTCATGCCGATGAGGACAGGGGAATTACATATGGAACGCCGTACTGCAAGGCTGTTAATCGATGTTGCACTGTGTTTGAGAAGGATAGCTCATTATTCATCAATAACAATTGAACAAAGACTTGAATGGCAGAGAATGATGACTAGAACTAGGGCAGTTGATGAGCATCTCAAAGAATTGTTTTCGGAGGGGTTGAAGACTCCCGATGGCGGTAGTTTCACCGGCAAGGGATTTCGATCAACATGGCAAGAGGGAGTGGTTGCTTGTGCTTCTGCATTACGACGCGCCGTTGATTATCCCGAGGACATCACGAGTGCGGATGTTGTAGCTCCAATGATTCGAGATGTCGGGCTTGCATTGGCAATGGGTCAGACTCCTACAGAAGTTTTCGCAGCTCAAATGGGAAAATCTGGCTCATACATGAATGGAGGCCATGATTCGGCCGGTGGAAGAGACCTACACATCGGTAATTGGGAAAAGAGAGTGCTTCCCCCTACTGCTCCTTTGCCAATTGCAAGTGCGACTACTACGGGAGTTGCATTGGCTGCAGCAAGGCTTGGAATCGATAGATTCCATCTAGCTCCTGTCGGCGAAGGTTGTAGCAGTAGTGGAGAGTTCTGGGAGGCAATGAACCTCGCTGGCACCAGAGGACTACCTATGGCGTTCATGATTCAGAACAATCAGATTGCCCTCGACACCTATGTTGTTGGCCAATCAGGGGCCGAGACATTTGGAGACAAAGGACATGCTATGGGCATACCTTCGTGGACAATCGATGGATCCGACCCTGGATTATTCTACTCTTCTACTGCAACTGCTAGGGAGTTTGCTTCGGATGGGGGAGGCTCGACACTAATCCATGTCGAGACCATGCGAGGATGTGGTCATGCTCATCACCATGATGATCTATACCTTGGTGCGTCATCCGGAAATCCTCCGGGGTATGTAGACCGGGTACTGCTCGGCTACTGGGCCGGGAAAGATCCACTTCCTAACCATCGAGAACTACTGGTTCGGCTTGGATGTGATGAGTCTGTTCTGGAGCAGATGGAAGCAGAGGAGCAGGCTCTAGCAGATACATCTAGAGAGGAGATGGAGGACATGCCATGGCCTGAAGGGAATTCAGTGACGAAGGGAATTACTAGTCTGCATGATGCCAGTAGCCATTCTGAACAGTTTAGCAGGTTCGGGGAATCTCGAGAAGTTACAGATGCCCCGTTGCAGCCTGGTTATGTTTCTCTAGAGTTCTCAGATGCAGCTAACTCGTCTAGTTACAGCCGGGCGATTCAGAATGCTATGGCAGCAATCGCTGAAGATAGTGGCGACAATGTCGTTTTCATGGGCGAAGACATGGAAGTGGCTGGAGCATTCGGAATGAATCTGCCACTCAAGGCCAAGGGCCACTCTGAAAAGTTGCTAGACATGCCTCTCTCAGAGGCAGTGATCATCCACTCAGCTACCGGGGCAGCTCTGGGCGGCATGAGACCGATGGCAGAGATTCAATTCGGAGGGTTTGCTGCTCTAGCGATGAATGCGCTAATCAACAACGCTGCACAACTACGCTGGCGCTGGGGTGCTGATGTCCCCTTAACAGTACGAATTCCACTTGGAGGGAAGACTCGTAGCGGACCCTATCATGCGAACATGATAGAATCGTGGTTCCTAAATGATCCAGGGTTGGTGATGGTTTTTCCTAGTACTCCGCAAGATGCCTACGATCTTCTGGTAGAGGCCCACGCTCTGGACGACCCTGTAATCTATCTAGAGCACATTGGACTGTATGGCCTGAGAGGAGGTTTGACTGGTTGGGGAGATTCAATCAGTCAGGTTGTTGATCGAGAATCTGTCCACGAACGAGTTGGTAGAGGAGAGAGTTCAATTGGTAAGGCAAGAGTTGTGAGAGGTGGTAAGGACATTACAATCGTAACTTGGGGGGCCATGGTGCATGTAGCTCTGAAGGCTGCTTCTGAGGTTTCAAAGAAGGGTGTTGAGGTAGAAGTAGTCGACCTTCGTACAATTGCTCCATTCGATGCTCAGACTTGTATCGACTCAGTTTTGCGAACTGGCAGACTGCTTGTACTACAGGAAGCTCAGTGGACAGGCGGCTTGGGCAACACGGTGAGTAGCAGAATTATGGAGGAGGCTTTCTGGTGCCTTGAGACACCTCCAGCGGTGATTGGGGCCCTAGACACTCCGGTGCCATTCTCTCCTACCCTTGAAGACCACACGATGCCCACAACTGATTTGGTCATTCGACACATTGAGAGAATGTGCTTGTGAGATTTGCTGGTTAGCCAAACGGTCATGAGCGGGGCTTGTTCCGCTCGCAAACATGGAAGGCATCGGTGATGGCCCACTCATCATCATCGGATTTGCTCTATTGATGCTAGGAGGAGAGTTTGTTGTCCAAGGAGCAGTCACCATTGCAGGAAGGATGAGAGTGCCTCCTCTACTAGTCGGATTTACTATAGTGGCAATTGGTACTTCTCTCCCTGAGTTGGCTGTAGCATTAGAGGCAGTCAGAACTGACGCTGACGAGATTGCTGTTGGAGGAGTTTTAGGGTCTAATGTCGCCAATGTGATGCTAGTCTTGGGTACGGCGGCGATGC
>DAON01000078.1 GCA_002501885.1 Euryarchaeota archaeon UBA220 | reverse complement strand
TCTGTGCTTGCGCCATCTCCGTAGGAGATGGAAACCTGCATCTCAGCGTCCAGAGTGGCACTCTCTCCTCCGGCGGGAGCGGTATCTAAATCGATTCCAATCACTGCATCTCCGTTCTCGATGATAGCAGAGTCCCATGGTCCACTGACCAGTGGCCGCCTCCCCTCTTCGGCAATAATGAGGCCATCTTCATCTGCCCAAGCTGCAGCAATAGCACGTGCAGCAGAACCGCCTCCTCGAATCCTAAGTACGCAGCCTGAGGGTTCTATGCCAATGTGTCTGCAAGCAGCCACGAAGCCAACTCCATCTGTACTGACTCCTGACCAAACACCGCCCTTACGACGCAACTGATTGATCGCATTGACGCCTTCTGGCCCCCTGACACCAAGTCTAGACTGCGGCGAGTGCTTTAGAGGAGCAGTACAAGAAAACCAAACCTCTCCTTCCAAATCGCCGACCAGTGATGTGAATTCATCTATTCCTCTAGCCTCAAGGAAGATTGGAATCACTTCATCCATCCCCAGATGCTCTCCGACTAGTGCAAATAGCCTAGGAGTGAGTGAATGCGAGACTGGATAACCAGCTATTCCCCAGTATGCAGGCATGGTTCTCTATGTCCTCCTACCAACCCTGTGCAATGAAGGTTTCAAGTCGGAGGGGTCATCGGAGCGTTTGATGGACAGCGACCTCGAGATTGCACGTAAGGCCACGATGCGACCCATAGAAGAGGTGGCTGAACAATTGGGACTGGCTCGCAGTGACCTTGTTCTTCATGGCCCACATATCGCCAAGGTCAATTGGGAGGCAATACAGAGAAAGAAGAAATCCGACTCAGGATTCCTAGTTTTGGTTACAAGTATTAGCCCGACCGCTTTCGGAGAGGGCAAAACCGTCACTACAATTGGACTCAATCAAGGCCTCAATGCACGCGGACACAATGCATGCTGCGTCATTAGAGAACCATCGATGGGGCCAGTCTTTGGAATCAAGGGAGGAGCTGCTGGAGGCGGCTACTCTCAGGTATTGCCGATGGAACAAATCAATTTGCACTTCACCGGTGATCTCCACGCAGTCACGGCCGCACACAATCTCTGTTCGGCAATTATCGACAATCACTTGCACCGCGATAATGAGTTGGACATCGACATCAATCGAATCTACTGGCCTAGAACTATCGATATGAACGACCGTAGTCTCAGACAGGTTACAGTAGGCTTAGGTGGTAAGTTCAACGGAGTCGTAAGATCTGAGAGATTCGACATCACTGCTGCAAGTGAAGTGATGGCTATTCTAGCGCTCTCAAAAGACTATGCAGATTTGCGCGCGCGCATAGGAAGAATCATCATTGCCAAGTCGAATACAGGAGATCCTGTAACAGCAGAGCAATTGGGAGCTGCAGGAGCTATGACTCTACTACTTCGTGACGCGCTGATGCCAAATCTAGTACAGACACTAGAGGGCAATCCTGCCTTCATCCACTGCGGACCGTTCGCAAATATAGCCCATGGAAACTCATCAATCATCGCCGATGAAATCGCTCTTTCATGCGCTGATTATGTGGTAACTGAAGCAGGATTCGGAGCAGAGATGGGGGCCGAGAAAGCCCTCCATATCAAGGCGCCAGCTGCCGGCAGAGTCCCAGATTGTCTAGTTCTGAATGTAACTGTTCGAGCGATGAAGATGCATGGAGATGGCTTCGAATCAGGAGGAGGCCGTAGGCCAACACCTGATGAATTAGAGAGCGAGAATGTCGAGGCCGTTAGGGCTGGCGCAGCTTCGAATCTACGCCGTCATGTACGCAATCTGTCTCAGACAGGACTCCCAGTCGTCGTTTCCATCAACCGGTTCAAGCATGATACGGATGCCGAGTTGGATGCCATCCGCGAGGAGGCAATCGATGCCGGTGCCCGCGAAGTAGTCCTCAACGAAGGATTCGCTAAGGGTGGCGAGGGTGCGGCCGCGTTGGCCGACGCTGTTGTACAGGCCTGTGCAGACCACGATTCTGCTGGCAGACCCTATACTCCAATTGTGGATGAAGGCATGCCAATCGAGGAGACAATTCTCAGAGTGGCTACAAACATGTACGGAGCCGACACTGTCGATTTCAGCGATGTATCTCAAAAGTCACTGGATTCACTCAAGGAGTGGGGCCTTGGTAATCTACCCGTGTGCATGGCTAAGAATCAGTATTCATTCAGCCACGAGCCCAAAGTGCTAGGTGCACCTACAGGATTCACTCTTCCTATTAGAGAGATTAGAGTCAATGCCGGAGCCGGCTTTGTCGTCGCAGTTTGCGGTTCAATGATGACTATGCCCGGGCTACCTACAAGACCTGCTGCACTTGACATGGACATGGACGACGAGGGCAGACTGACGGGTGCTTTCAGGTAGAGGTGATCAATTGCGCAGAATCAAGCGCCTAGATGAGGGAGTCAGACTCCGCTTGGATGACGAGAATGACCTGTGGATCGCTTCTCAGTTATGCAGTCCGGGTTCACAGGTCGGGATGCTTTCACATCGCCGAGACTCCACCACTGGGACACAGACAGATGGTAGGGCTAAGAGTGCCGAGCGCAAGCCGATGTGGATAGTACTGGAAGTACAAGAGACTGCCTTTCAGCCATTCACTGACAATCTCAGAGTACACGGAGTAATCTCGGAGGCAAAGATCGACATCGGCAGCCACCACACCCATGTCATCAGCCCCGGTTCTGAGATAGAACTGACCCGCGAGGGCGGACTATCTAGAGCCGACAAATCCCTTCTCAAAGAGGCACTTTCAGCAGGTAGTCGCCCCAAGTGCGGTTTGCTAGTAGTCGAATCCGATGAAATCCTCGTTTTCGAGGTGGCAGCCCATGGTATTCGCGATGTCTCGCAGTTCAGTATGCGAGGAGGCGGCAAGCGGGCTGATGACTCCACTAGCGTTCGCAGGGAATTCTTCGAGAGAGTGGCCAAGGAAGTACGCCTGGTGTTCCCTGACCAGATGCCGGTTGTACTGTGTGGCCCAGGAATGGCGCGCGAGCAATTTGAGAAGAATTTACGCAACATCGGAGCACAGAACCAGACCATCAATGCGGCTACTTCGATTGGTGGAAGGGCCGCTGCCAACGAGGTACTTGCAGAAGGATTGGCAGACTCGCTGCTGGGGGAGCATGCACTGGTCCAGCAAGTGAGGGCAATTGAGGAGGGTTTGAAACGAATCTCAATGGATGGTGCAGTTGCATATGGTTCAGCACCAATAGAGGACGCAGCCGAGCAGGGAGCAATTGATACACTGGTTATCGAAGCCTCGATGCTCAGGGACGAGACAGAATCGTCCACGACTGCATGGAACACTATCTCGAACACAGTTGAGACCTCAGGCGGCAAGGTAATCCAAGCCTCTGTAGACCATGATTCAGGTCAGCAACTAGTTGGTATGGGTGGAGCTATCGCTCTATTGCGTTGGAAGACCGAATAGGTAGCCTCATCATCACTGCCCGATAGCGCTGAGCGTGCCACATTCTAATGTGCGACTAGTTGGGTTCGGAAAGCCAGAGGGAGATGATGCGCCATCAGTAGTCCTATCTCAGGCTGCTATCAAGGGCGCAAGCACCAAATTGGTGACTGATTCATCAAGATCCAATTTGGGCCAAATCGATCAAGGCTCAATAGACTGGAGAGAATATCTCGAAGGTACTCATTGGCTGGTCATATCCGCCTCTACATCACTAGCAGGGAACTCAGCCCGCTCGGCTTGGGGCGCATCGATGGCATTCGCGGAGTTGGAAGGCTCGAAGACTGTGATGATTGTAGATTTACCAGAAGATACAGAGCGCCTAGCCGAAGCCTGGGGCAATACCATAGAAAGAATAAGACAAGTACATGTTTTATTCATCACTCAAGATGCTCTGTCTAAAATCTCCCAACTAGAAGGTGTGGATGAGCATAATCTACTGCAGGAGATTCGCCAGCGAGGACTTGTCCCTCATGTATGCGGTTTCACTGAATCAAATATGGTCCAAGTCGAGCACTCTCTGGGTTCTTCCAAAGCCAATACACATCCATCAATTTCAGAGACTACATGGCTGGCTAGATTCCTCTGTGAGCTACCCTCATCTGGCCCGGGTTCAGACGGCATCAAATCCGCAGCCGTATCCGCCGGAATTGCAGATTAGACAGCCAATCGAGACTTTCAGCGGAAACCCCTTTTGAAGGGGCACCCATTCGGCCCGACCCTCGGAGTTCTCGGGATGTCGTTGAAGCTAGGCCCCGCAGGGGTCCCTCTGTCTTGCAAGGGTCGTACCATAGTCGAGGGCATGGATGATATCACAACACTCGGATTAGACGCGATGGAGATACAAACTGTACGCTCAGTCCAGCCTAAGAACTTCGATCAGTATTGGCAGGCAGGTATCCTGTCGTGGAACTCAGAATTGGAAATGAATATGCATGGTCCTTACTATGCTGAATTACTTGGTTCACGCAGGCAAAGGAATCGCACACTTACCAAGATGGAGGCCAGCATGCAAGCAGGCAAGATAGTCAATGCGCGACACCTAGTCTACCATGTCGGCCCTTATGGCGAATACGAACCCGGTTCAGATACCAACGAGGAGGTTGCTAACATCTTTGCAGGTGTCGTGGACAGAGTCAACCAGATTTGGGGAGATGCCTCTGAAGAGGAGGACTACGCAGCTTTCCCCTGGGTCCATGAAGCAGAACCATCACTGGTCGGAATAGAGACCTCTGGGCGGCAAGACCTCTGGGGTACTGTTGAGGAAGTCATCGAAGTCTGCAATCATGTCGAGGGAACTGTGCCGGTTCTGAATATGGCACATATCCATGCACGAGGACATGGTAGGATGAGAACCAGTGAGGACTACGCTGAGCTGTTCGATCAAGTCCGCAAGAAGTTCGGTGGCAAGAAGTTCTACTGTCACTTCGCCGGAATCGAGCACAGGATGGGCAATGCTCTACACTATACACAAATCAAGAAGTCAGACCTCAAGTTCGAGCCATTTGCAGAATACCTCGCAGAGGAAGGTGATTGGCTCGACATAACCATCATCTCAGACTCACCACTGCTTGAGCATGATGCAATGTATATGCTACAGCATTATGACAAGGCTAGACAGAGATTGTTGGAAATCAAGGCTCGTGATGAGAGGAGAATGAAACTAGCAGTCGAGGCTGGTATGACTCCTGAGGAACTTGCTGAATTGGAGAAAGAGGTCTCAGAGTCTCGCGATACCGAGAAAAAGGCCGAGGACACCCCCAAGGAGCCTGCCGAGAAGCCTAAGCCAGCTTCCAAGAAGAAGGCGAAAGCCATGATGTCATTTGACGATGAAAGCGACGATGACGACCCATTCTAGTTCCGGTTTGGCTCGGAAGCCTTGAAGTCAAGTCCATCTTGGCGAGTCTGCTACGGGACTGTAGCTCAGCTG
>DAON01000005.1 GCA_002501885.1 Euryarchaeota archaeon UBA220 | reverse complement strand
GGCCGGGGGTTCAAATCCCCCAGCGTCCACCATTATTCAGCCATCATTGACATTATTCCAGTCTGCACAGCCGATAGTGCAGCAGCCCACCAGATCCATACTGGCATCCCGAGCAACCATGTTGCATTCTCTTCCCACCACCAATAGTCATGAGCGAGCAGGAAAACTGCCAGCAGACCAAGGGCCGGGATAGTTCTGCTTTTGTCAGGCAATACCGAGAAAAATACCTCAGATAGTGAGCGATTTGAGAGTACATGATTTACTACAACAAGTACCACAATTGCGACTATCAATGAAGGAACTACTACTGTGGGCATTGCTGGACCAACTGGCTCTACCCACCAACCAGAGTAGAATGCAGGATACTCTAAGGCCAGAAGTACCATGACTTCACCAGAAAGAATCGAGGCGATTACTGCCCTTCCATCTAATCCCTCGAAATATGCTGCCAAGTAAACCGAAGGGAATAGTACAGCGTACATTGAGAAGGCTAGAAGTCCAAGATCAAGAATGGAGAGATTCGACCACAATGAAAGAACAAGGCCCAAGACTGCCAAAGCGACGATTACCATATCTCTTCGGCTTTGCCCGGAATCATCGGTATCGAGCAAGTCTCTAGTCACAAGAGAGCCAGTAGCCAGAAGCTGTGAATCCATAGTTGACATCAATGCGGCTAATCCGGCCACCAAGATTAATCCACCAAACCAAGCTCCTCCTGACTCGATAATCTGCATTGGCAGAATGTTGTCAGAGCCAGCACGGTCTAAGTCGGAGAAGTCCAAGTGACCAAGAGCCCCAATTAGAATTGGCGGTAGGAAAGCTAACCAAGCAATAGCCGGATACGCCTTAGCCATGAATCCAATATCTGTATCACTCTCAGCCGCACATAGTCTCTGATACAATTGAGGAAACATAGGGTCTGCAAAGAACCAGAGCAAAAGGGTGCATGACCAAATCAACAAGGTGTAGAATCCTTCTCGTCCTAGAAGAGCAGGCTCTGAAGCAGCCAGACTATCCATCGCGGTCTCCAATCCTCCCGAATCGTTGACAACCAAGATTAATCCAACCCATAGCAGAATCAGCGCAATCAGGCCTTGAGCCAAATCTGTCCTTACTACGGCCTTCAATCCGCCAGTCAGTGTGTACGCAACTACCAGAATTGTAACCAAGACTGCTCCAACCCACTCTGGGCCTCCAAATAAGGCCGAAACGACAATTCCTGCTGCCCTAGGTTGTAGGGCTAGATAGGGTATTGTAGCGATTACTAGAACTGTAGCCATTGTCTTCTGAGCCTGCTTGGAACCAGTCTGACCGAATACCATCTCGGGAGCAGTCATCGCTCCGTGCTTAACGGAAAGTGCCCGCGCACGCTTACCAAGTGCATACATTGATACAGCCATGAAACCAGTCCCAAATGCCATAATCGGCAAGAATGAAAGACCAATTCTGTAGGCTGCTCCGCTTGCACCATATACTGTGAACGCACTGAAGTTAGTTGCTGCCATTGTGGCTAGCAGTATCGGTCCAGCTAGACTGCGTCCCGCCAGATAGTAGGACTCATCATCTCGTCCAACATCTCTTCTAGCCCAAATAGCGAACAATATCATGAGGACGCAATAAGTCCCTACGGCCAACCATGCCGAAGTCATGAGTGAACAGGAGGAGGTGGCGATTATCTATCGTTTCTCTAGAATATGCCAAGAAAGAATCCAGATAGATAGATTGCAATCAATACAGCAGGCCCGTAGAATAAAATCGCCTTGACATAGTTCCACCAAGGTTTGTTTTCTAGATGCCGATCGACCTCATCTGCTAGGCCAGCCACGAGTTCCTCAGCGATTAGAGGGTCAGGCATGATTGTACAGCCTAGCCCGAGTTTTCAAGGATGCCTACTCAGGAAGTAGTTGAGCCAGGATCTTTAGAAGACCTCTAAGTGTGACCTCACTAATTCCAGAAACCTTGCAGACCTCGCTCTGAGTTCTGGGCGATGAGCTCTCCTGAGATGCCTTGTAGATAATTACACCAGCAATCCCTGATGGTTTCTTGCCTTGCCATGCCAGGTTGTTTTTGACCGAGCTCCAAAGTTCTCGAACCTCCCCAAGGACATGTGGAGGCAACCCTAGGTCAGAGTGAAACTTCTCGAAGTACTCTTCAGGCCCAGTAATGTGGTGTGTGCCTAAGGTTCTGGCAACTAGCCTAATGGTTCTCTTGAGCTCTTTCTCTTCGACAGTTTTTGTCATATCGAAGGCTTCGGCAATATCTTCGATACGCCGAGGTATCTTGGCTTCACGAGCCGCGATGTAAACGCAAGCGGCCGATACTCCTCTTATGCTTCTGCCAGTAACTAGGCCACGCTGAACGGCATGCCGGTAGAGCGAAGCCGCTTCTTGCTCAATCTGAGGTGGCAGATCGCCACGGTCGCGGATGAATTGCATAGCCTTGGCAAGATTTCGGCTGCGGCTATCTCTAGTCTTGCTGCGCTGGTCTATGCGCTGCCTCCTTCTCCATTCTCTTAGCCCCTTACTGCTCATCCCGTGGCGCTTGGCAGCACCGGCAGTCAGGTCACGCCTCTGAATCTCTGAGGACAGCCCCTTGTCTGATAGAGTCAGAGTCGAAGGCGCTCCAACGCGGCTCCTGTCATCTCCATCTGAGTGGTTAATCCACTCTGCACCAGGGTCAATCATATTCTCGGCTGCGACAAAACCGCACTCCGAACAAATCGTCTCCCCTCGTATGTCATCGGTATCCCATGACCTTGATCCACAAACCTTGCACGGGCCAGCCACGGAATCAGTACCTCGTCCTCTAGAGGGCCTCATTGCTGGATTGAATTGCGAAGTGCTGGTTCGCTTCTTCGAATTACTCTCAGCCCTACTGGCCTGCTTAGCAGTGTCTCGTTCCATCTTGTCAACCTGTAGTTGTATAGTAGTGTCAATCTTATTTAAATCTTTGGCGTCCTTGCTCATACAAATCACTGCTCCTGAATTCTCAAAACTCTGTATTCTCTTCCCGTAACTTCTTGCACTGCATCATGATGCACAGGCCATGCACGGAGAGCCGAGCAGGACGGCGCTGTACCAATGCCATATCGAAGGTGGAGCCAAGATGGTAGACTTCCATGGCTTTGAGTTACCGATATGGTATTCGTCAATTCAGGAAGAGCATCTCGCAACCCGTGAATCCGCCGGCTTGTTTGATGTCTCTCACATGGGCTTCTTCCGATTCTGTGGCGAAGGAGTTCGTTCATGGCTGAGTAGTATTGCAACTCAGGAGTTTATGAACTTCTCAAATGGAAGGTGTGGCTATACTCATTTTCTCGATCACAACGGCCACATAATCGATGACATGATATTCGCTGTGAAATCAGACACTGAAGTCCTCGGAGTTCCAAATGCCTCTATGGTTCCAGTGATGCTGGATTGGTTTACTTCATTGCTTCCCGAGGATGGCTCAATCACCATCGACAATCTCTCAGATAGTACAAGCATACTTGCCTTGCAAGGCCCTGCATCGCCAGACATTCTCGCAAAGGCAATTGGCGAGGGTAATTCCGTTGGTAGATTCGCATGCCAGGAGATTATCGATAATGATCTAGGCATCTCGGGCTGGATCCAAGGAACTGGCTACACAGGCGAGAGAGGATACGAGATATTCGTCAATGATCAACAGGCTCCTATTCTGTGGAATGCACTACTCGAAGCTGGAGGTGGCCATAGATTAGTTCCAGTGGGATTGGGCGCCCGTGATACCCTGCGTTTAGAGAAGGGATACCTGCTTTCCGGCCAAGACTTTCTGTGGCCTGGATTAGGAGATTTTGCAGAAGAGCCATTGCCCGAGGATTTCCTTACTAGAGACACCGCTGAGACTGCAGTACCTTTTGGACTAGATTTAGAACACGATTTCATCGGCAAGAGTCGAGTATCGAATTCAATTGACTTTGGCGACAGGTGGCATGGTTTGGAGTGTCTTGAGAGAGGGCCTGCGCCCCGCCCTGGTCATGTTGTACTATCTTCAGATGATGACGATGCAGATGTTGTTGGAAGAGTGACGAGTGGAGCGCCATCTCCTAGCAAGCAGAGAACGGGAATCGCAATGGCATATCTCAGAGGAGTAAGTCTAGGTAACGAAGTCTGGATACAAGCAAGTCCTAGGAGAAGAGTAAGAGCATTAGTAATGCGTCCTCCATTCATTTAGTGACCCCGAATACTGAGTTAGCCGGGAAAATACTCATTGCCCTTGCCCATTCTCAAAGACCATGCAGTCGCGTGCACGCGGTGCCGTAGAGGCAGTAGCAATCAAGAATCTCAAAGAGCTTCTACGCAAGAGAGGAATCACAGCGGAGTCATTGTTCACTAAGTACGATCTTGATGGCGACGGCTCCATTGATTCTAATGAATTCAGGTCTGCTTTGCAGTCTATAACCGGCCAACAGGCTCCGGATTCTATCCTATCTGCAATATTTTCCGCAGTGGACGCTAATGCTGATGGCAACCTGGATTTAGAAGAGATTCTGGTGCTTTTCGATGGAAGTCCGTCAGAGGCTGTTTCAGAGGGTTCATCAGTTGAGATTAGAGATCACCCGAATGGACAGTATAACGGGATTTATCATGCTCAAGACACCAAGATAAATGGCCAGACTTGGTACGAGAATTCTTCCGGTGCAAGGCTATACTTCTACAACGCAAATAGTGGAGGAGCACCATCTTGGAGCCTAGACGATAGAGAGCAGAATGGAAGCAACGACTGGTACAGAGGCGGCTGGGCCCGCCCTAAATCGGACAATTCTCTACCCACTGGTATGCGAAGGTGGGTAGGCGTAGGCAAGATTACGGTCACTCCATCATCTCCCCAAGCAATTGACTCGGACCCAGAAATAACAACCTTGGATGAGTATTCTTCAGACAGTGTTCGTAATTTTGTGTTTGCACCAGAGAAACTGACATGGACTGAGCACAACGAATATGCTAGGGCGAGCGGAGGCAATCTAGCTTCCATCACTAGTGCGGAGGACAACGAACAGGTTACTAGAATCGCCGGCGGTAATGCCGTATGGATAGGCGGAATCAGGACAGGTAGTGGAAACGGTCCTGGAGCGGACCACTGGCACTGGTCTGACGGCCGGCCTTGGACTTACACCAATTGGCACCGTGGCGAGCCGAACAACGCCGGAGGGTGGGAAAACAGAGTGCACCTCGGCTACCAGGCCCCCGGAACGTGGAACGACGTTGATGAACGATGGAGCGGACCCGCAGTCTACGAGCTTTCACCAGAAACTTCACCTGCAACAACTTCGAGCAAAACGATTGAGATTTTGGAGGCGGTAGCTGGTAAACCCGTCCGTTTCAGAATCAGCAATCGTCCAAGCAGCAACGATGCTTGGGTTGGCATCTATCCAGCAGGTGCGGCCGACAATGATCATGGAGCTCAACATCAGAGATGGCACTGGTTACGCGATATTGATGTGAACAACGCATCATTCCCTGCGCAATCAGCAGGTCGATGGAGCATCCGCGTCTTCTCCGATGGAGGATTCACCTTACACCACAGTGAGGATTTCGAGATTGAGGATGGCGGTTCGAACGAATTCGACAATTTCTCTGAGAGCATGCTCTCCAAGGTTGCCGCATTCGAGAAGGAGGTCATGGAGGGCAGAATCACAGTCGAAGAGGCTAGGGCAATCGCTGATGCAGAGGCAAAAACTCAGATAGAAAACCTTCCATTCTTCCTAAGATCTCCCGCTGAGAAACTATGGAAGGCTAATGCTGACAAAATGCAGATTGAAGTGACCTCTAGATTGGCTGAGAGAACTGCTGCTGCCGCAGCCGGAGCCGCGGTAGTAGGAACTGTTGCCGGGGCCGCCGCTGCGTCCAGAATGCAAGAAACTCCCGAGCCCTTAGAAAGTGCAACCGCTGAGACAGAATACTCCAGTCATGATGATTGGCATGAGGAGTATAGTGTCGAGGTACCGGATAGAGTAGAGGTCGATACTGAGGTAGAGATTCCAGAATATGAAGATCCCGATGAGTGGTATGAGAGTACTAAGGTCGATGTCGAAACTAGAGTATCGGTTCCAGAACGAGTCACTGTCGGAACTAGGCGCCGCTCGTCAGTTGCTACACCTCCAGTCAGCAGAGAATCCGTAACTACGCCACAACCAACCTCTCAAGAAGTCACCGAATCATCCTCAGAACTTTCCAGCATGTCTTCTATAGCTGCTGCTTTCTCCGAAGCAAGGATGCTTACCGATCAGAGAAATCTCGCTGACTCTCTCGAGGGCAAGACATTCCAGTTTGAGTTCAAACCTAATTCAGACCCAGAGCGTACATTCGGCATAGGAATAGAAGATGCATACCGCGGAGGATTGACAGTAATCGGCGAAGTCCCCGAGGTGGGCGAAGTCGAAGTCAGATTTGCATCGGGAGCAGATAGCAGTTCAATGTCCAAGGGACGAGGTACTACAATTAGTGCTAGTATCTCAGGGTGGAACGGAATTCGCAAGAGATTGATTGTAAACGCTCAGTGACCCGCGGCCTCGAAAGCCTCGTCAATCATTTCTTCAAGGCTGATTTCAGGCTTGAACCCAAATCTTTCCTGTAGTCCCCATCCGTCTACCATTCCGAATACCTCTCCTGCATCACTTTGACCGAACTCTGTATCGCAACCGGTCCGGGAGTTGTAGATTCCAGCCAATTCTTCCATACTAATTCCCTTGCCAGAGCCCACAGCGATGCTATCCCTAGTAGGAGGCGGGTTAGCGAGTACAGCATCGACCACTCTGACTAAATCTTGGACATGGACGAAGTCCTTGATGTCAGATCCATCTCCTGGGATGTTTATCCAACCAATTTGACACTCTTCTGCCCACTTATGCAGAAGTCCGTTGCCCGGGGGTCCATCCAATGGCACACCTTGGACATTGGACGCTCTGACAATGCTAACCGGACGCTCCGCCTCAGCTCGCTCGAGAGCATTTTCTTCCATCCACAATTGACCTTCAGCAGCAGTATCGCGAGGAGCAAGAGTCGAATCATCGCCATAGTATGCTTCACCGGGTTCCCACTGTGGATGTACTCTGAGAGTCCCTACAATCACCAGATGCAGACTGCCATGCCTATCCACGGCATCCAGTATTGGCCTAGATGACTCACGCATCGAGATGTAAGCATCTCTGTCGGTTCTATCCACGCTAGCGTCAACAGGTCTGGAGTTGATGTGAATGAGGGCGCTACATGGAGTCAACAGGGCGTCAAGTGACATCGGGTCGCCGAGAGCTTCCTCTGGAATAACGACTCCAGAGTCTCCTAACATCTCCATCAGATATGGTGCGACGAACGTATCTGCGGAGGTGATTGCGACCTTCATGTTACACTTACCAGTTCAAACGAGCAAATAAGTGTATGTTGCTCTCTGTGAAAACTCATGCAACGAACATTCAAGGGCGTCGCAATTCTGCTTGGGTCGCCAAGAGGCGGGGTGTGAGGACTTGGACCAACTACCGAATTTGGGTCGCGAGCAAGAGATGCTCGAGGCAATGGGCCTACAATCCATGGATGATTTGTTTTCTGACATACCCGAAGAGGTACGCAGAACCGACCCTCTTCCACTACGAGGACCACAGTCCGAAGAGGAGATCTGGGCCGATGCTCAGCGCTTGCTTGGGGCAAATATCGACTTAGATTCCCGCCCATCTTTTCTTGCCGCCGGATTAGCACGAAACTTCGTCCCCACCATGGTCCCAATGCTAGCTACCCGTGGAGAGTTCCTCACATCCTACACTCCATATCAGCCTGAGGTCAGCCAAGGGATGCTGCAAGCAATGTGGGAGTTCCAGACAATGGTCTCGGAACTGGTGGGCTTACCTGTGTCAAATGTTTCGATGTATGATGCTAGTACTGCGGCAGCAGAGGCCATTACATGCGCTGTTCGAGTGAAGGGACGGAAGGCCACCCAGAAAGGAGTAGTATATGTGTCTCAGTTTGTACCTCCTCATAGGCTCTCTGTCATAGAGAATTACTCACAGGGCGGAGGTATCGAACTTCGCACCTTGGAGCACGGAGAAGATGGCAGAATCAACCTCGAGGCAGCTACCGCCGCTGCCGGGGCGTGTGCTGTCTATGTAGAGCAGCCAAACGCATTCGGTGAGCTGGATGAAGGCGTGATGAAACTCAAAGAAATCATTGGAGAGAACACAGCGTTGATTGTTGGCGTAGATGCTGTGTCACTGGGTATAGTCGAGGCGCCCGGCAATTACGGTGCCGACATTGTCGTCGGCGAAGGACAACCATTCGGGATAGGTCCAACCGCTGGAGGCCCAATCTATGGCCTATTTGCGTGTCAGAAAGATTACCTGAGATTGATGCCCGGGAGAATTGTTGGAAAGACAATCGATGAGGACGGCAAGGATGCTTTCACTCTGACACTTTCTACTCGCGAGCAACACATCCGCCGCCACCGTGCAACCTCAAACATCTGTTCCAATGAGACTCTGATTGCCCTCATGGGTGCTATGCACATGTCTCTACTAGGTCCAGAAGGTTTGGAGAGACTAGCTCTCCGTGTCGCTGCTGCAACTGAAGCAACAAAACAGGCAGTCTGTGCAATTCCGGGAGTAGAATTGGTCGATCCCGATACTCCGAACTTCAGAGAGTTCGCAGTCAAACTACCCGGAGACGCGGGCGAAGCTATCGCTCACATGGATGAGGCAGGGGTACTAGGAGGACTTGATCTTGGAGACTGGTGGGATTCGATGTCAACATGTCTGCTGATTGGCTGTGACGAGAGAACCAGCCAATCTGACATCGATGCTCTGACTTCGGCATTATCATCTTGGATTGAGGAGGTGAGCCCTTGAGTGATATCTTCGAATTTAATGGGGCCGCCGGCTCAGGATGGTCTCAGCCAGAGCCCATGATGGAAGACGCAGCAGATACAGTACCTCCATCTTTGAGACGATTAAACCTCCCGGAGTGGCCAAGAGCTAGTGAGCCAGAATTGGTCAGACACTATACTTGGCTCTCGCAGAGAAATTTCGGAATTGATACTGGATTCTACCCCTTGGGTTCATGCACGATGAAGCACAATCCTAGAATCAATGAGAGAATAGTACAACTCCCCGGGATCGATAGAATTCATCCTCTGCAGCCTGAACATCAGATACAAGGTCTGCTGTCAATCTTCTATGAGATGCAGGAAATGCTTGAGATCTGCGCTGGAATGGATCAAGTTACTCTACAACCAGTAGCGGGTGCCCAAGGAGAATTCACAGCGATTCGTTGCATTCAGGAGTATCATCGTAGCAATGGAGAAAATCACCGAGACAAAGTCATAGTTCCAGATTCGGCCCATGGTACCAATCCCGCTTCCGCTGCGATGTGCGGCTACGATATCATTGAGATTCCAAGCGCAGAAGACGGCCGCATAGACCTAGATGCTCTCAGGGCAGCAGTTGGTGAAGATACTGCTGCAATGATGATTACCAACCCTAGCACCCTCGGCATATTTGAGCCCGAAATTGCTGAGGCCGCAGAAATTGTTCATGCGGCTGGAGGCCAGATGTACTATGACGGAGCCAACTTCAATGCGATTCTGGGCAAGACTGACCCAGGAAGGATGGGATTCGATGCTGTTCATTACAATCTACACAAGACATTCAGCCAGCCACACGGAGGAGGAGGTCCTGGAAGCGGACCAATTGGGGTCAAATCACATCTAGCTGAATTCTTACCTTCTCCACTGGTAGGCCGTCAAGAAGTCGAAGATGGAGGAGCTACCGGTGATGGCTACAGGTATTTCTGGAAAACTCCTGAGAATACCATAGGTAAAGTCCAGCAGTGGCATGGTAACGCTGGAGCAGTCGTCCGCGCATGGGCATTCTACCGTCGCTACGGCCGTGAGTTGGAGCTGATGAGCGAGCATGCAGTTCTGAATGCTAATTATCTGCGCCATCAGATCATGAACCCGGACACTGAAACTCTGGCTGGCATCGAAGTGATGCCGGTGGACGGGGCACCTACAGATGTTGTGAAACACGAGTTTACACTCTCTATGCAACCTCTCAAGGAAAGAACCGGAGTAACCGGAAAAGATGTGGCAAAGAGACTACTCGATTACGGTTACATGTCACCAACCCTATACTTCCCGATGATAGTACCGGAATGCCTCATGATAGAGCCCACTGAGACTGAGAGCCGCGAGGTATTAGACAAATTCGCGGATGACTTCCTAGCCATCCTCGCAGAAGATCCCGAATTGGTTACTACAGCCCCTCACAGTACTGATGTCAGGAGGGTGGATGAGGTTTGGGCGGCACGCAATCTCATCCTAAGGCATCCTGGCACAGAGTAGCGAAGAAACAAGACCACAAAGCCCTCCCGCAGGTTATGCAGGCGAGTCAAGACCGCCTCTGGCTTTCCGGAGAAGAAGGATGGAGAGGGAGAGCAAAGCAATCTTCGGAAGGCACTTCTGACCTTCCTGAGTCTTGGAACACTCCCTCGGAAAAGTCGTCTACAGGATGGTTAAGACAGACACTCAGGCCAGTCGGGATAAAAATTCTGTTTCCACTGGCATGGTCTCCATTTTTCCTTCTAATTACTGCTGTGCCACTAGCTCTCCCGAATAGGACACCAGTTGACGATCAGATTACTGCTGCTGGCTTCTTCGCTGTTTCTTGGTTACTGATTTTAATTCCACTATTCTTGATTCGATATTCTCAACCGACCGATGTTGTATCCATTCATACTCTGCCTCTCGACTGGCCAACTTTCGCACTTGCTAGTGCTATTTTCGGACTACATCTGGCTATTCATCCGGCCTTGGGGTGGCTCTCATATGCGCTGTTTTGGATTGCATGGTTCCGCACCTATGGAATGATTAGGGATGTGGTAACCAGTCCTGCCGGTAGGTGGTTACTCCCCATCGACTCATCCGATTGGAAGTCCTCAGCACACATCCGTGAAGGATGGCAAATCAAATCTGAATTTTGGACCAGTGGTCCAATAGCAGTACTCAATGCCGACTCGGGACAAATCACACTTACTGGAGTGAGCAGAGGAAATGATAGATTCATCTCTATTGCTTTAATCGGACCTTCGGGCTTTGTCCACGATCCGTTTGCAGACCCTTCTTCACGAACTAAATTGTCCGAACCACAAGTGATGAACTCGGGTCTCGATTGGCCTTCTAGGCTACTTCCTGCGTGAGGAAATCAGGACGGCAGGCATTTGTACCGACTACCGCCCGCTGAGTCATGGACATCTGCATTCTTCTGGGTTCCAAGTCCGACCTGCCAATAGCCAACAAGTGTACAGCCGTGCTTACGGAATTCGGCGTATCTCACGAGGTCAGAGTTGCTTCTGCACATAGGGCTCCTAAGTACTTGGAAGGAGTTGTTTCAGCAGCCATCAAAGATGGATGCCAGGCCTTCATCTGCATGGCAGGAATGGCAGCCGCTCTTCCTGGAGTGGTTGCAGCCATGACTACTCTGCCAGTAATTGGAGTTCCAGTTGGTGGAAAAGTACAGTATGATAGCCTACTATCGATTGTGCAGATGCCTCCTGGAATGCCAGTAGCTACTGTGGGAGTCGATAGAGGAGACAATGCCGCAGTTCTTGCAGTTCAGATTCTATCCCTTTCTGATTCAGACTTAGCATCTGCATATTCGGATTGGCGCGTTGCAAGAACCAATCAGGTAATCGCCGATGATGAGTCTCTAAGGGAGTGAATCTGTGCAGACCCAGTTCCTCGTCGACGAGGCGGTCGAGGCCCTGCAGTCTCAAATTGATGACACTGCGATAATCGCGTGTTCCGGCGGAATAGACAGCACGGTTGCAGCAGTTCTCGCACACCGCGCAGTCGGCAGCATGCTGCATTGCGTCTATGTCGATACAGGATTGATGCGGTTGAATGAGTCAGATGAAGTCTCTGAGATGTTCGCAGATTTGGGAATCGAACTCAAAATCGTAGATGCATCTGAGAGGTTCTTCAGTCATCTCTCTGGTGTAACTGATCCGGAGGAGAAGCGAAAGGTCATCGGAGAGCAGTTTATTCGAGTCTTTGAAGAAGAGCAAGATGGTTGTGGAGCAAAATTCCTCGTACAGGGAACTATAGCTCCTGACTGGATAGAGTCAGGAGGTGGCGAGAGAGATGTCATCAAGTCGCATCACAATGTAGGAGGTCTGCCCGAAGATGTCGATTTGGAAATTGTCGAACCCCTAAGAGAATTCTACAAGGATGAGGTCAGAGCCATTGCAAGAGAACTCAACATACCCTCTAGCGAGCGACAGCCGTTCCCAGGGCCGGGCTTGGCGGTCAGGGTTCTGGGTGAGTTAACACCTGATAGAGTAGAGTCTTGCCGACAGGCCTGTCATATCGTCGAGACTCACCTTGAGGAAGCAGCCGAGAGAGGAGAATGCGATCTACCGTGGCAGTATTTCGCAGCACTACTTCCGGTACGTAGTGTCGGTGTCCACGGAGATGTAAGGGTCCATGGCGAGACTGTAGTAGTCAGAGCAGTGACTAGCCTAGATGGAATGAGCGCAAGATACTCTGAGATACCTCACGAAATTCTAGCAAAAATCAGTACCAAGATTACTAATTCATTGAAGGGGCAAGTAAACCGTGTGGTGTACGATATTACACACAAACCACCAGGCACAATTGAATGGGAGTAATCCGATTCTTTGATGAAGGGTGGAGCCTGCCGCGAGTCAGGCCGACATAGCTTAGTTGGTGGAGCGG
>DAON01000036.1:9216-9391 GCA_002501885.1 Euryarchaeota archaeon UBA220 | reverse complement strand
CAAATTGTGCTTCAGTATCCGTACCGAATAAAGCATCAGAGCGCCAATAGGTTAAGCCCCCCCAATAGATTAGAGCCATAGTTATGGCACCAAGCGTATTTACCCGCCTAACTGCCATTTTTTCCACTCCGTAATCTTCTATTTAGAGGAATTACTCCTCTTCCCATTCGCCCCA
>DAON01000036.1:8640-9146 GCA_002501885.1 Euryarchaeota archaeon UBA220 | reverse complement strand
AGCGACTTACCGAGATATGGTATCTCTCTGATGTTCTCGGGCAAGTCAGTCATAGTTGCCCACATGACATAAGCCACATACGGGAAGGAAACGAGGAACATTTTCAGAGCACGTGACTGCTCATCGGCAGCACCTTCCAAGAGATCGTCTCTAAGCCAGTAGAATAGAGCGCCCCAGTAGACTGTAGCCATTATCGCCAGACCAAGCCCGCTCGGCCGACGTTCAACCATTCAGATCACTCCTCTTCCCATTCGCCCCAGTCTTCGCCGTCAGAAATAGTAACTGAACCACCCGCGGATTCGATCTTCGCAATTGCTCTGGAAGATGCGTGCTCGACAGTAACATGAATTGAACGATGAACTCTTCCTGAACCGAGAAGTTTGTCAATTCCTTTAGAGGTCAAATCAATTGTATCTTCATCACCCATCAGCATATCTACTTCTGATACATTGATGCTATTATGAACAGTACGTAGACTTGGATCACGGTTGAAACCGTGCATACCC
>DAON01000036.1:8303-8576 GCA_002501885.1 Euryarchaeota archaeon UBA220 | reverse complement strand
TCCTCTTCCCATTCGCCCCAGTCGTCGTCGTCTCCGTCTTCCATGGTGACGGACCCGCCTGCGGCTTCGATTTTCTCGATTGCTCGGGCGCTTGCCTCTGGTACAGTGACATGCAAGGCGCGCTTGACACTGCCCTTTCCGAGCAGTTTGTCGTAACCTAGTTCGCCTAGGTTGATTGAATCGCCCTCGGCCAACTTGGCTGTATCTTCGAGATTGATTGTCACATTGACATTCCTTAGACTTGGATGACGGTTGAATCCGTACATCCCCCAG
>DAON01000036.1:7831-7997 GCA_002501885.1 Euryarchaeota archaeon UBA220 | reverse complement strand
GTTGAATCCGTACATCCCCCAGTGCCTTGGCATGTACTTTAATCGAGTCATTAGCCTGTGCTTGTTGATACCTGCATTACCGCGGCCACCACGCTTACCGGCACCACGGCCAGCCTTCTTGCCTCGGCCATGATAGCGGCTACGACCTCGGAATTTGTTTGTTCTT
>DAON01000036.1:0-7518 GCA_002501885.1 Euryarchaeota archaeon UBA220 | reverse complement strand
AATTTGTTTGTTCTTGATACCATAGAAATCCCTCACATCATCCTTCCAGCGAGATCAGTGATTGCCTCGCCCCTGAATCCAAGAGCACCGCCTACAGTGAAGCTGCGCTTGATTCCGCCCCAGCCCTTAGGGCCGCGAGGCGGATGTAGTCTGAATACTGGCTTCATGCCATCGATATCGCCAGTTCCGGCGTCGCCTGAAGCAATTGCTTTCGATACTGCCTTAATTGTCGAGTACTCACTGCCTGCCTTGACGGAAGCGTCAGTTACTGGCTTGTCGCCTACCAATCGTCCACGTTCTGAGATCAGAGTGGAGATTGTATCGGCATCGACCTCTCCCCATGTGATGTAGTCCTTGGCCTTCTGTAGCATACCAGCGTAAGCAGGAGTGTCCGGAATCAGTACTGCGTGGTTGACTCTAGTAAGATTTAGCATCGACATTGTGTCTCTGATCTTCGGCTTAACGCCGCGGTCACTGCGGACTCTAATTACTAGAAAGGTCATCCAATATTCCTCCCCTCTGTAATGTTGAGTCTCTGCCTGTCAGCATCGTTAATCCTAGTTCGGTTGAGCTCAATAAGTGCGTTGAATGTCGCCTTAGCGAAGTTGATTGTAGTGCGGGTCTGACCTGCTGAGCGGGACCACACATCGGTAATGCCAGCAAGTGTCAGAACTCTGCGCCCATAGTCTCCGATAACTAGGCCCTTTCCTGCAGGAGCTGGCATCAGAGTAACCCGGGTTGAGCCCGAGCGGCCGGTGACCTTGAATGGGATACTGTTTCCAGGGCCTTCTGAAGACTCCCATGAGCCATTGCCCCTCATAACAGGAATTAGGTTCAACTTGGCCTTGTCAATCGCCTTGCGGATTGTGCTTGCGACCTCTTTGCCTTTGCAAATTGATAGTCCCACATAGCCATCAGAGTTGCCGACGGCGCAAAGGACATTGAATCGAACCCTGCGGCCCGAGTCGGTCATCCTCTGAATCATATTGACTGCGAGAACATCGTCAGTAAGGTCAGGAAGTAGAGCATCGACTATCTCTACCTCTCTGATTGGAAGTCCGGAAGAGATTGCTTGCTCGTATGTGTGAATCTGTCCGCTCATAACCATGCGGCCTAGTCTTGTTCTGGGCTGCCAAGTTCTCAGTCCAGCTAGAGGATCTGGGCCACGGCGTCGGGGCTCCTGTTGCTCTTCAGGAGGAGCCAATGCCATCGCTAATCCTGGTGCTAGAACCTCTGGTACATCCGAAGTCTCTTCAGTCTGCTCTACTTGCTCTTCGCTCATCCTGATGCCTCCTCAATAGCATTCTTTGCTGCGTCCACTGCTGCACCAAGTGAATCGTCGATATGTGCTCCATTGACTCTGTCATCAGAAGGGAGAACTCCGTCTCCATGTGGAACATCCAGTCCAGCATCAATCATACCCTTCAGAGCAGCGAAGATTCGGTTTCCTGGGGATGAGGAAGCTAGGCCAATATCTAGTATAGCGCTATCATGGCCTGCCGATAGAGCGGACTTTCCTAGTGCATACCCGGCCACATAGCACGCAGGAACTGACTTCGTAGATGCCCCCACTGGCCATCCATAAGCGGCTAGATTGTTACCGCTGAAGGAAGCAACTATTCTGTCGCCTTCTGGGTCAAATTGGGCCAATTGACAGACTACTTGGGTGTTAGAGACCCTGACAATGGCCCGAGGAGCTCCTCCTCTGAGCATTCTGAGTCTTCTTCTGTAGTCCGTCTTACCATTGCGCCTTCGCTTAAATCGAAGTCTCTGACTCTTGCCGTGTGCCATCACTCATCGCCTCCTAGTGTGACTCCATCGAGTTCTATGTTCGAGCGCATATGTGCAATCGAACGGTATGAACCTCCCTTCGCCTTTCTGTAGTAGTAGCGATACTGGGATGGAGTGAGTTGTTCAGTGGCACGAAGTTCCTTCAGTTGTCTCCTCTGTGCCCTAATTAGACTCATCCAGCGCTGCTTCTTCGGATTCCTTGAGTTGGCACTACCCTTTCTGGAACCCTGTCCCTTTCGGCGGCCTTTTGCCCTCTGGGCATCTGCCTTCCTCGCTCTAACGCGACTGGTTCCCTTGATTGGCTTAGCCTTGATTAGTCCCTCTTCAATCAGTTCACGGACATCGTCTTTCTGAACGGCGCTAGAAATCTCATCCAGATAGTCCGGGTGGATCCATACTCTGTGGAGTCCAACAGTTCTGCCTTCCTTTTGGGAAAGAATCTGGGCAGCCATCCTGCGCTGGTTTGTGATCATCATTGCATGTCCCCCTTGCGCTGGAAGCGTCTCCTGTTAAGCACTCTAAGGCCGAGATCATCGGCCCGATCGTGAATTTGTGCCCTCTTCCGATTGCCGACTCTGGCTCCTATACGAACTGCCTGACGCTCGGGGTCAATACCATCAAGATCGGTTGGCTTGTGAACCATTACTTCCTCAAATCCAGAGGGATGTAGGCCTCTTACAGATGCAATCTTGCGATATCCGACTCTGGCCATAGGTGATCTGTACTTTTTGTTCACTCTCTGGCTAGATTGCAGACCCTTTGGTTTTCTCCAGCCTGTCTTTGAAAGTCTCCTGTATCTGAACCATTCTTGCCTTCTGAAGGCTGGTTGTTTCTTCTTCTGTGAGTTTAGTACGGCAATGTCAGCTGTGATTGAGTCATTCAACACGGGTTTCTGGCGGGCTACATGGAAGTCATCCCACTCGTCGTCAAAGAAGTCATCATCTGCATCATCTTCGAATTCTTCTTCAAAGTCTTCCTCAATGTCTTCGACTTCTTCTACTACCTCTTCTACCACATCCGAGGAATCATTCTCCTGCAGTCTGGCAACAAGTTCAGCCTTCTTGCCGGAAACAGGTAGATTGCGTTCGCGGAGCAAATCTTTCAACTCAGCGACAGTAAGTGATTCGTATTCAGCCATATATTCACGCTCCCTTTGAGACGATGTAGATTCCATCCTGGAACACTCTTCTGTCTCGCTTCTTGATCTTACATGCTCGCTCAATATTTGCAGCAGTCTGCCCGACCTTCTCACGGTCAGCGCCCTTGACTAGAATGTCCGTCTTGTTCTCGACTCTGACTTCAACTTCGGCTGGAGTCCAAGGTAACTTTGCTACTCTGGGGACCTTCTCTCCAAACAAATTTGTAATCGTGAATTTATGGCCATCGACTTTGAGGCTCATCGGGAAGTGACTGAATACAGCCTTCAAGCGGTACTCGAATCCTTCGTCAATACCTCTTACCATATTCCTCAGATGTGCTGCCCATGTGCCAGCGATGGCTTTGTCGGCACGGCGTGGTAGATTACAGAATACTTCGATTGCCGAGTCAGATTGTCTGACCTCAACACTTTGGTGACGGAACTCTCTGGATAACGACTGGCCATCCTTAGCCAATGTGACAGTATTACCATTCATGCTCGCGCCCACACCATCTGGTAGGTCAATTAGATGCGAGATATGATCAAGCTTCGGCATTTTCTTTTCCTCCTAGAATATGTATGCGAGTAGTCGTCCACCGACTCTCTCCTTCTTCGCGTCATAGTGGTTCATGACGCCTTGATTTGTGGTTAGAATCAGCAGACCTAGGTCTCTGGCTGGAAGGTATCTTGACTCCCACTTCTCGTAGTCGGAGCGCTTCACTGAGTGTCTCGGCTTGATGACACCGCAGCGGTTGATTGCACCGATTAGTTCGATTCTGAACGATCCTCCTCGTCCGTCATCGATTCTCTGATACTCGCCGATATAGTTCGAAGCCTGCATGATGTTGAGCATGTTGCCTAGCATCTTACTGGCCGGGTTGACGGTCACCTCGTAGTGACCGGCTTGCTCCGCATTGAAAATGCGGGTGAAGGCATCGCTAATTGGGTCAAACTGCATTTCTTTCACCTCATGAGTACTTCTTGAATCCGATATCTGGAGCGACATCTCTGAAACACTGTCTGCACAGCCTCAGTCCGTGTCTTCGAATCATTCCACGCTTGCGACCGCAGCGTCGGCAGCCGTTTGAGCGGCCAATCTCCTTTCCATGATCGTGTGCCATCTAACTCACTCCTCCTCTTCCTCGAGTTCTACTTCCAATACTTCTCCGTCCTTGGAAACTTCAACCTCAAACTCCTGACCGTCTTTCTCGACGGTTACCTCGTAGACTTGCTGGCCATCTTCCATCTCAAGTTCGGCTTCTGTTATATCGCCGCCAGGTACAGCAGCTTCAACAGCTTGCTTGATGTTATCTGGAAGTTCATCGACGGGGACATCAATTTCGTCATCTTCATCTTCCTCTTCCTCTCCATCTCCGACTATCTTCAGATTGTAGATTTTCGAGAACCATTTTCTGGATTCTTCTGGGCCAACACGATGGCTGGCAGAAACTCTTCTTGACTGCTGCCTCCTTCTGGAGACTCTGTGGCCGGGCCTTTCCAGTACTACATTGATATCCATGCCAAAAATTCCTATGTCTGGATCATATTTCTGATCGGGGAAGTCTGTGTAGTCCGAAATTCCGAATGACAGGTTTCCTGAATTATCAAAGTTGTACGAAGGAAGAGTATTCTGACGAACCCAGAATGCATCCTTCAGGAAAGAATTGATTGACTCTTCGTTGCGAATTGTTACCTTGCAACCAATTGGGGCTCCCCTTCGGGTGCCGAGTTCTCTGTTGGTCTGAGTAGATAGAGTACGAACTGGCGTCATTCCAGTCAATACCTCGAGTACCTTCTCTGCGAGTTGTAGCCTCTGCCCTCCTTCTCCGACACCGATATTCACGGTGACCTTGGTAATCGAAGGAACTAGCATAGGATTGGCAGCTTTACTCATGATTCAGCCCCCGGTATATCTGCGGATGATCCGATTACGAAAACATAGTCAGCGATAGTCAAGAAATCGTCGAACTGAACCTCATTAGCCTTGGATGAGCGCTTAACATCATGACCTCTGATAGTGGCTGTTTCGCCGATGTGACTTCCTCCCGTTAGGTAAGAGAGAGATCCCTCTGCGAACTTGTGATGTGCGGAAATCGTTTGTTCAGGAAGTGCTAGTACGACACTGTCCCCGGTACTGTATGCAGATGCATCATCCATGAGGATGTTGCGTCCGTCATGCAGGTGCAACTGGGTTCTGCCTCCACTGATAGTGGTCTTGCCCATGACTCTACAGACCTTTGAGGATGCATCTTCGCTGGAAATTGGGCGGTAGCGTAGTTTGCCATTGGTATCTAGCACGCAGCGGTAACTGTTGTCTCCAACCGTTAGTACATCCATCAGGCCTACGCCTCGGCCATCATCTGTCTCAATTCGGCCATCAACCATTACCTGGCGCGAGTGTAGGATTCTCTTGGCCTCACGACGAGTGTGGGCAACGCCCAACACATCACGTAGAATTAATGCTAGAGGCATGCAGTTCTCGATATTGTGCCCACCTGGATTAGGCTTCTGAACCCAAATCGAGGACTTTCTAGGTAGCGGCCAACTACGAGGCATTACTAGTCTCTTAATGTGACTTCTACTCATCTGATGCACCTCCGGATCTCTCTAGGAGTCTCTTAATTCTCAACTGGTCGCCGTCGAATAGAGAAGTAACGACGATGTTTGAGGCTCTGATTGGCACTCCCTCTTCCTTGCCATCTGCAGTGCTTGAAGTCATTCCATCGACATAGATTAGTGCTCTCTCGGTATCGACTGAAGCAACCTTTGCCTTGATTCCACTTCGGCCCCTTGATTGGCCCAAGCGCTTGCCACGAGATTCAGACTTGACGCTGTTGGGGCTGCCAAAGTCTCCTCGAACAACTTCAACCTCGTCCCCAACTCTAACTGTGACTGTACGGATGGATTGGAGTTCTGGGTCGTCGGATACGAGTCTGGCTCGAATGCGCTTCCTCTTGAGGTGAATAGGGGCTTTGCTGCCCTTAAGGCGCTGCTTTCCGGGTTTCTTGCTAACCATTTCCATCACCTCATACAATCTGCTTTGCCGTTGCGGCAATTCTAGGCCATCGCTCTGCTGCCTCTCTACTGACAGGTCCCTTGATGTCCGACCCCTGGACCTCTCCCTTGCGGTTGGTAATCACACAAGCATTATCCTCAAACTGGACCCATGTTCCATCTACTCTTCTAAATGGACGAGATTGGCGAACAATAACAGCATCGAATATCTGACGTCGGGTCTCAGGAGTTCCTCTGCGAACAGTGACTCTGATCATGTCTCCTACACCTGCAGCCGGGTAGCGGCGAGCAACTCCGCCCTTCTTCAAGACGGTAATCAGCTGAACCACCTTGGCACCGGTATTGTCGACACAGTCGAGCTTTGCCTGAGTTGGGAGCCCGGCAGTTACTTTGCCTGCTATTCCTCTCATTGTGAAGCCTCCTTCTCAATAACACAGAACTTGACAGTCTTAGATAGTGGGCGGCATTCCATGATACGGACTTTGTCGCCTACGCTCACTCCGCCGATACATGAGGGTAAATGAGCAGCGTAGCGGCTAGTGCGCTTCTGGTACCTCTCGTACTTCTTCATGTAACGAGTAGTCTGTCTCTCAACGACAATCGAGTCGGACATCGTGGACGAGGAAACTGTTCCTTCGATAATCTGGCCGCGTAGCCTCAGACTGCCGTAAAATGGGCAATTGTCATTACCGTCCCATTCTCCCTCTGGGGTCTTGACATCAACTCCTATGTCTCTCATCTTAGTCCCTCCTGTACCTTCTGTTGATTCTGTCCTCTGGGCGCTGGGTCACAGAAGATCCTTCGATGACCTCTCCAGAATCGATTCTGAATGTGATTACATTCTTCGCAAGACGGACTCTTCCGTTGTCTGTAAGAACACGAATAGTTCTGCGGGTTTCATCCAGAACAGTTCCTGTCAACCCAACCAATGTGGGATCTAGTGATTCAATAACGGTGATTTTTCTGGATAACCATGGCATATGCATTGCGCTCATCATCATCGCACCTCCACCTGATATCCATTCTGCTCTAGGACCTTAGCAGCCTTTCGCTTGTGGTCGCCCTGTAGCTCAATGGTGCGATCCTTGACCGTTCCTCCACTGGCACATGCTCCCTTGAGAATCTTGGCCAATTCTCCTAGGTCAATGGCCGAATCATCGATTCCTTGAACGATTGTAACCATCTTTCCATACCTCCTTCTTTCTACTGAAATTGTTGCTTTCTGTTGTTCCTTAGCTATTTCTTGGCAAATGCATAATTCATCAGGTAGTCCACACAGGTTGCATATGCCCGCCATCTGCTTTACTCACTCTCCTGATTCATTCGCGTGAGCAGTCTTGCTATGCTCCTTCTAGTCTGCTTGTAAGCCCCAGAATTGGAAGCTGAGCCGCCCAGGGCCTGTTGTGAGCGTAGTTGGAGCATTTCCTCTCTGAGTTCCTCCAGCATCTCTTGACGCTGCTCTGGACTCATCGAGTCAATATCTCTAGACTTGATGTGTGACATCACTCTTCCTCCTTTGATTCGATATCAGCAATCTTCTCGACCACGGAGTCAACAACTTCGTCGGCCTCGGG
>DAON01000030.1 GCA_002501885.1 Euryarchaeota archaeon UBA220 | reverse complement strand
GGCTCGGAGCCACTAGTTTACCAGTTGTCTGACAAGGCAATGCTGGGTAGCCACGCTCCATGCGGATAAGAGCTGAAAGCATCTAAGCTCGAAGTCGCCCGAAAGACGAGGCACCTCAGGGGACTCGTAAAAGACGAGATTGATAGACAGCGGGTGTAAGGACCGAGGTTCGCCGAGGTCTTCAGCCCAGCTGCACTAACCCCCCGAGCATCATCAAAAATCTACAACACCAAGGCCCTTGTGGGCCTCTGTCCAAAAGAGCATATCAATTCACATTCGAAGGAAGAGTTGTGCACGGCCATAGCGGAGGGGTCCTACCCGGTCCCATACCGAACCCGGAAGTCAAGCCCTCCTGCGTCGTTTCCTGTACTGTGGCGCGAAAGCCCACGGGAAAGTTCGTCGCTGTGCCACTCTCCTTCACCCCGCAACTTTTTGAAAATCAACAGCCATGACCACCGGGTGAAATATGGCAATCAGCACAGGCGATATTTTGGGACATACCCAAGTCGGAGTATATCTCTCTGTAGTTGATGATGTCCTATTCTATCCTCGCTCACTCGATGATGCATCAATCGAGATGATAACTCAGTCATTTGAGATGGAAATGCATCCTTTCCTGGTAGGGGGATCTTCTCTACTTGGCAGTTTATTGAGAGGTAATGGAAAGGGAATAGCCGTCGCCGATATTGCCACCGAAGAAGATTTGGACGAACTTACTAGTTTCTGTGATGTCGTAGTTCTAGAAAGTGGTATGAATGCTGCTGGGAACCTAATGGAATGCAATGAACACGGAGCAGTGGTTAGCCCCGTGGTCCCTCAAGAGGGAGTAGAGATGATTTCAGAAGTTCTAGGGGTCAATGCGATGCATTCCAAAGTTGCAGGACACGACACCGTAGGGAGTATGATAGTCGCAAATGGCAATGGCGTTCTGGCGCATCCTGATATTACTAGGGAAGAAGCAGAAGCAATTGAGTCAGTAATGAAAGTACCAGTAATGGTTGGTACTGTGACTTTCGGATCACCATTTGTTGGAGCAGGTTGCGCAGCCAGTAATACTCATGCCTTAGTTGGATCTGGCTCTACGGGGCCAGAGTTAAACCGAATCGAGGATGCCCTAGGATTAATCTAGAGTCATTGATTCATTCTATTCAACTATGCGATAATGTTGAGAACGCAGTTGAATGGAGCCTAATATCATACAGATGTAGGTGCAATGTGATCATCTCCCTTATCTTCAGCATCTCGAACTCTATTCCAAACCGAAGCCATCAATTCGTCATGGTGAGTTTCGCAGTAGTGAAATCTTCGATACGCCTCTCGGAAAGAGTAAGCCTTGCTACCAGTGGCCACTAGAAATCCCTCAGGAGATAGTCTACTGACTAGGGGTCCATCACTCTTGCATCCCGGATAGTCGCACCTAGCCACGAACGGCCCTAGCACTTTCTTCTCTTGAACTCTCTGAATCACTCCGATTACTCTTCAGGAGTGATTACAACTAGGGGAGAATTGGCTTCGATGTTGTCTCCAGTTTGGCAATTCAATTCGGCAATAGTTCCTGAGATTGGAGCCTGAACCTCATTCTGCATCTTCATTGCCTCAAGTATCATCAGTACTGAACCCTCCTGGACCTCATCCCCTACGGAAATGTGAATCGACACCACCTTTCCGGGAATCGGTGAAGAAATCGTCCCAGATTTAGCGGAACTAGTTCGTGTTCGAGAACCCCTCTTTGGACTCATCTCTCTTTCCTGTTCCACTTGAACTTCAAATTGGGAATCAGCAACGCCGACTCTCCAGCCATCTTCCAATTTCTCCAATTCGACTTCGAAAACCTCTCCATCGACAGTGACTCTCCTCTTGACCGTCATTGCCTCACCTCGATGTACTCCTGCGCGTACGCGCACGAAACAAATTCCTCCTTCCAATCAGGACCCTTCGGTGATCCTTTGACCAAGCTTTACCAGAGTCCCGTTGCCCAGAAGGCGTGAGCGACTCACCCGTAGATATCTCGAACAGAACAGCGACAATAGCCGCCACCTTCAATTTGGATTCTCTTTGCTCATCTTCAGACATGACGGCTCCTCACAGTGGAATGTTACCGTGCTTGCGTGCAGGGCGAATTTCTTCTTTCTCAAGCAAGGCTCCAAGGGCACGAGTCAAAACCTCACGAGTTTGACTAGGCTGAATGACATCGTCGAGATAACCTAGAGCAGCAGCTCGATATGGGTTAGCAAAAGTCTCTTCATAATCATCTACCAACCTATCTCTTTCCTGTTCAGGATTTCCTGAAGTTGCAATGCGCTTACGATGAATAATCTGGACCGCACCTTCGGCACCCATTACTGCTAACTGAGCAGTTGGCCAAGCGATATTGTAGTCGCCTCTGATATGCTTGGACGACATTACATCATAAGCGCCTCCATATGCCTTTCTCGTTATAACCGTCAACTTTGGTACAGTAGCCTCAGCGTATGCGTACAACAGTTTAGCACCATGCCTAATTATTCCCCCCCATTCTTGGCTCGCTCCCGGTAGGAAGCCAGGAACATCGACAAAGGTCAGCAAAGGGATGTTGAAAGCATCACAAAATCTGACAAACCTAGCACCTTTGATTGAAGCATCAATATCCAAACATCCAGCAAGCACGCTAGGTTGGTTTCCTACCACACCAATTGTATGCCCTCCTAATCTTCCAAAACCAACTACTATGTTACCAGCAAAACCTGCCTGAACTTCAAGGAAAGCACCATCGTCAAGAATTTCCTCTATCGCCATAGTGATGTCATAGGGTTGACTTGGATCAATCGGGACCAGTTCATCTAGGCTGTCGCAGAGTCTGTCCAGAGGGTCTGATGTACCGGACACGGGAGGCTTCTCAAGATTGTTCGAGGGCATGAATCCAACGAGATCGCGTACAATTGAAAGCGCCTCATCGTCATCTTGAGCTGTGAAATGAGTAACTCCGGACTTAGTCGCGTGAGTAGATGCACCTCCTAAATCCTCAAAAGAAACCTCTTCATTGGTTACCGTCTTGATGACCTCAGGTCCTGTAATGAACATATGAGATGTCTTGTCCACCATTACGACGAAGTCCGTGATTGCCGGAGAATAAACCGCGCCTCCTGCACAGGGCCCCATAATTACAGAAATCTGCGGAATAACTCCACTCGCTCTTACATTGCGGAAGAAAATCTCGGCGTACGAGCCAAGACTCGCAACTCCCTCTTGGATTCTAGCTCCTCCACTATCATTTAGGCCTATTACAGGGGCACCTGTTTTGAGGGCCATATCTAGAATCTTGCAAATCTTCAGGCCATGCATCTCTCCCAATGATCCGCCATAAACAGTAAAATCCTGAGCGAAGCAATAGACTACTCTACCATCAATCATTCCGTGTCCACAAACTACTCCGTCACCTGGGATTACATTCCTATCCATCTCAAAATCCCTGCATCGATGCTCAACCAGTGTATCGACCTCCATGAACGACCCATCGTCTAGAAGAGCCTCAATTCTCTCACGAGCGGTCATCTTTCCCTTGGCATGCTGGGCCGAAACTCTAGCTTGTCCGCCTCCTCCGGCAGCCTGAGACTTTCTTCGCCGCAAGTCCTGGACACGGTCTTCGTTTACGCTCATAACCAGCCTAGTCAGCACAACCCCGCCAATGAGCATTACCTAGGTATTGCGAATCAATTCTCAATCGGTTGCTTGAAGTCTCACGCCCGTGTGCCATTAACCGTCGAAATGAAGGTCATTGTTGCTAAACCGGGTCTGGACGGCCATGACAGGGGCGCCAAAGTAATTGCTAGGGCACTCAGAGATGGTGGTCACGAGGTAGTTTATACTGGGCTGCGAAAGACCCCAGAAGAAATCGTACGCGCCACTATGGATGAGGATGCTGCTGCATTAGGACTGTCAACTCTATCCGGAGCGCATGATGTTCTAATTCCAGCCATCTGCGAGGGATTAATCAAAGAAGATCTAGGTAGAACGGTAGTATTCGCTGGAGGAATAATTCCAGCATCAGATAGGGATGCGCTGCATAATCTGGGAGTCAGGGCTATTTTTGGACCAGGCACTAGTACATCGGAGATTCTTGACTTCCTAAATGAAGTGTCTTCTAGGAAGAAGTCCGGAGAATCTGTTGGTGTGGGAGAGAGTTCAGAATGGAGATGGGAGTAAAGGAACAGGATATTGTCGACTCCGCTCTGCAAGGAAGCCGCAGAGACCTTTCTAGACTACTTACTCTTATTGAGTCAGGATTTGAGCCAAACCTCTCCCTACAAGAGTCATGGACGATTGGCGTAACTGGCCCCCCGGGGGCAGGAAAATCGTCATTGATTGGAAATTTTGTAGACTACTGGTCGAGTAGAGGAGACAAAGTAGCCGTCCTAGCAGTCGACCCCTCTTCACCGAAAAGTGGAGGGGCTCTGCTAGGGGATAGGATGAGGATGGCCTCTGCAGACTCTGGAGACTCTGTATTCGTCAGATCCTTAGCAACTAGAAACCACCCGGGAGGCCTATCTGCATACATCTCCACGATGATTGATTGTTTAGCAGCGTGCGGCTGGAACAGGATAGTCATCGAGACAGTGGGTTCAGGACAGTCAGACTATCGAATCGCTGCTTTTGCAGATAGGATTCTTCTCGTAGACGGCCCAGATAGGGGAGATATCGTACAAGCAGAGAAGGCAGGAATAATCGAGTTAGCTGACATTATCGTAGTAAATAAGTCAGATTTAGAAGGTTCAGAACAAGCTGCCGAGGCAATCACTTCATCGTTATCGATGGATACCTCTCCTCCCTCTGTTCATTTGGTCTGCTCTCATGATGGAACTGGAATTGAAGAGTTAATTCACGATATCGAGAACTGTGTCCCGGAGTCCAGAAGTGGACTAAGGGCGAGAGAACGCCTCATTTCCGCATGGGACTCTCGTCTGCTAAACCATCCTGAGTTAATTCGGGTTATCGAACTCTTGGAGACCGGAAGAATAACACTAGAAGATGCTATCAGAGAAATTACTTTGTCTGAGGGATAACATGTCTGACGATTCGCATGTATTAGCCGACCATGTCGATCACTCAGTTGGTGGTTTCGGAGGACATGCCTTCAGGCGGTTCACTCATGTTTCCATGACGGCAGTGCCCTTCATCTACTATTTGTACGGACAAGATGTTGCCGACATTATCTCAATAGATGCCAAACAATTAGTCAGCATAGTTTGTTTCCTAATCATTCTCGCAGAGGTTATCCGACTTCGCTTTGGGATTGTAATCTTCGGACAAAGGGAGTATGAGGCAGATCAGATTTCGGCCCTGGCATGGGGCGGCTTGGCGGTCTCTCTGGCATTATTACTTGCTCCGGGCGAAGGAGAGGGGTTGGAAGCTGGAATTTATGGCATCCCACTCATTGTTGGATTAACTCTAGTTGACCCTGTTATGGGGGAGATAAAGAGGACAAAACAAGACCTCAGATTGGCCATATATGTTGGAATGGTAGTATCTTATGGAGTCTGGCTTGGGAGTCACTATTGGCTCGGTACCGACATAATTGCGGCAATCCTCCTCGCTCCACTTACTGTTTTAGGAGAATTGCCTAAAACCAAAGAAATCGATGATAATGCAACAATGATACTATTTCCATTGACTGGCCTGATGTTATTGCTCCCATTCTTGTGAGTTTGTCACCCCGTCATCTTTACAATCCGAGTTCGGTTGGACAATATGATGGCTGAGGACGAATCCGCAGGTGGAATTGTGGAATCATCGGTTTCACAGTCTGGATATGTGGTTGTTTGGACCATCGCTTCACTGGTTTCTTTCGCCATCTTCTTTGTTTACTTCTGAACGCCATAATGATGAACCTTACCAAGGTCCATATCGGCTGTGTGCGGCATTACTGGGATTCTGGGCAATGCTGATGCCACCATTGCAACATCAATGGCAGAATGCCTAGCCCACAGAGGTCCTGATGGAAGAGGGGGCTTCGAAGAGGAGCTAAGAAACGGGTCAGTGGCATTCGGACATTCTCGACTCTCAATCTTGGACTTAGAGGGCTCATACCAACCTATTCATTCGGACCACGGCTCAGTACTAATTCAGAATGGAGAGATATACAACTACAAGAAAATTAGGAGAGAAATCAAGAATTACCCTTGGAGGACTTCTGGAGATAGCGAAACTATTCTGGCATTACACAACACTGTTTCAGGAAATCCCAAACCAAATCATTCCGATTGGATAAACAAATTAGATGGGATATGGGGCTTTGCTATTTGGGACCAAGCAAGACAAGAACTCCTTCTGTGCAGGGACCCATTGGGAGTGAAACCATTAGTTCGCACACTGTTGCCCGACGGAACCCTAGTCTTCGCATCAGAAATTAAGGCACTACAGGAACACCCCGGATTCATTGCCACTCCAGATATCGACGCCATAGCAATCAGACTAGCCTATGAATACCCTCTTGATATGACAACGCTATTCTCAGGAGTTACGCAAGTAGAACCTGGCACAATAGAGACTTGGACTCTAGACAATAAGGGACGCGCCATTCTCAAATCAATACAAAGCCACTACAAACATACTCGTGTAATGGCAGATTGGGATTCTGAATCCGGCCCAGAGTGGTTGCTTTCCAGCCTGAGACAGTCTGTAGAATCTAGGATGCTATCGGACGCACCAATTGGAGTCGTTCTGTCAGGAGGATTGGATTCTAGCCTAATCGCCGCACTAGCCAAAGACGCAGCCCTAGAAGTGGGAGGTGCAGTTCCAGAATGTTGGACTGTTGCCAGCAATGAGGAGAATCCGGATTTCGTCGCAGCCGAATTAGTTGCAAATCATTTGGAGATGAATCACCACACTAGCATCATTGAAGAGAACGCATTCTGGAACCGTCTACCTAGTTTCATCCATGATGGCGAAGATCTAGACATCACAGTATTATTTTGGCAACCATTATTCCAACAGATGTCTAGGAGTGCCAAAGTAGCCTTGTGTGGCCAAGGTGCGGATGAGTTGCATGGAGGGTATCCTAGATACAAGAATCTAGAAGAACACTCGAAAACAGTTAGTAATAGACTATCCTTGTATGACTTTGACCCTTCACGACTGAAGTTGGGGCAGGGAAGTCCATGGAAGGATTCGAATGTCCATCCCAGTCACCAATTCAAGAATCTACAAGAAACTCTGGACTTTGAATTAGAGAGAGGTCAACTATCGAATTTCCAACTAAGATTGGGAGACAGACATGGTATGGCACAAGGACTAGAGGTCAGAGTACCGTTCCTAGGTAAGCAGCATGTCATGGCTAGCAATAGTCTCCCGAGGGATATGCTAATCTCCGATTCAAAAGAGAAGGTTGCTCTCAGACAAGCCTCCTCTCTATCGGGTCTCCCTGAAACCATAGTCGAGCGTCCCAAATTACCTGCAGGTACTGCCACCACTCCAGATCTTGTTTCCTCTCTGATTGAAGAATTGACTCCTCACGCAATGGAATGGTCATCTGAATATGGAAATCTAGCCCCGATTCTTCGTGATCAACCAGACATGGCGATTGGAATCAGATTATTCCACTCTATTCATTTCACTGATAATCCAAGTTTACGAAAATCAAAATCGTTGATGGATTTATTGGATGATGTTGGCCCATGGCCGACCTAGAGGGCACCTTCTTCTCTAAGCAATTTCTCCTTTGCCTCAATCCCTCCTTCACCACTATATCCTCCGAGTTTTCCATCGGACCTAACTGCTCGGTGACAAGGTACTGTGATGGGAAGAGGATTGGCACCGCAAGCATTTGCAACAGCCCTAGAAGATCTAGGATGTCCAATAGCCTCGGCGATTTGCTTGTAAGACCTAGTCTCGCCAAGTGGAATAGCTAGTAACTGCTCCCACACCAACTTCTGAAAATCAGTACCCATCATCTGGAAAGGGTCAGTCATTGCTCCCGCCTTCTTCTAAATCGAATCCATCCATTCCAACTATCTCATAGTTTGATGGAAACAGGGCGATAACGATTCCAGCCACTATGCAAGCCAGCCCGAGATAGAACCTCTGTTGCACTGTCATCAACTCAAGTCCGATAACGAATAGCAGTAGCCCTCCTAGGTTAGATACCCAAACCAAAGTTTTGAATGTAGAAAGAGAAACTCCCGTAGATCCCTTTGTCCTCTTTGGTCCAAACTCAGCCCCAAATCTTACTGGTTCTTCTTCCTTAATCTTACCACCTACCTGTCAATCATGATTATTGCATCTGTTGGGCAACCTAGTGCACACAACCTACAGCCAGTACATTCATCACGTAGGATTCTAGCCTTCCTGTTCACATCCACATCCATTATTGGACTGGCTAGAGGGGTATCATACAACTCAATAGCATCATCATCACAGACAATTGTACACTGATCGCAACCTATGCACAACTCCTCCTTAACCCACGCCACAGCGTCTTCGCCTCCTTTCAGTTTTGCTTCCTCCTCGGCGCGCATAGAATCCAAAACCATCCTAATCCTCTTCTGCTCAGCAGCACGCCGTGCGAGAAGATCGGGGAT
>DAON01000028.1 GCA_002501885.1 Euryarchaeota archaeon UBA220 | reverse complement strand
TATTTGCTGTGACCCTTAGCATAACTTCACCTCGTATGTGTTGTATTCTAGTGTCGGAGGTCTTTCATCCTTCGTGGTTGCCCTCCGGAGTCTATTGGTACTCTCTGAACTTCTTACCGCAGTTCTTGCAGGTACAGATTTTTGTTTCAGGCTCGTCTGAGCTCCTAGTTTGCATAAGGACTACGAAAATCTCATTCTTATCGCACTCGGGACATCGAATATCTCCCACTCTGAGAACTCCCTTACCCTCTTCCTCTTCCACAACCTCGGTTAGATGCTTCAGAGATTTCTCAGAGCCAGATGCTGTAGCGTTGGCAAGATCTATGGTCTCTCCAGTCATTGGATCAGTGAATGTTCCTCCTTTTCCGTCGTCGCCACTCAATGGTCCCTCGTAACCACATTTGTAGTTAGGGCACTTGATATTTCCAGATGCGTCTGGATACGATAACGCTCCACACTCAGGACAAAACATCTCACTCAAACCCTAGCCGAGACTCGACCAACCGAACAGGGACAATCCAACCGTCTATTCAACTATTCTATGATTTGGCTTCCCTAGGGCCTCACAGAGCGATTGCAACCGCACCGTTCAAGCCTCACAGCACTGCCCGACATATGTGAGGTTACACTACGATTGGAGGATGGCCCGCGTGGTCGACGACAACGCGAACATCATCGATGAGATTTCGTGGTCCTCAAAACGTTCTATCGCCGCACTAACCGATAGACTGGAGGGACTTCAGTCAGGAACTCTGAGTCCAGAGGCCAAAACACTTGCAGAAAGATTCCCCGATGCACATCCAGATAGTATGGCTGCACTCTCGGACCCTGAATGGCCCGAATTGAGTGAAGATGAACATTCTATGCTGTCCGAAGCCTCGGCTAGATTGGCGAAGCGAGGAGTCGCAAACTCTGCTGCCGACCTAGACCGCAGACTCGACATGCTATCGGGTGCGACTACCGAACTCCGAGCTGCATGGGGCACTAGTGAAGCCAGGTGCGTCGAATGGGCAGGCCTTTTTCTTCCAGATGCAGATTTGGACGGACAGAGGGAACAGATTCCAGAAGCTATTGCTGATTCAGAGTCAATCGATGCAGCAGCCACGGCCCTAGGTTTGCAAACTCCCGGACATTCTCCGGGCGAACAGGAATGGATTGCCTTGCGCGCCCATGCTAGAGGAGTAATGGAATCGGCTGACAGATTAAAATCGGCTGAACAGGCAACTCGGGTACTTGCGCAGCAATATGTGCCCACACTGAGTCTACTCGTAGGTCCACTCGGAGCAGCTAAGATGGTGACTCTTGCAGGAGGCCGGGAGCGATTGGCCCGCATGCCTAGCGGTAGCCTACAGGTACTGGGGGCCAGTGGAGCTATGGCTGCACACAGGAGGGGAGCACCACCGCCAAAGCATTCTCCAATTCTTTTCTCACTACCTCAGGTCTCAAAGTCACCTAGATGGGTCCGTGGCAAGATTGCCCGTTATCTTGCAGGAAAGTGCTCAATCGCTGTAAGGGTTGACCATTTCGATGGAGAGCCTTGGAGTGATGAGCAGATTGACGAGATAAACAAAGAATGTGATAACATCAAGGACAGGTTCCCAAAACCTCCCAAGAGGAGGTAAAAATGGGCCGCAAGCCAGTGAAACTTGCATGGGGCGTGCGCCGCGAAGGCAGATCCCTATGGACTAGGAATGCGGTTAGAGGAGTATCTCTCAGGGGAGAGCGCAGGAAGACAGATTCGAGAATAGAATGGAGGGCTTGGCCAGCATCAAAATCGAAAGTCGCCGCTGCTTTATTGAGGACCTCGAACAATCCTTCTGATTTACTACCTGAAACAGGCTCTACTTGTCTGTATCTAGGAGCTTCTTACGGATCAACTGTAAGTCATATTCACGACCATGTCTGTGGTTCGGGAAATCATCATGCTGGACAGTTGGTAGCGGTTGAGATTTCTCCGCGTGCGATGAGAGAACTATCCGCACTTGCGTCCAGTAGACCAGGATTAGTTCCTGTTCTTGCAGATGCCCGGATGCCAAGCCAAGTTGTACCATTCATGCGCGGCAAGGCAGATTGGATGCACCAAGATTTGAGCATTGCAGATCAGGCCCAGACTTTCGTAAATATGGCTCAGGCTTTCCTTAGGCTAGGAGGCACCGGTCTGCTATCTTTGAAAGCGGCTAGTGAGAGAGCGTCACAAGGAGATGATGACAGCAGATTTGCTATGGCTGAGCAAATTCTCAAGGATTCCGAACTCAAATTAATTGAGAGAATTGACCTAACTGGATTGGAAGAACAACATGTTCTTTTCCATGTCAAGGGCTAATATTCTCTAGAAAAATGCCAATCCACCAAGTGCCGCTCCGCCGCCGACAATTAATATTCCATATCCAATTAGTGAGAGATAGTTCAGAACTAGTCCAATAATCGCCTCATTGCGCCTGAGTCCATTCAAGTTGTTGGCGTCCCTGAGTCCCAGATGACCTAACACAATTCCGACAATCATGGTTATCGGTGCAAGACAGGCGGTGAAACAAAGGAACGGGGATGAGACATGACATACCCAAGTCGCTATTCCCAATACTAAACTGATAGTGGCATTATCATTATTCTGAGGGATTGGGACCATGGGACTCACGAATGCTCCGGCATTTGCAGGCGCATTCGTATAGGGATCGAACTCCTGCTTATCTTCGCCAGTTGATGGACTACCATCGAATACAGGGCCGCTTTGTGAGTCCTCCATGGTTTTACCCATTCGCATTCGGATTTAACATCTACTAAGAGTCAGAATCATGGGGCCCGACCTTCTCAGGGAGCCATGCCTGAGTTGCCCGAGGTCGAGACAGTTAGGCGCGGGCTGGAGAGACATCTGTTAGGCCGGACCATTGAGCGAGTAGAACTCAGAAGGCCAGATCTTAGATTCCCATTCCCGCCGAGATTTGGGTCAATACTCTCAGGTAGGACGGTGGAGAATCTCGACAGACGGGCAAAGTATCTGCTGACAAGACTTAGTGGAGGCATGACATGGATGTGTCATCTAGGAATGACAGGCCGATGGACATTACTAGATGCGAATAGCACTGAGGCAGATGATGGACCTCATGATTGGGTAGTATTGCATCTTGATGACGGCGGTAAAGCAGTGTTTACAGATCATCGAAGGTTTGGTTTCATGGATACCTTCGAAACCGACAAACAGAATCAGAACAAGTTCCTAGCTAAACTCGGCCCAGAACCCACTCCGGATCATCTGACCCCAATGGATCTTGCTGATGCACTTAGAGGACGCAAAACTCCGATGAAGTCGGCATTACTAGATCAAGCGACAGTGGCCGGCCTAGGGAATATCTATGTCTGT
>DAON01000004.1:37647-53911 GCA_002501885.1 Euryarchaeota archaeon UBA220 | reverse complement strand
TATTAGAATAGCTTTGATTAAATCGGATCTGGGCTCTGTAATTAATTGGGATTCACGCAGATATTGCCTTACCATTGTGGCTGCACCTGCGGCTACAGGTGTGGCCATGGATGAGCCGTCTAGAGTCATATACAGAGGAGTTTGTGTCCCTGAGTGGGTGGCGCTAGAGCAGGAATCGCCTGAAGCCAGTTGAGCTTCTTCGGCCCTTGCAGAACAGATTGCTACGCCAGGAGCTACTATATCGGGCTTGATACGTCCATCGGCGGTTGTACCTCTAGAAGAGAAAGGTGCAACTGAGCCCTCAGAGCTGCTGCCGAATGAACCGGTTGTAGATGCGCCTACTGTAATTACATTCTTTGAAGTCCCAGGAGGAGTGATTCCCCCGCCAGCCAAGTCGCCGGCAGAAAATAGAACGAGGAAGCGCGGATAGTCGACTAGGAATGAGTCTGCAGACCGTGAGTCTGAGCTATATTCACCTACTAGGTTCTCGTTACCCCAACTATTAGTCTGTATTCTTGCATTGTTCTGCCAAGAATGACTGAACATCTCGTACAGAGATCCCCAGCGAGCAAGTAAGCCGTTACTGTCGGCCTCTAATTGATAGAAGTGGAAGGTAGCCGCCGGAACCATACCCTCGGCGTCAGAATTACCAGATCCGTCTCCTAATAGTGTCGCAGACACATGCGTGCCATGCCCACTGTTGGCATCTGAATGAGAATTATCGGGACCAAATTGGTCATATATTGCTCGAATACGGTTGCCAAAATCGCCATGATCTTCATCCAAGCCTGTGTCCGAAACAGCGAGGACTTCTCCCGATCCGTTTAGGGCAAGTCCTGTAGTGACTCGAGCATCCTCAATGCCGCCAATTAGGCTTGCATTGGTGTTTTGGACAGAATAAATTGAAGCTATATCTGCGCTTAGAATCCTTCCATCCATGGCTAGAATAGGAATCCAGTAAGAATCAATCAATCTAGGTTGGCAAAGATACTGATCGCATGCCTCTCGTTCCGAATAGTCTCCAGAGATGGAAGCCAAATCTACAGAAAGTGCAGTCAGTTCTCTGGGCTCCAAGTCTGGAGCAGGAGTGATGTCGATATCTACGACAATCCCTTCCCTTCCTGCGAAGTGCGAAAGTTCCGGAGACACTCTCCAAGCAATTGGGAGAGACCCTGCCCATCTGATGCTCTTTTCTTCCATCAGAGAGGAAATGATTGTTGGACTCTGTGAGACATCCACTCTGATTATTGCCGAATCATCAGGGAATCTATCTAAGACAGGTAAGTCTAGTTCTTGTAGAGTCGACAGCATAGAAGTCAAATCGGAAGATGATGATTGTACAATCACCATTTCAGTCCTCTCTAGTGCCTTAGGGTCGTACAAATTTTCAGGGCCCAATGGAATCGGATCAAATAATGGGTCGAACGGGCCATAGGGGGAATGAATAATTCCTGAAGATTGTCTTAATTCGAAATAAGAACCAGTGGGTGTAGCGACTTGCCAAGAAGGATACTGAATGATTTCTTCTGAATTGGCATTCGGATGAGTGGTGTTTGGAGAATCCGCGGTCGCTGAAACTACTCCTGACCAGACAGAAAGCATCAGAGTGGACAGTACTAGTACTGTCATCCGAGACCCAGTCATGTGCTGGCGAGCCCTAGGGGGCTTTTTGACCGTTGATGCTGGATGTATGGCCAATGCATCGCTATGGGATTACATCCCATAGTAGCTAGAAATCGCCTCATCAGTCTTTGAAACCGAGGTTTTCCAGTCGGTCTCTGTACTCATTAATGCTCGAATACAGTCGATGTTTTCCGGAATGACATCGCTCTCTTGATGAATGGCTTGGAAATAGTACAGCCTATCTCCGATTAAACTCACACCATCCTCCCAAACGAATACCTCATGCAAATCCCCCCACTTTCTGCCAATATCTCTGGCCATCTCCATGACCTCCGCAGTAGTAGTAATTCGGTCCCCTGAGCCGCTCATCAGCAGCACTCTTGGAGTCTTTCTCCAAAGTTCTAGAATTGAGTCGGTTGTCATGCCGTGTCCACTCGGCAAGTCGGCGATTATCGCATGCACATGCATTATCGTTGTAGGCACTGCGACAGCGAGGGAATTAATCTCAATCTCTGGCTTGACAGTCATTAAATCGGGGCCGTGGTGGCTGGGTACTTTCAAAACGGGCTTGATTGCGTTAATTGGGCCTTTACTTGAGTCGCCTGGATCGGCTGCGCGCCTAATCATTGTGCACTCAACTTTCAGGGATTTACACTTCTCGAAAAGTGGGACTAAGGTACGAGATAGGCCTGTAGTGTTGCAAGAAACTACTCTAGTTCCTTCAGCGCCTAAATTAGCTTCATGATTAGCACAGGAAGTGTATGATAATCCGGTTAGATTATGTTTCTCGCCGCCTTGGAAAATATGCTTGATTCCAGCAGCCTTGTACTTGGATAGGTTCTCTGCGCCTCTCTTGCCCGGCGCACAATCAACAACCACATCGGCTGTTGACAGAAGATCGGATAATCCGCCTTTACACTCATAGCCGCCCTCTTCGAAGGCTGCGATGCTATTAGGGTCGTCATTAGTACAGTATAGAGGGAACCCTTTTCGAACAGCCAAATCGCATCCGAAACTTGGTCCCGTCTTGGTGACGCCAGCGACTATCATGTCATCTTGGGCGTCGACAGCATCGGCGACTCTCTTGCCAATAGTTCCGAATCCATTTATCGCGACTCGAATCACGAAATGCCCCCAAGCGCCCCCTTGGGGCGTGCCTACTTCATTGAATGCCCTCTATCAACATACCCTTTGCTCCGAACATCACGATGATGCCATCTAAGCGTGTATCCGGGTCATGTCGCCCGTCAGAGTCAAGACGGGGAGTATGGTGTCCCTAAGCGAAGAGCATGCGCGAAGTTACCACAAAGAGCATGAAGCTCGCTCGTGATTTAGACGGTATGCTAGATGAGGCCCTCAAGAGAGACTTGCTAATCAGGATAGGCTGGGGAAGAAGTGGTGACGAGAAGCCCAAGAGTGGTGAGATAGGTGCAGCGAGTCATTTACCTAAGGACTCTAGAGTACTTCTCCTAGGTGATTTGGGGCAATGTGCAGGGGCGATGAATGATGGCGGAACTTTCACTTTGCAGGGCTCGGCTGATTCCATGCTTGGAGCGTTTCAGAGAGACGGGAGAATTGTAGTCGAGAAGGATGTTTCAGAGCGAGTAGGGCATTGTATGTCGGGAGGTGCCATTATTGTACAGGGTTCAGCAGGAGATGAAGCTGGAGCTGGAATGAAAGGCGGAATCATGATTATTCGCGGACATGCTGGAAAAGGAGTTGGTGCAGGAATGTCTGGAGGTACGATTGTAGTACTCGGTTCAGTCGGTACTGAGCCGGGCTTGGGGATGACTGGTGGCCGCATCATTATCGCCGGTAGTTGCCCGCCCCCAGGAGAAGGGGCTGCCATGCGAGGCATCGAAGCAGAGGAAGTCTCAGAGGTATCGATTCACTTGGATCCAATGGGCCTCTCCATGGAAGAAGATGCACTTGTTCTAACTCGATCTGAGAATTCGATTTCCCCCCCAATTGAGATTCCCGAAACCTCCGTATCCGAAGGGTTCGAGAATATTGCGCTCATACCTTCTTCTTCGGAAAGATTGCCATTGCATGCCTCACTTGACCCCTTCACTCTTCTAATGCCCATGGGGTCTGAGGAAGGAGGTCTTCTATTCCCAATTCCATGGCTTATTGAAACAGATTCTGCCCAATCTTGGCAAGGGATAGCCGAGTCGGAACAGCCTGCAATTGTTAGGTCCTCACCACGGACCTGTGACTTGCTATTAATTGGGGAAGATGAGCTAGTTAAGTGCTCTGAGGATATACGAGGATGTGCTGGCATCGTCCTAGATTTAGATGGCGTTCCTCCGATGAATGATGCAGAGATTGAGGCGATTCTTGTCTCTTTGACTAGTAAGATGGGTGAGGACTCACTGGTACTTCTCAGAGATGGAGTAGACAGGGTCGACCACTTGTTTAGATTAGTAGTAGATTTGGATCTCGACGGCGCAATAATCGATACTGCTTCACCCGGAGGCAGTAGGGCTGCGGCCGCACTGCCTCGTATTGGTCTAGCGGCACGGGCGATGAATTTGACCGGGCAGGGTCGTCACTTACTAATCGAAATGGACGAGGCCCCAAGTAGCGAAGATCTTCTCATCTGTGTGGCAGCTGGATGTTCGGTTCTAGTTGCACCGCCTCCCCGAGAGGGGCTAGAGGAGACCTTGCAATGGTTGAGATCTGCAGTCCGGGGGTGGATGGTTGGACTCGGCGTCGATGGTCTGGAGAAGTTGAATAGAAGAAATCTCAGGGCTTTAGACCACGATACCGCGTCAATAAGTGGTTTGAGATTAATAGGATATGACCGTCCATTGCCCATGTGGTTAGGAAACTGAGATTAGTATGCCGACCCTAAATCTCCAGCATAGCCTGCTAGAATACATCCAGAAGTTGAATGGCTCTGAGCATTCTCCCGAGTCTTGGTCGGATTGGCTACCCAGTATGGGATGTCCAGTAGAGGGTAACGACGAGGAAGTCGTTGAAGTGGAGGTCTTTCCTGATCGACCAGACTTGCTGAGTCACGAGACCTTGGCTAGGGCAGCTAGAAGCTTTGCTAGAGGAGAGTTAGTTGATCCCTCAATGGAGGTTGAATCTAGTGGCTTGGAGATGACAGTTGATTCATCACTAAAGGAAGTAAGGCCAGTCGTCTTGGCTGCAGTCGTAAGAGGAGTGGATCCGGGAGATAATGAAGATAGCATTGAGGCTTTCATACAATCATTGATGGATCATCAGGAAAAGTTACATTTGACCTTGGGTAGAAAGCGCGCATTGGCCTCCATTGGAGTTCATGATTTACAAGCGGTTAAAGGACCATTCAGAGTTGTTACAGTGCCTGAATCTTACTCATTCAAGCCTCTAATGATGGATCGAAGCATGAGTATCAAACAAATTCTGCAAGAACATCCGAAAGGAATTGACTATGCTCACCTGATGGATGGTCTTGATTTGTATCCTGTAATCCTAGACTCAAATGACGATGTCTTGTCCTTCCCTCCGATTATCAATGGCAATCATACAACCGTGTCTAATTCTACTAGAGATTTCTTGATTGATGTTACTGGGTGGGACATGCGCTCATGCGAAGCGTGTCTGATGCTAATCTGCTTAGCCCTAAATGAGAGAGGAGGAAGGGTCGAGAGCGTAAAGGTCACCGATCACTCGGGCGAGATAGCGCATACTCCACGCGGGGACTCGGTACAACACAGAGTGCCTGAGAGATTAATTTCCAAAATCCTAGGCATACAGTTAGACCAAGAACAAATCACGAAAGCACTCCAACGGATGGGCGGGTCTCTGTTAGATTCGAGAACAGTAACCGATGGGTCAAATAAACCGGAGAAGTGGGCAGACTGCGTTATAGGCGAGAAGGAACATGTAGTAGAAATGCCTAGATGGAGAAGCGACATTATGCACCCAATTGATATCGTCGAGGATATAGCAATAGGATTTGGCTATCACAATCTCCCAGATAGATTTTCAGAGGTTCATCTAGATGCAATTCCTCTTTCTTCATCTCACTTTCACAGACGCATTCGTGCTAGTCTTCGCTCATTGGGCATCCAAGAGACACAGGGCCTTACTCTATCGAATGAAAGAGATCAGTTCGATAGAGTTGGGTGGAGTCCCGATGGAGGAATTGCAAAGATTTCCAATCCTATCTCAGTAGAGCATACGATACTCAGACAGAATATACTGCCTTCCCTATTGGTGCTGTTATCCTCAAACCGGCATCACGAATTGCCTCAGAGGGTTTACGAGCTTAGCGATGTGGTCAGAGACTCAAAGAACCAACCAAGAGTTGCTTGGGCTTGTGCCGAAGTGTCAGGAGGATTTGCTAGTTCCAAGGGAGTGGTTCAAGCACTTCTGAGAGACCTTGGTACTGGAATCGGTGAAGTAACCCTAGAAGAAGCAGATGAGGGGCCTTGGATTCCAGGAAGAGGTGCGAAAATTTTCTATGAAGGGGATGAAATTGGATCTTTTGGAGAGGTCTCTCCACATGTTCTCAACGAGTTTGGGTTACGCTCGCCAGTAAATGGAGGAGAGTTAGACATCGCTGCCCTTAGTCGAGTAGCTCCAAATCCGATTTTGTGATTATGAGTCCCCTCCGAGCAGGTCCATCGCGTCTTTGAAGGACTTGTTCTCTAGATGGCTACGGTCAGCCATCTTCTCCTTTGATTCATCATCAGGCTTGCGCTCGTATTCCACAATTTTCCTCTTGTCGACTTCTACAGCTTGTCGTGGTTCGGCGGGTTTCTTCGTAAAGGGCCACTTCGATGCCATGTGCATTGAACAACGCCCCGGGCCATCAATACTTCGCAAAAAACTGACGAGATAGGGTAGAAATGATATCTTTCTGAGTTTCCGATAACAATATGAGTCGGAGATTCTTCATCGCGATTCTCGTCGGTTTGCTGATTTTTCCTGTATTTTCTCCGGGCTCCATCATCGAATCGAATGGCACCTCAAGGGCAGCGGAGAAGGATAGTTCTCTAGATATACTGATGCTGGGCAACTCATACACAGCTGGTAATTCATTAGCGGTTAGATTGGATACCATATTGACTGATTCTGGAGAGGATGCTCAAGTCACTTCGCTAACTAGCGGAGGCCTGAAACTTAGTGAGCATGCAGAGAGAGCCGATACTCCTGGACACTCTTGGAATACAACATTGCAACAACGATATGACTATGTTATTCTGCAAGATCAGTCCCAAGTCCCTGCATTGGCAATTGAGACTGATTATTGGCAAGATAGTTTAGCGGGACTAATCTACCTTAATCAGAGGATAGACTCCAAGGGAGGAGAGACAATTCTGTTCATGACTTGGGCTTGGATGGATGGATCTTGGATGCACCCTGATTACACAAGTATGCAACAGGGCATAGCCCGTGGGTATGAGATGTACAACGAAAATATCACCACATCAGACCGTCCAACATACATTGCTCCAATCGGGCTGGCATTCATGCACATCCACGATACTGTAGAAGAATCGGGCCAGAATGCAACCGATGGTTGGACATCATTTTCTGCATTGTATGACAGCGATGGATCGCATCCCTCTATCGATGGCACTTATCTGGCGGCATGCGTAATCCATGCCACAATCACTGGAGAAAGTCCTGTAGGTAGACAGGCGCCTAGCCAAATTTCTCCGCAACGAGCTTTGGAATTACAAGAGGCTGCCGCTGCCACTGTATTCAATGAAACCCCGAACTACACATACCCATGGCAAGTTGATAGGACGGAGGTTAGGTTCGGCCCAGAATCTGGTTCGATTTTTGATATTGAACCAGATTCGACAATTGGGCTAAATTTCAATTTCACTAATTACGCCGAGGTGGATGATTCAGCACTTGTTTCAATTTCTGGACCTATGGACTGGGACATCTCATGGACCTATTTTGAGACACCATCTGATGGACACCTATTCTCGGCCCCCTCCGATGCACCTCAATGGGTGCAATTCTCCATCGCCTCTCCAGAGGTCTTTGGTGGCCTTCCAATGGCGAATTCACTGCACCAATTCAGCATGCAACTTACAACATCTGGAGGTTCTCAGGACTGGTACAATTTCTCACTCAGATATGGATTCAGTTATGGGACTGAGATAACATCTGGAGGAGGAAATGCTTCGATTTCTCCTGGCGAAGTAATTACTCTCTATGTCGATGTTGTTAATCTTGGCAATTCAGTTAGGGACCTAAATATAGAAATTGAGACTACTGATGAAAACGGTTCGGTATTGTCTGATTCTGGGCTCTCGATATCTCATGAGGGATGGGCTGCTATAATTCTGAGTAGAGCTGAATTGGACTCTATGCCCCCAGGAGGAGATGCTAGGGCACAAGTTCAGGTCCAAGCTCCTGAGAGATATCCAGGGAATCTCCAATTCAATATCATGGTGTGGGATGTCGCTGCAAATGAGGATTTGTCCTCGGTTTCTCAGCGAGTAAGCATAGTTCCTCGTTCTGGCGGCTTAATGACTATCTCCGAGAATACTTGTTCGACCGATACATCTCCGGGAGGTCATTGCTCTGCTTTACTCAGAATAGAGAATACTGGAGATGTCACTTCGAGTTTTGAAATCAAGATTGGCGAAACTCCAGATTGGTTAGATATCACACTTGAGAAGCAGCAATTCAGTCTTGGGCCTGGCCAGTCGATGAATGGAATTGTATTGACTTTTGCAGTGTTAAACGACACTCAGGCCGACCTAGAATCTCAAATCTCTATTTCTTTGTGGTTGGGAGATTGGTCGCCTGCTAATCTTTCAGTCGGCGTTAAAGTTGGGGAGTACTATGAGTGGAGTGTGGAGAGATATTCTTCCGTACTTTCGGATCAAAACAATTTGACATCTTCATGGTTATTGACAAACTTAGGAAATGAGGCCGATGGATTGGTCGTCAGCATCGATTCTAACCAAGTTACCGAATTCGGTCTGATTGTACCTCCTGGGGCTGTAGCGGATTCGGGCAATGGAAACGCTAGATCGTTTGAATTGATGGATGTACCTCGAGGAGAGAATATCGAATTCGTGGCTTGGATAATTGTGCCTATGGAATCTCCAGTTGATTCGGAGTTAGTCCTAACGGTTGAAGTAAGATCGATAAGAGATCCTTCCATAGTATTTATCGGCACTGATTCGGTACTCTTAGAGGGGTCTGAAGTATTGCCTCCTCCTTGCTGCAAGCCCTCGTTAATACAATCCATAATCGACTGGTTAGAAGTGTGGCATGAAGGTATACTAATTGTTCTGGTAATTATTGCTGGAAGTATCGGAGTCGTACTGGCAATGAGAAAAAGAACTGAGGCGATGCAAGGAAATATGTTAGTTGATGAAAAGCAAGTAGAAAGTGCAGAAGAGTGGATGTCGAGATTCAAAGAAGGCGGCGGGCATGCACCCGACTTGGTTGAAAGCCCGAGAGTAACTTCGAGAGAATTCGCTGCCGAATTCTTGGAGAAATCAGGAGGGCTCGCGGAGAAACCAAAGCAAGGACCTAGCCAAGAGATAGTTGGAAAGGCAACTGAGGCTCTCGATAGGTTCCAAACCGACGAGGCTCTGGACTCGGCAATCGAGTTAGCAGATCGGATTAACGAAGGAGAAAATCCTCACCCAAGCAATATCATGCTGGATTCAGATGATTCAGAGATTCGAAGAGTAGTTACTAAGAAACGCAGAGATGATGATAGCCCGGCAGACTTCGACCTAGAGATATGACGAATCCAATCATCGGCGTGGATGAAGCAGGCAGGGGGCCCGTGATTGGGCCACTAGTAGTGTGTGCGCTGTGTGTATCTGAGTCAGATTGTAGTATTTTGCGAGATATTGGAGTGAGAGACTCAAAACTTTTGTCTGCAAAGAAAAGAGAAGTGATTGAGTCAGAAATACGTGAAAATGCAGAGTCGAAAGGATGGGGAATTAGTATTGTGATTTGCGAGCCGTCTAGAATAGACTCAAATAGCCTCCACTCGGATTTAAACAAGCTGGAAGTTGAATTGTTTGCTGAGGCTATTGAGTCAGCTTGCCAGGATAATTCTGAAGGCGTATTGAGAGTAGACTCTTGTGATGTAGATGAGTCTAGGTTCTCAAGAAGGATAGCTTCCAAATTAGGGCAGAACTGGACGAATTGGAAGATAGATTCGCGACATGCAATGGATTCGATAGATCCGGTTGCTGGAGCCGCTAGCATTATTGCAAAAGTAAGTAGAGATAATGAGATTGCAAGAATCCAGCGAGAGTTGGGTTTCGCAATCGGTTCGGGATACCCTTCCGATGGAGTAACTAGGGAGGCGGTCAGAAAACTAGTTTCTGGGAATCTGCCTCACAAAGATTTGAGATGGAGTTGGTCTACCGTTTCGGACCTCTGGAAGGAAGTTCACGGCACACCTGTGCCTACTAGATCCGAAGACCAAAGTCCACTTAGACAAACGATGCTTGAAGAGTGGTGAACGAGCGAAGCGTGAAATGCTGCATTTACGCGGAAAGTCTTGTTAATATGTCTGAAGGCGAGAGTTGGGGTGCCGAGGTTGTTGCTTCGGTGCGGAAGTTTGCCCTTCAGAATTCGCTAGAATACAATGGCAACGGACAGGTTGGAAGTGTGCTTGGTAGGCTACTATCTGAGAGCCCGAATTTGAGGTCTGATGCCAAGCGCTTGATGAGCATAGTCTCAGAGGAGGTAGAGAATGCAAACACAATGGCTCTCAAAGAAGGTCTCGATGCTGTTAGAGCAGAGCTGGAGAGAGTTGCTCCCGATGCTCTGGAGAGGGAAAAGCATCGAAAAATCGAGGGGCTCAAAGAGTTGCCCGGAGATACGGGTTCAGTAGTCCTCAGATTCGCCCCTAATCCCAACGGTCCTCTGACCCTAGGCCACTCTAGAGGTGTTGTAATTAATTCGGAGTATGCAAAGATGCATGGAGGCAAGGTAGTTCTGAGATTTGACGATACAGATACCAAAGTCAAACCTCCCCTCCCAGCAGCTTATCAGTGGATTGAGGACGAATATGAGTGGTTGGCTGGAAGGCCTGCCGACATTATTGTTCGAGCTAGTGATAGGATTCCCGTGTATCTCGAATTTGCTAGTAGACTCCTATCCGAAGGTCATTGCTATGTCTGCAGATGTTTGGCAGATGAATTCAGAAAATTCAGAGAGGCGAAAGTTGAGTGTCCTTGTCGTTCCAAGGCTGTTTCCGAGAACCTATCGGATTGGGATTCAATGAATAATGGTGAATTTGGCGAGGGGGATGCCGTAGTCAGAGTTAGGACCGATATGACATTACCAAACCCTGCGCTTAGAGATTGGCCTGCATTGAGAATCCAACATTCTCCTCATCCGATGGTTGGGGATCGATACAGAGTATGGCCACTATTGGACTTCCAGAGTGCAATAGAAGACCACGAACAAGGAGTCACACATATCGTCCGTGGAAAGGATTTGATGGATAGTACCAGAAAACAAACTCTGCTGTATGAACATCTGGGTTGGGATTATCCTGAGACTCTATATTGGGGAAGAGTAAAAGTTCACGAATTTGGAGGGTTTTCTACTTCTTCCATGCGTTCCTCGATTGAAACAGGAGAGCGAGAAGGTTGGGGCGACTTGCGTCTTCCAACAATTCAATCCCTTAGGCGAAGAGGATTCGATCCTCAGGCCTTACGAGAATTCTGGATAGAATTGGGCGTGACTCAGAAAGATATCTCCATACCTATGCAGACTATCGAGTCTAAGAATTCAAGCGTGTTGGATGCAAAGACAGAACGCCGTAGTTTTGTTGCTTCTCCAATTCTTTTGGAAATAGAAGGAATACAGGGCACAGTTGTAGAATCGCCTCGGCACCCCGATGGAGGAATTAAAGGGACTAGGAAGTGGACTATATCGGATTCAATATACATCCAAAAAGTAGATTTTGAGAATGTCAGTTTGAGATTGAAAGAATTCGCCGACATCAGTATCTCAGGTTCTCTTGCGAAGATTGAATCCATCGAAAGATCCGATGATCGTCCAATTGTTCAATGGCTACCGAAGGAGGTGTGCTGTGAAGCAAATCTGTATATCCCGGATGGAGATGAAGTGAATTTGGTTAATGGCTTGTTGGAGAACTGTGAACTCGTTGTAGGTAATGTGTATCAGCTGGAGAGAGTGGGTTTCGCTGTACTAGAAGAGATATCAGACAACGGAGTTGCTAAACTCGTATGGTTGCATAGTTAGCGTTTCCCACACTACTGCAGATTGTACATTATCCGGCACCAAGTAGGCGTCGCATTGAAGGGTTGCATGCTGGCCACAAGGTCTGATGCATACAGCGCGCTTGCGTGCACTGACGCTAGTTTTGGTGCTTCTGTTAATGAGTGCTACTCCTCTGATTTCTTCTGCACAGAGTGGAGTTACATGCTGTAATTCTACAGATTTCCGCCTATATTTGATGGGTGAATCTGACGATGGCACTCTGACACCGTTTCAAGAAGACTTGGCTAGCGATTCCTCTGATTCAGAATCTACGCTGGTGACTCCTTCTATACTAAGCGAAATAAAAGTAGGAACATGGGAGGTAACTTGGGGTACGGAAGGAAATTACGAAAACTCCACTTGGGAGCTTTCAATACCATATGAAGTCGAAGGTGCTGCTGGTGTAACCATCAACTCAACTCTTGAGGTTAGAATAGGAGGATCTTTCTATGATGGAGATGGTGGATTCAATCCATTTCTATCTGGATCTGGATCTCTTCAGGTCAGTGTAGATGTGGGCTCCGGTAGTGTTAACGATGGAGATAGGGTTCAGATTTCCTTGACTGTCAGAAATCTCATGTTTTCCCAACCCGGAGATGATGCTGGGGTCAGATTCCTTTGGGGTTCAGAAGCACACGACGCGCAAATCTCAATGCGTTTCCCTCTTGTTGATATCGAAATGAAGGATGCGAGCGTTCTAGGGGATTTGGTATATTTCCCCATTGTCCTGAAATCCGGGTTTGATGATAGGATGTGGTCTGGGTCAACGGGAGGGATTGCTGTTCAGGGGTCCCAAGTAAGTCAAATGCCGATTGCTACTGGAGTTGAGGAGGGGGTGGAAGTTACCTTCTTCTGGGAGGTGCCTGATAATTTTGAGGCAGGGACTATTACAGTCGATTTCCAACTCAGTCCCCAGGATGGTTTGCAAATTTCTAAGTCAAAGAATCACGAAATTGTCATCGGCGAGGATGATGATAATCCGGGAGGATGGTATCCTGCTAATGAGCCTTTGAGAACGGGCGGGTCAACATTAGATCTTGAGATTGAGGCCGTATGGGATGGTTACGAAGTCGAGCGTGGAGCAGTAATCAAATTCGATGGTTCGATGTCTCAATGGATGCGCTGGGGACTAGACAACATTGGTAATCAAAGTCTTGGTTCGAACAGTTGGTGGAGAAATCTGAACTCTTATGCCGACTCTGTGCCTTCTGCTGACAGGCACAATGGAAGAGTCGATGATTCGGAATTATTGGCCCTGCAGGGGCATTTGACTGGTTCCGCCTCAAACCTTCGTTCATTCATGTCTAATGGCTTATTCTTAGAAGTCGAATCAATACTGGGCGTCAATCCAATCAATCTAGGCCCTACCGAGATAAATGTAGACATGGGGGCCACTAGGGCCTTTAGTGCGGATGCAATTACAATAACGATTGATACATCATACAATTACGATTCATCAGAGGGATCTAGGCAGATTCTGGTTGAGACATTTGTTAGATCATCCCAAGATGATTACTGGACCGACATAGAATTGTCTGCAGAATTGAAGTCTACTCTATTCGAAGATCTCGGTGCTGTGGCTTCTGATGAAATACAGTATAAGCACAGGAGATGGGTAGTTCTAGAAGTCATTACAATCGAAGAGTCTGGACTGGATCCTGACTTGGATTTCAGAGTAGAGTACCAACCCTCGGGATTCATCCTCTACGGAGTTCTTATCGGAGCGGCGATGTCTGTGTTGTTCCTTTCAATTGGTATTGGATTTGCCATGTCTCTGACTAAGCGAAGGACTAGTCTTCCTGCACTCGTCACTGTAATCACCCTGGGTTGTCTTGCACTAGTCATCTATGTTCTTGGCATGCCAATGCCTATTGTGTTCGGAGTCTCGCTGTCTTCAGTGCTGCTAGTCTTCCCTGTAGCCCTTGTATCTCCGAAGAATGAAACTGTTCAAAAGATGATTAAGCAACCAAAAGGTCCGAGTATCCAGTGTCCAGTTTGTTCTACCAAAGTGACTGTAGAATCTGATGTTAGGCCTCTAAGGATGGAGTGTCCAAATTGTGAGAACATGCTTAGGATTGAGGAATGATTCCTTCCCTTAGTAGTGAATCCGCCACTTTGGTTGCCGCTATAGGTGCTGCATCGCTTTTCCAGAAGGTTGCTGCAGATGAAATCTGTCCGGCCAAATCGGTTTGCCACCCTGGTCCCATCACACAGTGCCAACCTATCTCTTCCATCCTTGCAGTAGAAGGAGTGCTTTGAGAAAGACCTGGTTTCATGAGGTGGGAAAGGGCTCTTGCTCTGCCTTCCATATCCAAACTATCCCATCGAGATGAGACTGCCTCCAGTGCTTGTGGATCTATCCAGCTGTTGTTGGAGATGTTTGGTTTTGGGACCTCTGGGAGTGGCACCACCCTGATTGATCCATCTTCCAACAAAATGTCCCTCAGTGCTGAATAAACCGGGTCATAAGTTGTGTCTAAAGCCGAGTGTAGCCAGTTTCCAGATAATGCCCATGGCCTTAGGCGGCGGGTCCTCTGGCCCTGTGGAGAAATAGCCTCAGCTAGGGCGTGAGCCTGGGCCACTACAGTTAGAGGGCCCTTTCTGGGATCCCCTTGGTGTCCAGATAATCCATCTACAACCGTATTTGAGATTGAGAGATTGAACGGAACCTCTGACAGTAAAGGGCCACTAAAATCGCCGGGTCCAAGAATGTGAATCCAAGGGCCATCGGAAGGCGGTTCCATCTTGAATCTCCTTCTGTAAGGTAATCCCGAGTCTAGAAGTGCCGCTTCAATTGGTGCTGATGCTAATGCGCCTTGTAGCGAGGGGGCTGCCAACAGTAGCACAGGAGATTTGTTGCTTCTTATCGAATCTGCAGCTGAGGAAATTAGGTCTGCGACCTCAGATAGTGGCTCTGACCCGATAAGCGTGCGCACAACACTGCTACGAACTAGAGGTACAAATCCTCTGCGTATAATCACTCAACCATCAATCGAAGTTGGTCCTGCTTGTACACCCAATCTTGAGGGAGTTTTCCGGTACCGATATAGTACCTAGCTAGCCTTCTAATTTTCGACTCGCAAAGAGATAGTTGTCTACGGTTGTGCAAATCCTTCGGATTCGATGAAAGGTGGTCCATAAGATTCAATGCCTTTCTCATCAAGTTCATCAAATCTTCAGGGTATTTTCCGGAGATGCCGTTTCTAGCCAATATCTCCGAAACTCTCTCTCCCGTGACTAAGCGTGCATTTGGAACTGCGTGGCGATCACGTAGTATGGTGCCGATCATGGCAGTTGAATGGCCCTCGTTAGCGAGGTTGACGATTAATTCCTCAATCTCTGCCTTGTCACTAGTAGACCATGCTGGAGCCTCAGAAGCGTGTGGCCGGTTTGAACCACTCTTGCCCTTACCTCCACTGTGCATACGCGACATAATCTCACACCTCGGCGACCGGGCGACCTGCTCTCCCTCTTTAATCGCTACGCAGCGCCATAAGAATACTCAGAGCCTGTGTTGGCTCTTTGCAAGCCTACCAGCGCCCTCTGGCCACTCCCATCCGGCAGCCTCAGCTCTTGCTGAGCCGACAAGGGAATCTTTCTGTATCACCAGTATTTCATCTCCAATCCTGATATTGGAGTCAGCAGCAATTACATTGCTCGAAAATAGATCTCCCTTCCAATCTAAATCTGGAGATAATTCGACTATAGGGAAAGTACCTGATTGCATCAATGATGGTAGACAAGCTTTGGAGAATGCGAATCGGCCAGTACGAGGGTTCCACATAGCTATCTGCTCACCGCCTTTCATTATCGTAAAGATAGGAGGTCTTCCACGTATAGCTGCATCTTCGAGCCATGCATCAGTACCATGCTGGAATCTTGAAAGCGCTCTTAGCTGCTCGAGGGTGTTTTGAGATTTCTTGATTGAATTCAAACTCATTTCCTCGTCAGCTTGGCTGACTGCATTTCTCAGTCTTTCTATAGAGTCGGCTGAGCCTGCAGATTCTCCTTTTCTTGTATCAGTAATCTCGATTCCTTCGATATTTATGTCAACACCCGAATGATTGATTATTCGCGAATATCCAACTCTTGAACATAGCCTTTCTAGCATATCTCGAATTACTTCTAACTCGTCCAAATCCCAATCTCCTGTTACTGGTATGTCATAATTGGCTGCAGGCCATATCTCTTCCAATTCCCTAGGCACCAATCCCAATGGGGCTGTGACCATGACTTGGTGGGCTGAATTAGTAGTAATTGCAGACATGAATCTACGATGACTCTGTGAGGTTCTGTAGGGCTTTACAGCGGAGCAAGGGAGCAGCACCAGCAAGTTTCGCTGATGTTTAGGTGGCATGTGCGAATCGGCCACTCTTGCCCTCCAATCCTGAATCAGAGGATCATCTCTGCTCTG
>DAON01000004.1:33952-37266 GCA_002501885.1 Euryarchaeota archaeon UBA220 | reverse complement strand
TTTCCTCCGCCAAATTTACTCATCATTTTGTCATGTCTGCGCAGTCTCTCAACTGAGCGTGGACTAGAGGTGCTTTGGCGCTCGGCTAATTCTCGCAATGATCCGTTTCGGATGGCGGACCGAGTGGCCCCAATAGCGTGCTTCCAAGCTTCAATCTGGGCCCCCATATCATGAGATTCGCTCAAAGTGTGTTCTGGTATTCTAGGGCCTTCTTGAGAAAGAATAGTTCCCATTGAGCTAGCCCTAGATGAACGGCCTAAATCAAACAGGTCAACACCCATCCAAACAAGAAGAGCGCAATTATCCGGTCCACCTATTCCAGGAGTCCAAATTAATGAGTTAGGGAACCTAGTTCTGAGAGTATACAATGCCTCGATGAGTAAACCTGGATTGTTGGCCAGTTGTACTGAATCGGTAAGACATATCACCGATGGTTGTAGTTTTGAGTCGTTCAACATCTCGTCATGATGCATAGACTGCCATGACACTGCGAGTAGTTGGTCGCCTCTGCTAAATTCGCCCGAATCGGACTCAGAAAGGCTGGGAGGAAGTACTAGACCCTCGGATGCGGACCAAGTGTCGTCCGAGTCAAAGGGAAAACACAATTCTGCCCTCGTCGACATAGTAATCGAGGCAGGTAAATTATCCGATTCTCTTGAAGATGAGAATGGGGCTAATGAAATTGGCATTTCGGGGTCCTCGGTCCGTGTGACTAAGGCTGGAGTCCAACTCACAGGACTATTCCTATCGCCTAATTGCATCACCCTTGCGAGGCGTTGTCTTACGAGCACTGATCTAGCCAACGGACGCTCGGACATACGCGTTCCACTGACGCGGTTCGCTTGAAGGATTCTAAGGCGGGTGCGCCTCGCCGTTGCATGGCAAAGACTTGGGCAAGCCTATTTTCGCTCTTGATTATCCTATCTTTGACCAGTCTAGGAGTCCAAGCGCAAGACAATGATAGGTATGTCATTTTGTCAGATACGGATCAGACTCATGGGCCAGTATGGATTTCTGTAACCTGTGTTGAAGTTAGTTGCTCCGGAATGGAGTTAATCATAACCTATGGTTCTTCAGAATATAGACATCAAGATTCTCATCTTGTAGAATGGGCTGGATTTATCCAGGGTAATTTCTCATGGCAAGTTATTGCTGATGAAGGCGTAAATTCTGGAGATTTACGGATCGATATGATTTCCAGTCACATGGATAATTGGACGGAACACGATGATCTTCCTGACACCGTGCCCTCTCCAGGCAGCCAAGGTGCTTACTCTAGCATCAACACCTCTTCGCCTTGCCAAGGTACTCTACCTAGTACCAGAATAGGTTACTGCAGTAAACCATATCATTTGGCGGACATATTAACCGAGGGGGTGCTCTTTGTTGGTGCACTCGAAGACCAAAGTGACAAGGATGCTATGATGATTTTGGGCAACCCTGGAGATGTCATGCTCCTAGAACAGAACAGAGGTGCGAATTCCACCAGTATAGAAGTCTGGCACAGAACAGATGATTCGAAGACATTGATAGGTACGAAAGGAGGTGTGCTTTTGCCTTGGTATTTCGAGTATCCCTCTGAGGGCCAATTATGGCTTCGTGTAGTCCATAATTCTGAATCGGGATACTCGCCTTATGAGTTTGAGATTATTCGTTATGACCACAATACAGAGGCCCCTGGAGGAGGGGAGCTTAGTAATCCTTGGAGTCATGGGGAGCCATTGCAGTTCCAAGATGGCCATTCCTTACTCTACCGGGGCCACATAGCGGCATCTGACTCTCAAGGAGATTCTCTTCTGATTGCATCGGGGCCGAATATAACGCTGCAACCTATGTGCACTTTCAGAGCGACAGTAGATCAATGGGACATTGATGATGTTGAAATCAGCATCACTCTGCACCAAGTAGATGGTACAGAGGTACTCATAAGAGATGTTTGTGGAGGGTTTGAGACCACTTCACTAACAATCTCAGTTGAGTTCAGAATTACCACTGAGGGAATCGACGGTGCTTGGGCTATGTACTTGAAATCTCTAAGTCCGTCTGATGGGAGTTTGATTGGCGATGCTCCAGACACGATTTGGGATTTTGGCAATATAGATTCGAGATGGCAGGTACTAAATTTGGAGGCTTCTGTAATAACTGGAACTCTGGGTGCATCCGACACTATTGATTACTACGCTTTCTCGGTGAATGAAGAGAATGGTTCCTATGTACGAGTCCAAAGAATAGGAGACTCGCCGGGTTCATTCACGCTAATGACTCTAGACCAAGAAACTGGTGAGGTAGTAAACTCGACTAATGGTTCGATGATGATTGTCCCGCCCGGAATTCACGCACTGAGAGTACAATGGGAAGAGGGCGTGGACGAAGGTTGGAGAGAGTATCAGTTTTCATTGCCCTACAATGGACCATATGTTCCTCAGGAGGAGGAGTTTGTGGATCTCTCTCACAGAGCCCAGCCATTCTACATCTTTGCTGGATTTTTGTTGTTAACACCGTTAGTAATGGTAATCTGGTGGAATCGTGATGCGATATTCAGAGGTGCTCCTTTAGCAGCAGATATCCAAGAACATGAGAGGAGGAGATTGCGCAGTCTAAGACAGAGGCTGTCTGCTGCACTAATGTCAGAGGATATTGATCAAGTAGAAATCGAGCACTCGCTCAAGCAACTGAGAGAGAGTCCGTGGAAGGCAGTGGTCGAAGACTGGGGCGAGCCAGTAATCAGACACCTAACTGAAAAAGTTGAAATCTGCGTCTGGAGAGTTTCTGATTCGAAGTCCGATCTACTAATTGGAATCAGAGTTGAGAAATTTCCTTGGGAATTAGCAGCAATCGGAGTACATGCTGCAGAAGGTTCTGCGATCGATATCAAATCGGTCTCGCCAAGCAGATTGTATCAGGATGGCGAAGTTTTCCTAGACACTCTATCGGCGGGAAGTAAGACATTCGTAGGAATTGAGTTGGATGGTTCTTCTACAACAATCGGATTCCATCTATCAGGACTTGTAGATGGGGCTCCTCTAGCTGCTATTCCAAACAAGTCGTTAGAATGGTAATTATCTGCCTCGGCGCCTTCTCTGGGCCTCGTCGATGATTGAATCCTCTAGAGAATCAAAGTCTGTACCTATCTCTTCTTTGAGTGAATCGAGTGATTTTCTAAGTGATTTGGAGATTTTCTTTGGCATATCCAGTTTCAACAGGACGGTGACCGATCCTCTGCCTCTCCTACCTGGCAAGCCTCGTCCGGGTAGATTGATTGTGTCCCCTGGATTGGAGCCGGATGGAATCTTGATTCTCAGATCCTCCCCATC
>DAON01000004.1:0-33570 GCA_002501885.1 Euryarchaeota archaeon UBA220 | reverse complement strand
AGTGCCATCAGAAGGTCCGAACCATCTCTCTCGAACCAAGGATGCTCATTAACCTCGATTTGGATGTACAAATCTCCGTTCTCTCCCCTTCCTCCTCTCGGAGCCTCTCCGTGGCCTCGCATCCTAAGTCGCGTTCCGGAAGATATGCCAGCAGGGACTGTAAATGTGACTTGCTTGGGCTTCGTTGATCTTCCTTCTCCTCCACAGGCCCCACAAGGGTCGCTGACTATGCGACCTTCTCCCCTGCATGTGGAACAATCCGTAACCACCTGTTTAGTGAAGAATCCTGCCTTTTCTATTCTCTGAATTCTTCCTCTACCATCACAAGTAGGGCATTCCCTCACTCCTTCAGGTATTGGTGAGCCTCTGCCATCACACTCATCACATAGCTTCAGTACATCGATTTCCATCGATTGTTCGGCTCCATCGAATACGGTTTGGAAAGGAACCTCATGATTTACTAGCAGATCAGTCCCTCGGCTTCTTCTTCGAGGACCACCGCCGCTGAAAATCTGGCTGAATATGCTTTCTATCCCTCCGCCAAATAAGTCATCGATACTGATATTGACTCCTTGGAATCCTCCCGGTCCGAAGGGAGATCCGCCCGGTTGTTCATGGCCAAACATGTCATACTTCTTGCGCTCGTCGGGATTGGAAAGTACTGCATATGCCTCTTGGACTTCTTTGAACTTAGTCTCAGCTTCAGAATCATCAGGATTCTTGTCGGGATGATATCTGCGGGCTAAGGACCTGAATGCACGCTTGATTTCCGAATCGGTAGCGCCCTTAGAAATCTCGAGGACCTCGTAGTAATCTCTCTTTGCAGACATGCTTACCGATGAGGGCTCCTAATCGACTGTTTTCAACCCCACCTATGCTAATAGGTCTCCACATGATGTGCAGTATGATGTTCCTGCATTGTTCAAAGCTCCACAGGAGGGACAAGATAGAACAGACCGTGTAAGACTCGAATCTGTTGGACTGGCCCACATGTCCGAGGAATTAGGAGTCTTAGTTTTCGGCTTGGCCGACTTCTTCTCCATCCTGCGCTTGGCAGAGTTATCGAGTCTGTGGCTGACCCAAGTGGAGAATCTGGAAATTAGCCCGGGACCCTTTGATTTTGAAACAGCTTGCTCATCTACGATTGTACTGATTCCTTGATTGCGAGATTTTGTCTCTTCTTCGTCGTCAGAGATTTCCTCTTCATGCCTTTCTTGGTTCAAAGATCCAATACTTCCTTTCTGGAGTTGCATAGAACGTATAGCAGCCTTTCCTTTCTTAGGAGATTTTGCCTTTGTTTCCAATTTCTCTATAGCTGAATCTCCTTTCTCCCAAAGTCCTCGATCTTCTCTCGAATATGTCTTCGACAGTTTCCTAATTGCCTGTGAGCGGTGATACTCGTGATCCTCGACTTTACGATACCTAACAAACATAATCAGACCAATTACCAGAGCCACTCCGTGGAGGGAATATAGCAAAATGGGGTCCTCAGAAAGAACTTCTTCGAGTGCTGTCAATGCGAATCTAATTGCCACTAAGCAAAGAGTGGGTGCGACTAGCAGAGCGATGGCTAGCACCGGGGAGCGTTCAGGCACGGCTCTTTGTCTCAAGTCGCATCTTTGAATCATTCGCGCTCTTGGGAGTTGCTTCCGCAGCGCTCATGAGCCTTCAACGACTGGCATCGCCATGGCAGAGATCCGATTATCGACTATCATTCAGCCACACGAGGATGCGATTAGAGTCATCGAGTCCGTTCGGAACATGTTTCCCGAGTGGGTTCCTGACTCTTTGCCTGAATCAAGCACTTTCCCTCAGTCTCGGCAGAAAATTGTTCTAGAAGGAGAATGTGAAACGCTCGACAATCTACTTGATTCTGCGCGAGACCAAAGAATTCTGGATACTGCCTTAGATGCCATGTCGATGAATATGCGGGGAGATTCGACTAACTTCTCAATCTCTAGGCAAGCGGCGATGGCTGGGAAATTGTCATTTGTGCTTGAAGAGCGACCTCTAGGAGGGGATATTGAGGTTGGAATTGTGATGGAAGGACTTGCAGAATGGCTGGAGAAAGTTACTTGGCACCCTGGTAGAGATTCAGTGCCAAGATTTGTTGGCGATGGCCTGAGTATGTCAGAGCAAGGAGATCCTACAGAATGGTTCGATAAGAGAGGCAATCCTACAATGAATGATGATTAGCTTGGGATACCTTCTTCCATCCACCTAATGATGATTGGTAAATCTGCAGGTAGCCACTTAACATCAAGTAACTCTTGCCTTGACAACCATCTAGAATCGTCGTGCTCCCTTAAGGTGATTGAGTCGGGATTTATGATACCACAATTCCAGATTTGCAACCTAACAGTGCGGTCTTCGTAATCGAATGAGATTGATTCTACCAAATCACCTGGTTCGATAGATACCCCCATCTCTTCCTCAATTTCCCTACTCAGAGCCTGTGAGTATGATTCACCCTCGTCGACCTTTCCGCCTGGAAATTCCCACCAGCCAGCCCAGGCATCTTGAGTTGGTCGCTTACAGGCCAGTATACGCCCTTTGTCATCAAATAATAGTGCAGCTACGACATCATAGGTTGGCCTCAATACCATGGATTCTGCAATCTTTGTTACTATCTCGGCTTGTTTTTCAGCCGGGATAAATTCAGCGGGAGGAAGATGGACAAATATTGTCGGCGTGTCTGAATTATCTGTCTGATTGAGAGCATATAGGGTTCTGTAATATGTCTCATTACAAACAAATCCTCCAGCATCCGTACTCCATTCAACGAAATCATCGTGTTCAAATTCCTCATCCAGAATGTGAATGGGTGCTGTAGTCTCTAGGTTCGGAGGGCCATCAGTTTCGATTTTTTCAGACTCTATACGGCGGCCGGAGTTATCCGGCTCTGACATTGAGATTAGGTTCTTAGCCACTCTCTCCAAGTTGATTCTATCTCTATTCGAAGCTAGTCCAAGGTGGATGATTCCCCTATACTTGACTCCATCTCGAATTTTCTGTGATATCAGGCAAGATCCTTGCTTGTCAACAGCCAGTAATTCGGCCTCTACATTCAGACTCTTAGGACTCATGCCAAGGATGATTTTCATCACATCCTCTGAAACATTGGTAGAATGACTGGAGAATACAGGGAATGCTGTAATCAGTAACTTGTCATCTGGCACGGCATTGCGAGTAAGGAGTTATTGTTCGGCTTTTCTATACTCATCGTGGCGTCAGGTTGATTCGTTCCCCGCCAAGGGAATAGGCGATGGCAGAGGAGTATGTCGTCAGTATCGCGGCTCAGGAAGAGCCTGATTCAGGCAGCGCCATAGGTGCATTGGGGGTGATTTGGTACGAGCTAAGTGGAGGGATAGGCCCTTGGGGGGCGTTGCGGCCACTATTCGCTTTAGTACTCTCATTTGTGCCGTTCCTGTTTCTAGGTCAGCACTTCAATCGTCAACATAGGAAGGCTTTCGGGTACTTTGTTATCCAACTTCCACTAATACTGTCTGTCGTCATGTGGCCTGTACTCTGGGTCTGGTCTATTGCTGACGCGTGGTGGATCTCGAGTCGCATTGTAGCTAAAGCTGAGAACGACGGTTAGAATCCATCTGGGAACTCCATCGGACTGAATAGATGACCCGGAGAGCCAGCTAGAGAAAGTTGAGTCCTGGCTAGTCGCTCCCATTCTCGTAATAGAGTCAAAGAGGGTACAAAGGGCAATTGACTCTCATTTAGTATACTGCGGATTAGTGTATCAAAGATATCCATCCTATCTTCATCTAGACTCCCCAGAAGTCTTTCCAGAGGGAATGATTCGATTGTTGGTGCGTCGGGATTGGAATCTATCGGCCAAGGTTCAACTAGATTCTCAGGCAAAGTCTCGCCCTCTCTTTGAGCCGCCTGTGTGAGAGAGTCGAGAATTATACGGATATACTTAGAGAGTACTAGTGATACCTCAATTACTGGCATGTTAAATTGTTTGACAAAACTCACCATGTTCTCTTGTAAGAATAGTAGTCTGTCTTCAACTGGTTGGTCGGGAGAAGGGACTCTATCTCCTTCCATGATTGTGCGCAGAAGTCAGAGCACAAGAACTCAACTAGTGGTTCTGTCATCGTATCTGATGGGCGAGCCACTATTTCCTCTGACGCCATCTAGCATATCGTCTTCAATCTCAAAGAAGTCATTCAGCCAATCTCCATCCGTATCCCAGTTTGTTGGATCGGTTCCATCTGCTATCTGGTCACCATCGATGTCGATATTCCACCACCCGTACACATACTCGCCTAGTCCGGTGTTGGGAAGGTGATATTGATCGCCAGCAAATCTCTGATATTCATCTGCCCAAGCTCCGTTAACCAGTACAACATCGTTACTTGAGTCAACATCTTCGTAATCCAGATCGTTGTCGTCAATGATTAGAGCGTAGAGCATGTCAGCATTGTTTACTCTGTACATCCTGAAATAATTCGTACTCAATGCAGCGCTACCTGAGCATGTTCCTAAGAGTGACTCTCGTAACTGCCACCATTCCTGTACGATATTGCCTGAGCAATCGAAAAGACCGGCATTTCTCACCAGTGAAGGCGAAGCTAGAGAGGCATTGACAAGACCATAATACTCCTGGAAGTTGTTGTATGGGACATATATGCAACTCCCACTGGAGCAATCCCATGACCCATCATTATCCGCATCCTGCCCTGAATCGGATGAATCAGTTGCATCATGTGTGAACCAAGTCCAACTTAGCTCGGGCCTCGCAATGCTACTTCCGCTAATGTTCACAGGTTTCCAGTTTGTAGCGGTAATCTGCTGCCAGACTACTGCTATTTTGAGATATGAAGACCAGTTATCATTGTCTTCATTCCAGCCTCTGTAGTACTCATAGAAGTCGGGCATCATGTCTCCATCTGTATCGTTGTCTAGTGGATTGGTCCCGTACTTGAAGACCTCTCTGCCATCAGATAGATTGGTGTCTTGGACATAATCGATGACTACTCCGCTCTGCATAATTGGCTTCATCACCATCGAGTCGTCATCAGAGTCGGCATCGAGAGGATGTGTGCCGTTCTCGTATTCCATCAGATTGCTGAAGTAAAGGTCTTGGAAGCCTTGACCGATTTGCTGATCCGTCGGAGCAGGTGTAAACTCTCTACCTTCCCAAACTCCCTGTTCGGCGGGAATATCCTCCCAAACCCTGTCATACCAACCGTCTGCATCAGGGTCGTATTCTGTGTCAAGTGGGTTAATTGGGTTCATCGACCATCGATATTCGTTAATCGGTAGGAATTCACCATATATGGAGTAGCAGAATTCCCAGCCATCGGGCATACCGTCCCTGTCTGAATCACTATCTGTAGGGTCACTTACTCCAGCAATACTGTAATTGAATGTATCAGGGTCAATCTCGTTGATTAGGCCGGCGCGCTCCGCCGAAACTAGGCTCTTTGTTGAGAATTGAACATACAGTTGAGCGAATGCTGCTTCGGGCGAGAGGGATTTCTCTTGGATTTGTGCTGTCACAGCATCGGCACCATAGGAAACCAATCCTGTCCCGTTAGGGATGGTATCTATTGCGGATCTTTTTCCATAGACTCTAGCATCATATTCTGCTAGATTGTCAAATGATTCTGAGTCAGATATGTAGCCATCACCATTACAGTCGAATGAGTCCTCATCGGAATCGACATGGATATCGCTGTCAGTGAGTGGGTTCATCTCCCATTTGTTCTCTTCAAGGTTCCACTCTGTGAACCAGTACTCGTATCCATCACTCATCCCGTCTCGATCAGTATCCTCAGCATTGGGGTCTGATGCTCCCAGCAAAGCGGAAACGACTGGTTTAGGCGCACCGCCATCTTGCCAGTCTTCAAATTGAGAGATTGCTAGTTCGGCCCTTCCTTCTTTGTTGAATAGAATCCTGAATACCCTGTTGACTGCTTCATCCGGGTCAATCTGTTCGGCCTCCTGCCACATCCTAGGAGCATCTGGGGGAGACAATCCTCCATTGGCAGGGTTGTTGAATGTCAGGTTCAACTCTACTAAATCGGTAATGCCGTCTCTATCTGAGTCATAATTCCCATCTCCTGGGACCAATGGATTGAGGGTCCAAACTTCATCGGTAGCATTCCACCTAGTGAAAATCAATTCAATTCCATCGAGTAATCCATCATTATCAGTGTCAGGATTATTCGGATCTGCTGTCCTTCCAGTTTTGTTGAATTGTTCTTCAGTCAGGAAGGAGCCGAAGGATGCTGAGGACTGAGCAGAAAGCCAAGGAGATGCGAGTAACTCACCGCCGACGCTGAGTAAGTAGAACTGTGGAACGGTTATGAGTTCGTCTGTTTCACTGAGATTTGAGTCAATAACATTGTATTCTTCCCAGTTATTCATTCCGTCTCCATCTGGATCGCCCGTCCTGTCTCTTTCATCCACAGGATTCAGAGTCCATCCTCCATCGAATAAGCTCCATCTAGCGAAATAGAATTCCCAGCCATCGGGCATTCCGTCTCTGTCGGAGTCTGCCGAGAGAGGATTAGCCGAGCCTACATCTTGAGGCGTAGTTCCATTGACTAAACTACCATAAGCAAGACTGGTTCTATCTCCAAATGAGTCTTCAGCAAAATCCATCCAAGTATCATTCCACAGTAAAGTTGTGAAATTCTCAGGATAAGCCTCACCTGCTGCAGTTTGGTCGCCATAGAGAATACTTGACTTCAGGTGATACTCCAACCAGTTGACCAAGCTCTCTTCCAAGCTTAGGTTCCCGTCTCTATCGATATCGTATCCGTCACCATCTGGGTTGTTTAGGTAATCAGAGCCGTTAAGTGGGTTGATTCCAGAATTGTCCCTATTCCATGAGCATGCATATCGGGCCTCCCAGCCATCCGGCAGAGAGTCTCCATCTGAGTCTATATTATTTGGATCAGTAGCAGACCAATTTGCAGCTGCCTCCGCTGTCTCTCCGTGAGTGGGCAATCCTTCTCTCAGAACAGTCTCAAGAAGATTGGACCACATGTATTCGCAGAGATTACTCAGGCCGTCACCATCTGCATCTTCATCTTTGTCAGAGGGGTCGCGTGGATCGAGCGTCCAAAGGTTTCCTCCGTTATACACATCTCCAATCCATCTACGATGTTCCATCTCCCAGCCATCGGGCATGCCGTCGCCATCTGTGTCTGCGTTGGTTGGATCTGTTGGGCCATCAGTCCCTCCCCCTGCTCCTGAACCCAACCAGCCTTCCAAATGCACCTGCTTAGCCAGTTGTCCGGTCTCTTCATCACACAAATATTCGTCATTTAGGTAGTGGCAGTCGAAGTTTGTGGAATCTGCGAACCAGCCCCAGTACTCCTCTCCATCTGTCAGGCCATCACCGTCGGTATCCATGTTTCTAGGATCACTACCATTGAAACCACCCTCAGTAGAGGAGATGAATCTGTACTCATTTAGATTTGTCCAATCACGGCTCAAAGTGAAGCCATCAGCAGATGTGTAGTAGACTCCATCTGCGTCTGCGTCGCGATCTCTGTCATAGGGGTCTGTCGGGTCCAACCCATAGATGAATTCCCAACCATCCGGCATGCCATCTAAGTCGGAGTCCACTGAAGTCGGATCGATTGGCATGATGTTCATGTATCTGCCCGGAGAAATCCCCGTGAATACCCAGATATTGGAGCCTTGCTTGAGAGTTGTTAGCGAGGTTACTAGCCCTGGAATTCTAGTCTGGTTTAGGCCCAACCCCAGAATCCCGGCATGGCCACCTTCCAAGCACCAAGTACCATCTCTAGATCCAAGATAGATCATGCCATCCATAGGGAGGATGGAATGAATGTCGTTGGCACCGTTCTGCCATCGTTCAATGTTGTACATACGCTCAGTGTCGAAAGCGGTCCTAGGCATCTGAATCAAGAGTTGTAGGTCGAGAAGATGAAGTCCGCCTGCAGTCCCTACCCAAACTCCTGTAACTTCTTCGACTTCTCCTGTGGCATCCAAAGGCCCTGCCTTGACCAAAGCATTGACGATTGCAGACTTGGAAATATTTAGCAAGTCGGCCCTTTGCACAAATTCTTCAGCATTCTCGCGGTCAAAGACCCACCAGGGATTGCCAATTGAAGTTGAGCCATCAGTGGTATTCCATGCAATTAGGCCAGCGTCTGTCCCTACGAGGAGAAGGGGGCCTCGACCGAACATAGGTACATGGACGGCATCTCTAGTCTGGGCGCCTGCGTCAGAAAGAATTTCGCTCATTGCTTCATTTAGGATGGCCGTGGATAGTTCGACTCCATTATCGATCGAGCTGAGAGTCATTGTCCATGCAGAGGAGTTTCCGAAAACCATGAGGTCAAGATCTCCACTTCCAGTATCGAGTTCCGAGATATGTTCAATTGGCCCCAAGTTGGATTCTGTAAGTGTGCCCATATCAGGTAGGCCATTTTCGAGTATGACATGGTGTAGGCCGATGTTACTGCCGATTATGAGGTAGTCTAAATCGCCTGATGTCCATCTGAACATTGTGTTCATCTCTATTCCAGAAGGAAGTGGATGTAGGGATGCAGTTCCTCCAAATGGATCAAGTGCAGTAATCCCGTACTTGGAGCCGACCAATAGGCGGTCTCTAGATTGATCTGAGACTACTGTGTGCACGGCCCCATCGACCAAACCGGGCGAAGTGGATTGGTCAAATGAGATCGGAGACTCTTGTTGAGATGTAATCTGAGTGCCTCGCAAACCGGGAGTCACCCAAGCCCCATCATCGTGATGAATCATGTACTCTTCATAATTGCTGAATGCCTCTCCCCAATGGACTGTTGCAGTAGAGATATCTGGAATGATGAATCCATCACGGTCTAAATCCCAGCCATCCATGTCGGTATCTTCTATAGCATCGCTTGAGTTCCTCGGATCCAGTCCGTAGTGAACTTCCCAGCCATCAGGAATTCCATCACCAGGCACTGCAAGGCCAACTGCGAGAACTTCCGACCAAGTGTAATAATCGGAATCCGGCTCGGTTGGATCACTTCCCAGCCAGCCATCATCCCCCGTTGCTCGCTCTACTTCTGACTGGCAGGAGTCTCTCGAAAGGCCAGGTATCTCACCAGCACACCACAGGCCGTCTCTCTCAGTAATCCAATCATCAGGAGTTCCATACAGATATTCTTCCGAATTGGTATATCTCTCTCCGAAGTCGATTAATCCATCCCTGTTGACATCAAAGCCATCTCCACAACCAAAGGTGAAATCTTCACAGGCGTCGATGTCCTCAATAGAATCTGAAGGATCGAGTGGATCAAACCAGAGGCATTGCCAAGCGTTAGTTGCATTCTGATACCCAAGGCCTCCTTCAGTGCACATGTGTATTTCATAACCATCTGGTAATCCATCTCCATCAGTGTCTGCAACACGTGGATCAAGGTATTCTCTGAGTCCTGAGTCAGTGAACTGGGGAGGTTTACCAGTAAGTGATAGACGATCAAAGCAGGTGTCTAGAGTGTAAGGCCAGCAGAATTCCAATAGGGCGCTCGCACCATCTCTGTCATGGTCAGACATATTGTCTGTCGAGTTCATTGGATCAAGGCCACTGATGGAGATGATTCCGGTGCTACTCTCAATTAGTCTAACATCTCCAAAGATTGACTCATGCAAGTCCGGAATCTTGTCCCCATCTTCGTCTGTAACTGGAGGTCCGCCTCGATCTGCAGTAATTGGGTCGGTGGAGGAAACTGACGCCTGTGGCCGGGTCTGAGAGACGAATGCCATACTGCCAAGGATAAGTAGTGTGATGAGCAGGGCTGTCTGCTTGCGGCGCATGGTTTCACCTGACTGGTGTACTGAGCGTCGTTGGATGACTTATCATGATGATGGAGCGTCGTTCGGACACGCGCATGTGCGCGTACGCCGACGGCGTAGCCGTCGTAAGACGAAAACTGGCCCCTATGTGCCGTTCTCATGGATTGGTTCAAGGAGGTCCTGTGCCGCCTAACTCGTATGGGAATGGAAATCACCCATCTTGGCTCTGGAAGTGCCGGAAATTCCACCCTGCTTAGGTCGGAAGAGACTTGTGTCTTGATTGATTGTGGATTCTCTCTAAAGCAGATGGAGGCGAGGCTCGGACTGGCTGGTGTAGAACCGTCTTCAATTGATGCCATATTAGTCACTCATCACCACTCCGACCACTCCAAAACTGCCCTACGCGCTTCAAAAAACTGGGACTCTGTTTTACATTCCAATCTTGAAACTGCAACTAGGATGGGATGGGAGCCGATGGCAGAATGCAGAACTTTCGAGTCCTTAGAGAGAATAGTAGTTAGTGAAGAGATTAGTCTAATGCCTATACCAGTGCCTCACGATGATGCCGATAATGTGGCTGTAATTGCTAGCAACGGTGACGGTCGAAGAGCCGCAATAGTGACTGACCTAGGCGAGTTGACTGTCGATTTGATGCGTCATCTTTCTGGGTGTAGTCACATATCAATAGAGGCTAACTATGATCATTCAAGACTGATGAGTGGACCCTATCCTGAATCACTCAAACGACGCATATCAGGAAGAGGGGGTCACTTGTCTAATACGCAGACAGGAGATGCACTGGCTGAGATTGTTAGCAATAGATTAGAGAGTCTTGTGTTATGTCACCTCTCTGAAAGAAACAACGCTCCTCATCTAGCTGAAAGTGAGGTCCTTATGGCGATGGAAGACAAATTCGTCGGCAGTATAGGGATATCCAGGCAAAGTGGACCGGAGTTTAGCCATTGGCTAGGCCAGTCCGAGCCAGAGAGGATTATTGGCTAATTGCCCATTACAGCCCTGTGAACCGAGTTTTGAACTTCTCTCATCCGGTCTACAGCTCCCAATTCTCTGAATACCGATAAGGAACGCTGTAGGTAGTCCATCTTCTGGGATCTGTCACTCTCGACCTCGCCAAGACGGGCGAGGATTTCTCCTTGGAGCATCCTGAAGTCATTGGCCTCAGCAAGAACTAGGGCATCGATGTACTGCTCTGATGCCTCTTCTTTGCGGTCTGCGTCATTCAGAACCTGTCCTAGAAGCATCGAGACCTCGACGGCGCTGTGTGGATCAGTCTGATCTGAGAGAATTTCCAAAGCTTTGGAGTAGTATTGCATAGCCAACTCATTCTCCTTGACGCGAGCATAGTATCTTCCTAGAACTGCCATAGCGCGAGCATGGGAGATGTCAGAGTCTCCTTCCTCTGTTTCTTCGAATGCCCTGAGAGCATGTTCTCTGGCCCGGTCCAATTCACCCATCTCGAGATATGCTGCGGCCATTCTAATTCTAGCCTGACAAAGTTCTGGATGGTGTTCCGATTCCAATAGTTTCTCTACATTCGAATAGACTTCTAGTGCGTGCCTAGTATCCCTTCTGCGTCTGAAGATATACCCCATGTTATTGTAAGAACGAGCGGCACCGACTGAGTCTCTGAGTTTTACCTGTATTTCGAGTGCTTTTCTGTGCATCTCCAAAGCATCATCCATTGCGCCTCGCTTCACTGCGATATCGGCTCTTGCAGAAAGTAGGCGAGAGAGTTCCTCTGCCATTCCATTCTTTCGAGCGATTGGGATGGCAGCATCATACTCGCTCTCAGCTTCATCCCATCTGCCTTGTATGGAGAGGATATCTCCTCTAAGCTCATGGATGATGCACCAGCTTCTAGAGTCGAAACCTTCTCTTTCCAAGGACCTCAAAATACCAAGCAGTTCTGTATGTCCAGACTTGACTAGGTTGTGGCCTTCAGAGGAGAGTACTTCGGCGAGATCTTCTATTCCTCCTGACTCGTTGAGATGATGTATGTACTCTATCCTATCAGCTGCGGTTTCCAAGCGAGTTCTGTACCACTCCTTGGCATTATTGTGCAATTCCTGTCTTAGGGAGTCATCCATCGAGCGAGTAAGGAACTCCCTAACTAAATCGTGAACATCGTAATGCTGACTGTCGGCTTGTCTAGCAAGGCCTTTCTCGACTAGGCTGTCTAGAAGTTCGGTGTCTGTATTTAGGTCACTAATGGACTCTAGTGGCATAGGCTCTCTGAAGACTGCAATAGCACCCAGTAATCTCTTCTCAGGACCAGACAATCTGCTGAAAATCTCCTGCTCAACGAATGCTTCTAGAGTGGCATGGAATGTCTCTCCAACGCTCCCTCTGTTAATGAGTTCGAGTACTAGAGGGTGGCCCCTAGATAGTGTGTAGATGTGCAAGAACTGGGTTGTGTCAATGTTTGGCATTGCTGTGAGAATTTGCCTACTAGAATCCTGATCTAGCCCTTCCAGAGGCATTACAAGAGTGACGATTCGTCCTGAAGAGTCTGATTCGGGCACGACCATTCTGAAAGAACGCGAGAATAGTACAAGCCCTACATCATTTAGTTCAGGGATTTTCAGGGTCATTGATCTGAGTGCGGAAATAAGAGTCTCGTCTCCAATCTTGTGTAAATCATCAACCACAATAAGTGCGGGCGTATCTTGCAGACCTTCCATGATTAAGTCTACAGCCAAGTTTGCTTGAGGCACTGGGGTGCCAGCAAGGTAGTCCGATAGATCATTATGGCCTAATGCAGACAACCATTCAGATGTAGCTTCAAAGAATGCTCTTGACCCCTCCCAGTCTTGGCATCTATGATAGAGAAGATTTCTTCGGTGAGTAAAATGCTCGAGAAGTTTTCCTGCAAGTGAGGTCTTTCCTATACCTGCAATCCCAGGAACTAGAATAGAGCTTGAGTGGTCCTCCAAGAGTGCGACCATGCTATCCAACTCATCCTCTCTTCCGAAGAATCTCCTTGTCCTAGGCAAGTCGTTCAGAGATGAGACTAGTTGCTTCTCGATGTGCTTTGATAAATCTCTTTCAATCAGCTCTGGAGATAGTTTTGACAGATCAACTGTACCTGTCTCATCCAGATAGCGTAGGAAATCAACATGCCTGAGTGGTAAATCGGTAGAGTCGAGAGCCTGCCCTAGTTCCATAGACTCTGAGCGCCCATCTGGATGGACCAGCCTAATGGTCTGAGCACTAACCTTAGCCCAGATGTCATCGGCAATACTGGCTCCGTCTTCAGTAAGGAAGTACGCCTTACGCTTTCGCGAGACACCAGAAACATGGGCTTGCCTTTCGATTAGATGTCCTTGTTCTCTCATTCCTGCTATTGCACGGGGCACATTTGAGCGTGCGATGGCAACTGCGTTGGCTATTCCCATCTGAGATAAAGCGAAAGGCACCTCGACCTTGTCTGCATGATCAACATAGTCTCTCAAGTGAAGTAGAATGCGTTCCTGAACGCCCGGGCGTGGAGCGGCCATGGTTGTCATATTCGTCGAGTGCAATCATCTACACAAGAAGTTTCGTGACAAGCGAGCGTTGCGTGAATCACGACTGAGGGTTATCAGGGTCAGGTACCCATTCTTGGTTATCGGGATCCCAAAGCCAGCCTGGATGGTCGTCGTGCTTCTGCAATCTTGATTCGGGCTCGGGCTCGGTATCTTCTATAGATTCAGACTCCTTTGCCCAAGCGTACGGATCTTCCTCCTCTTCAGTGTCCTGATGGGCTTCTTCGGTACCTTCTAGCATCTCATCCTCGTCGACCTCGACCTCCACAAAGAAGTATACTAGGCCGCCGAGTAAGGCAAGAGTTACTATTACGATAATGATAATTGTACCCATCCCCATGCCCTCATCTCCAGTTCCTGAAACTGTAATCATCGAGCCTTCAAAATTGTCTCCTCCGTATTTGAATGTGGGAGTTGCACTACCATCTATTCTAGATGCAGGAATCCCTATCGACCATGTAGAATCAGGATTAACGATGGTGTTGTTTACCGTATTTCCTGCTATGGTGACAGTGACTGTCTTCCCGGGAAGTCCAATGCCGGTGAATACGGCTATTCCCTCTTCAGACACAGTGGTGTCTTCTGGCGGAGTGATGGTGAATTGAATTCCCTCTACAGTCATTGTCACAGGGTTAGAATTAATCTTAGAACCGAAGACATCGGTGGCTACGAAGACCACATTCTCTAGTGTCCAAGTAGACATATCCGTATCATAGAAGAACATAGTAACAGGATTGTACACGGCCATTCCATCGGTGCCGACATTGATTACTATACCATGATGATCGTCGGTATCCAAATTCTCATTATCGTAAACTGAGAGAATTAGGTTCTGATTTACATCAGCGTCGTCGAAGAATTGTAACAAGTCGATTTCGGCTTTGGTACACCTATCCTGAGATTGGGAATTGGTTTCACAGTACAGAACAATCTCATCCTCCCAACCGGTTGAGTCGAAAGTTGGTTGAGAGTTACCCGCATCCGGAGGGTTGTCAGCAACAATAGTTACTTCGGCCCAGTCGCTGTAGTCATAGCCGTCATAAGATCTGAATCTGACCAGATACTGCCTATCATGAATCAATACCGTGGAGTCCCAAACTAGACTCCATGCTCCATTTTGCTCTATATCTGATATCGAACCCGAAGATACCAGCAAGTAGTTGTTCAACACATCTTTAATCTCAAAGTCCACTCTAGAAACGGTTCCATCGTTATCTCTAGCCACTCCTTCAAAGACGGTCTCTGTTGAAACGGAAACTCTCTCTCCTTCGTAGGGAGAAATCAGACTGATGAATGGTTCGCTATTTGAGTTATCAATAGTCAGAGTTAACTCAGCAGGAGTACATTCATCGATGAATCCCTGACAGAAATCACTGTCGGATGACCAAATGGTAAAGGTGTATGTCGCGACCTCTCTAGGTAGTCCACTGAAATCCCATGTCCACGACCAATCTGCCCCTCCTTCTGCAGGTGTTGTTACATCGAAGTTGGGCCCTTCAATATGGAAGTAGATGTCTCCCAAATCCTTACTGCAATCAACCGGGCAGCCATAGTTGTCGAAGGCAGTACCTTCGAAGGTTACACTTCCCTCAGAATGTGTAGAGAATGAGCTAGGAGAGGTAACTGAAATTGTTGGAGCCTGAACATTTAGTTTGACCGACTTGTATATGATTGGACTGTAGTCTATTCCATCGAATGCCCTAATCTCAAAGACATAATCGCCCTCTTCTCTGTTACTCATGTCAATCTCATAGTACCAAGAACTGAATGGACGGTTTGTCTTAGTGACTTGTCCTTCGGACATGCCGCTTGTATCAACAGCTAATCCGGCGCTAGACCACTCGCTGGTGAATGGATCTTTCACTTGTACCTCGTGGACATATCCTCCCTGGTCCCACTGAGCGAGTTCGTCTGAGCCATAGACTCCAGCCAGATTTCCATCATGGGCACTTCCAGTTAGATTGACGGTCTTTCTGAATGAATGACCATCGGACTGAGTGACATAAACAGTAGGAGCACTATTGACTAGATTGATTGTATCTTGTAATGTAGTATCGGTCAGGGTGAAGTCGTCCCTAGCATATCCAAAGCCAAACCTGTAGGCTGTGTAGTAGTAACGAGATAGTTCTCTTGTTCCAGCGAGATAGTCGCAGTCCTCGTCACTCATGTCGACTGTTAAATCGCCGTCATTGTCGATTCCATCGTTACATGAATCTTCATATTGGTCGTCAGCGAAACCGTCGGGGTTGTCTCCACCTCCTAGTCCTCTGATGTCAAGGTGGAAGTCAGAAGGTAACGCAAACCAAGGAGTGTAGCCATCATCCTGAGTATATAGAGAGTAGAGATCGTTACCCAGAGCGTCCTCGATCAGCACATTGGTATTCTCGACCCTTTCTCCATTAACGAGTGTCTGGAATCGGACCATCTCTGCCCTTCGAACCTGTACGGCGTAGGGAGTTGGTTGGGTCTCGATGTGGATCTTAGTACGGTCGAGGTTTGAGAGATTTGCAAAAGTGAAGGTGGTGGAGTTGTTATCCATGGCCGAGGAAACCCCCATGCCATCTCCTACTGACAATGGGAAACCGATAGGTGTGAAGTCAGCGCAGTTTGGACATTCCTTGACAAAGGTTGGAACCACTGAGGTTTGGAACTGGTTTGCAGGCCATGCCTCTTGGTCCGACCAAACTAGTTGTACTGGATACTCTCCAGGAGGAGGCGAGGGGATATATTCCGATTGTACTGTCACGGAACTCTTAGTTACATTGTAAGTCATGCCAACTCCGGCCCATGTATTGTGGGAAAAGAATGCAAGAGTTCCGAACTGTTGTGAACCGGCATACCCGTCATTATAGTGCTTCATTATAGCACCAGTACCGGGAACATTGAATGTATTCCTCTGGATATTTAGCAAGGCCCCTACAGCGCGTATTCCATCCGCTGATCCAGCCGCATTGATGGTATTGTCATACATGGAGACGCCTGAGCGATAAGCATGGACAACGGGGCATGTGAAATCTCCATCCCAGTCATCATACTTTGTCTGGCTGCACTCGCCAGATCCATCTGTAGTGATTGTATTATTTGCCAGATATACTCTTGATGCGGATGGAGAAGGGGCACTGCTGCCATATTCTCCAGCACGGATTGGCTCTCTAGCTATGTCATGAATGGTATTGTTCTCAGCTATGACATCGAACGAACCTAGCATCCATAGTCCATTCCAGCCACCCACAGGCCCGATATCGTTGTTGAGTATCTTAACCTCGCTTGATTCAATTGCAATTCCAGAAGACTGTTCGGCCCCTTCCAACTCATTTGCAATGATGTTTGCAAGGCCTCCTTGGAAGACTGTAATTGGCGCGCCATCAGCTGTTGTAATCTCGTTGCCGATAAGGTTGATCTCATAGTCGGTGTTACCAACTGCTTTCCTACTGTTGATATCGATTCCATTGCAGTTTACATTGAATTCGGAATTCGAAATCGTCCCGGCAGAATTCTGCATGCTGATTCCGTAGTCGCCAACTGCAACAGTAGCATCAGTAATCTCGATATGTGCATCCTGTGCCCAAACTGCTGGTCTGCTAGGCGCCTGACGACTACAGCCGACATTGGTACCAATAAGTTCTGGAGATTCCAATGTCAGAGGAGTAATCGGAGTCCCAGAACCATAAATCTGAACTGCAGAGCCGCGAACTCCACTTGAGTCATCGCTACCGACTACATACTCGCCACCAACAAAGCGTGGTTGTGCGAGATTTGTAGTCAGAACGCTAGTGGTGTTTATGTCGCTGAACTCCATCTCTGTGAGAACAGGGCTGGCGCCGTCAATTACTAAGGCGCCATACCTCCATTGGTAGACAGTGGGGATATAGTAGGGAATTCCCCAAGCTCCATCGATAGTGATGTATCTCAGACCTGTCTGGGAAAGATCGATTGAGTTTCGGATTAGAACGCCTTCGTAACAAGATGGGTCTTCTATCCATATTTGCTGGTTTCCATAACTCATCCCGTAGCATTCTCCTATTGCACTGCCGTTTGAAGGGGCAGTCCACTGGAATGTAATTCTCTGAGCGGTGTTTGAATTGCCGCTAGCACCGCACGCAGAAACACCTGCACATAGGTTGCCTCGGACATCTAAGTGAGTCCCGTTAGGGAAGATTACTGTAGTCCCGGGTTCAATGATTAACTTGGCTCCAGAGGATATGACCACATCTCCAGATAGAGTGTGGACGCCGGACCATGTTTCTGTACCAGAAACAATACCAGAAGTGGTCTCATTGTTCGCAGATACTGGAGCAGCGGGGCCAACTAGTGCAACGAATAGGCTGCTGAGCATCAGAATAACTAGCATGTGACTGCGTGTACGATTCGTATCAGCCATGCGCTTGGGGAGTCGCGGACGGATTTAATCATAGGGTCGAATCGAGCCTACGGCTCGAATGATACTTGTCATTCATGATGATACTGTTTTAGTCTACATTTAGCTCAAAAGCGATGTCTGCGGCCCACTGAACTGCATCCAGAGAACCGTATCCTCCTTTCTTATCGTGAGGCGCCCCTTCGATGAGCGATTTGTCGCAAGAACTAGCCAGTGTTCTCTTCACTAAATCCATCTCATCTGGGCCGATTTGTCCGTCTTCTCCGCGTAATTCATCGCCATACAACTGTAGAATCAGTGCCAGAGCCCCAGTAACCAGTACAGTTGAGTCACTGGTTCCTGTAGAATAAGAGTAAGGTGGCTCAATTGTACTGCCCGAGGTAGATAGTAGCAGGACACCCGGTGCGATTACCTCTGGCTTCTGATTGGGGTAGGTACGGTTTTCCTGAGTATATGGATCAACAATTGAACCGGTAGCGGATTGAGACCAAGTGCCTGCGCTACGGGTCATTGTACCTACAGCGATTACGCCCTCTATGTTGGCAGGGACTGATACATCTGAGATATTCTCTCCAGAGTCTCTGTTTCCAGCCGCTGCTACTACGAAAATTCCTGAATCAAGAGCTTCCTGGACAGCCTGAGCTGTCTCAGACTGAACGGCCATACCGCTACCCGGATCACTGCCCAAACTCAAACTGATGATGTCAGCTTCCTGAGTTATTCTGCACCAGCGTACAGCTTGAGCGACAAAACTCTCCTGTCCAGTAGTGCCTGACGGACCTAGTGCCAAAGCAATTGACAGATCGACACCCGGGGCTGCGCCTCTGAACTTTCCATCAGCAACAAGCAAGCCCGCCATCATCGTACCATGCCAATCATCGCCCACATCTCTGATGTTTTCGTGTTGATTATCGTAGAAGTCTCTGAATCCGACTAACGATAGATTGGCAAAGTCCGGGTGTTCAATATCGATTCCCGTATCAACCATACAGACATGTACGCCTGAGCCGTCTAATCCGGAATCTTGTAACTCCCTAATCCCAGTAGACTCGTAGGCCCATTCGGTCTCAGGGAGAACAGGAGAGAGATACGCATCAATGTGAGGCCAAATCAATAGCATGAAGACAGCACCAAACGCGAATGTAACCGCCCCCCACGGCCAAAGTATCTCCTTTAGTGGAGCTGCTGGCCATCGAAGTTGCTTGGCCTCCTCATCCGACAATCCGTAGGCTTCACCGGGATACCCTGGGGCGTCCCTATCTACTGCTGTCATCATCCGAGGGTCATCAGGCTCAGGTAGAAGCTCTAGATTATCCATAGCAGGAATACTATCACCCTTCCTAGAGTGTGGCCGTTAGTATATAGAATGCAGTTTAGAATGGGGCTGAGCCTCTTCTACTTCCGCCTCTTCTAGTTAGCGTCAAAAGGGCAATAATCAGCATTGCACCTAGAAGCCAACCAATCCAATCAGTAGTCTCCTCGGCAGGTGGAGACCGTACCTTGATCTGCTGAACCGAGTAGTCCTCGACTGAGTCGAATCCAGTATTATTGATATCGAAGTATAGATAGAATGTCCCCGGACTAATATCGGACAAGTCAATTAAAATCTCAAATTGTACTTCTGAGTTAGCTGGTACATCTTGGATGTCCATTCCCATAACTCCAGTACTTGAGGTATCTGGACATCCACTGTATGTATCACAAAGTGTACCATTCAACTGTACGAGTTGGGCATCAATCAGGCCCGTATTCTCGACTACTACTGTGTAGAGGTGCGACTGTCCGGCAGTCAAATCCTCGCCTCCAGCGACATTCTGATAAGATTTGATTCGTAGAGAAGGCATAGAGGTCTGAATATGAATCGGTACATCATCATAGGTGTTGTTGGCCTTGTCAGTAATTGACATGTAGATTGTGAAATCCTCATCGGACGCGTTGGCGGGAGCAGAAATGGTCACTGTGTGAGTAGACGAGATGTATGCTCCAATCGTGTGTGTAGTAGCGCCTGCTCTAACCCAACCCTCTGGCAGTTCAGAGTCATCAAACTCAAACTCATAGAGCTCGTCGCCGTTTCCTGTATTTGTGAACTCGATTCCAACACTAATCGACCGGCCTGGTTGAATTCCATATGATTCAGCCATAGGCTCCGTTAGCTCAAAGCCGTGGATTTGAGGAATCTTGACATTCACTGAGTGGTCTTCCAAGTAACCGTCTTCTTTCGAAGCTACGGTCATCGAAATGGTGTGTCCGTTCTGGAATGCATGAGCTGTGGATTGATTTGCAGGAGTTACTCTGACATATAAGTCGGAGAAACTCATTGCATTATCTAGACCCATGTCAAATTGTGCTGTGCTGTTCCAGTCTCCTGAACCATTGTGGAACTCGACTAGCCAATGGCTGCCATCTGTTCCTACTACATCTCCGAATATAGTGAATGTATCGAATGGTTCGTGACCAAGATAGTCAAGAGATAGCTGGAAATCAACTGGTTCGAATCCGCCCTCAGAGTTGGTGATTGCCATTGCGTTTCCTAGTCCTCCATCGAAATCTGGATCTCCGCCAGAGTTGTTAATCGTCGAGATGGAGACTTCATGATTCGCTATGCGTACATGAGAGAGTGTGACAGGAGGCGCCTCTTGGCCTGGCCTCACAGTCACACCTTGTCCGCCAATGTACGACATTGTCAGGTTACGCTGAGTTACATCGAATTCGCTTGAAGCATCTATGGTCCCTGGAATCATTAACATCTCGATGAATCCTTGATCATTGACTTCCTCAACCCATCTCATTCCCGCGCCTGTGTTGATGACTAAGCTTGGGCCCTCTACAAATTGTGAGTTTGAAAGATTCGTATCTGCAAGAGTGCGTGTCACGCCATCATAGTCTAACCATTCGGTATCCATTCTGAACCATCCGCCTTCAGTCATCTCAAGTTCGAGTGAGTATCCAGTAACTACCTCGGCCTCAACTAGGCCCATTGCAATTAGATTACCTTCCTCGTATGTGGCCCTGAGAATCCAGTTCCCGGGTTCGACCTCAGCGGACCAGTTTCCAGTCCAAACTCCGTCAATGATTTCCTTGTCGGGAGTCATGGTATCTCGAACCATTCCTTCAACAGGAATCAGTTGTAGAACAACTCCTTCGGAAATTAACGACAATTGCTCTGCGTCGATGTAGGCTATTGAACCCTCAACGGCCACAGGTAGTGCCGACATTTCAGTGTCTACTGTGTTGGCTACTCCAGAGACTGCAACTGCGAAACTCTCAGTTGAGAATCCATCTACTTCTACCTCGATATTCCAAGAAGTTCCTGCGGGAACGAATAGTGCCCAATCGCCATCATTTCCTGTAAAAGCGGTATGGTTGTTTTCTTCACCAACGATAAGAATAGTGGCGTTGAAAATTCCCTCGCCGACATCTGAAGAATTGTCATCATCGAAGTCCCAGAATACATTGCCTCCGAGCTCTACGAATTTCATCGCTGTCAGATTCAAAGCGGGATTATCTCCTGGAATAGCACTGATAGAAGTGAGATCTTCGTCTCCATCTAAGATCCATCTCTCTCCGCCTTCTGTTACATTCAGTATGAATTCCCATTCTCCGGGAGAGATTACAGCTGATACGACTCCTGCAGAGTCAGTGGAGTCCATTGACACAGAACCTAGGCCCTCGAGAGAAGATATTGTTGCTGATATGCCTTCAATATGTTCGCCTGAGTAGTCCTCGTACAGTATCAGCTCTATTCTTGCAGCCTCCATAGTAGACATCGAAATATCGTCGCCGGCATTTTCAGCAGAGGCTGAGATGAGTTCGCGCAAAATCTCTGTAACTCCTTCAGAGGACTCGAAGGGTGCGATAGAAACTATCCAATCTCCCTCGGGGATATGGGCATTCCATCTGCCATCATCATCTGTCGTGTGGGACAATACCCATCCAGACTCGGTATTCGTCATCTTGACGAGGTGGCCAGATAGGACCCCTCCACTTTCATTAGTGAATGTGATATTGATTCTCCATTCGGGATCAAAGCCGAGTGTCCTCTCTACTGCGCCGCCCAACAGTCCGACATCGAAGCGAGTCGAGCCCGTCATGATTCTAGTTCCAAAGTGATCGATTGCTGGATTTGATGTATCTACATCGATACGATATGCACCAGGCTCAAGCGAAAGTTCGGCCAATCCGTCCTGAGTCCATTCGCTTCCATTTTCCAGTATCTCATATACGATTCTGGAACTATTGTATGCGTCTAGTATAGTGAATGGGAATGTTACTGCCGTACCGTTGGATACATTGTTATCAGCACTATGATCCAAGAACAGACTAATTGTGACTGAACTGTTAACCGGACTAGTGATGATGTCGAGAGTATCGTTCTTACCATCTACCTCTAGGCCAACCGGTGTAGAAGTAATCCAGTCGGCATCTAGGTCAAATGTCCAGTTCCCTCCTGGAAGAGCCATCTGGAATTGTCCATTTTCCATCACATTGGTGCGCCAGCGGACTTGAGTATCTGCGTTGTCTGCTATGACCACAATTGGCTGCCATCCGCCGAAATATGATTGCATAGGGTTGTCTTCCCTATTGATATTGACTAATCCATCTACAATGTATCCTGGCGTAGCAATTAGAGTGAGGTTGTCGAATGTCTCACCGTCAATGCTCGGGCCGTTGGATGTGACTGTGAATCTGGTCCCATTTACTAGATTCAGCATTGCGCCGGGAAGCTGTACCGTAGCATCGATAACTGCTCCCTCGGGGACTACAACTGAGAAGTGCCCTCCTCCGTCTGTCTGAGCAATGGTGCTGAATCCGTCCCAATGGAAGTCAATCTGTACATAATCCAGAACCTTGCCAGTGTCTGGACCTTCATCATCAAACTCAAGGTCTTCATCATAGAATGCTGTACCGTTAATTCGAATGCTTACTTCGAACTCATAATCTGCATAAATGTCGTCTTCGCCAATCTCAATCTGCTCCCACAGTTGCAATTGCTCAGATAGAGTGTAGTTCAACACCCAAGTTCCTCTTGATAACTCGGCCCTGTACTGTCCTGATTCATTGTCATACTCAACATAAGCAGCATCTCCTGTTCCGTTCTTCAGGCGAAGTGTGACATCAAGGTCAGGTACAGAATTGCCATTCTCTGTGAGAGTGAATGTTAGGTCCGAGGTTTCGGGGACTGGCGAGGGGAACTCGTACTCTACATCAATTTCTGGATCGAATATGTATTCTTCAGAAATTTCAGCGAATCCGTCGCCATCTACATCAGTCTGCGCTGTATAATTCCCGGGGACGATTGGTCCGTATTGGAAGAAACCATCTTCGTTAGGAACTAGAATACATGGGGCGAGTCCGATCTCAGAACATTCCAAAATCGCATCGGAGTGAGTTGAGTCTTCACCGAATAGGGCAATAGTGCTATTGATTGGAGAACCAGTAGTATTGACCAGATAGCCACTAATCGAACCTCCGGCAATATCGATGGTTGTAACATCGGGGCTGCCAATCAGTGGGATGATGAATTGCTCTTCCAAATCAACTGCAGTGCCATCAGAGAAAATAATCGTGATATCATATGCGCCCGGGATCATGTCAACGAAGTGGAAGGTTCCAGGTTGTACCATCGGTCCGCTAAAGATGCCTTCTCCCTCAACAGTAGCAAAAGTGCCGTTGAATGTCCCATAGGTATCTAATTCCTCAGAAGTATCAACTTCGAAAATTCCTGAACCTACCAAGGTCGCTTGGCTCAAACTCCTAGTGAATGTAGTAGTTCCGTTTGATGTGAACCTACCAGTAGCGTTGACATCGCCATCAATCAGTAAATCTCCCGATTCCATGCTACACACTGAGTGATTTTCAGGCATGGTTGAATTGGTATCGCAAACAGGAATCTCAATGTCGTCTGTGATATCTCCAGATAGTGTTCCTCTTCCCGAGAACATACCGTCTCCAGTAAGACTGTGATTGTGAGAAATTGTCTGAGAGTGGTTGCCTGTGAAGTCAGTAACTGTGACAACTCCCTGAGCGATTAGTGAACCTGCTCCAGTAAATGTGACCTCTCCAATACCGCCGAATGTCAAGTCGTAGCCTTCCACTATTCCAACTGAGGTTGTAGACGAACTAGGTGGGATCTGGACATGTTCTGCGGATGGAGAAATTTCTACTATCACATCGGTCAGAGGATCTTGGTCGAAGAGTGTTGATCCGGACCATACCAACTTTCCTGTTGCGTGAGAAGGTTGTACGGACACATTTCCGTAAACTGTCTGCTCACCGTTACTGTGTCCTGCCTCTCCTGATACATTGACAATCGTCTCGGAGAGCCATGTGGCCCCGGATACATTGGCTAGAATTCCAGTGATGGGATTCACATTGCGATTCGCGGAAGTCTCTTGGAAGATATCACTCAGTGACTGTCCTACATCGCCGGTCATCATCGCAGATCTAGCCGTGTCTAAGTCTGGCTCTCCGATGAAGGCCGAAACTCTGATTTTTCCAGCCGGAACGGTGTAAGAAAAGTGTCCGTTCTCGTCTGCGTCAGTATATCCAATGGGTATCCAGTAGGTCCTATCGTCTCCGTCTACGACATTTCCATCAGCATCAGCAACTTCCTCGCCGCTGAATGCATCTCTCTCAATCATTACTCTAGCGTTAGGAATAGCTCCGAAGCCCTCTAACTCAACGGTACCCTCCAATGTTGCACCGCTGTAGTATTTCATGACCTTGACTTGAGTATTGGCCGAACCAATTGTAGGGTTAGAACAGTCATCGTCGACTTTGGATCCATTGTCTAGCAACTCACAGCGCTCATCGTCATACCAGTTAGCTAGGACGAAATGATTCATCATTGCGCCCGGAAGTGGGTACGCGTTCTCTAGGTATGAGCCAGGAGTTCCAGACATGTAGAAGTGTGGTGCTGGTTGATCAGCATCACCTGGTAGACCCAACATAGAGGTCGAATAGCCAACATAGAATCTAGCAACCATAGTCTCGAAGAATGCGGGTTGATGTTGGTAATCAATATCGACCATTCTGATTACTTCATTGGACTCGGAGGCTCCAGAACTCTGACGGATTACATCGTTCAGATACTCTTCTTCGAACTCTTCGGCAGAACGCGGAATTAGAGGGCCATCTCCACGCTGAGTGTCATAGACAGCTGTGATGTAATCCTCCATGTCCAATCCAGACAGTCCTGTGGGTGCATGGAAGATTCCTGTAGTCTGTCCGCGATGATATTGGTAATCTCCATAGTATGTCCCTCCCAGAGGATATAGACGATTATCGATAGCAAAGTATCGGATGTCATTATTTCGAACTACAGTGTCCCCTAGTGGCCCATCGTAGTCTTGGACCTCATAATCTAGGCCAGTTATTCCATGGTAGATTCCCGCAAGTTGATCCATATCAAATGCTGTGGACAGGAATGCTCGGCTCAATGCCAGTCTGGCATTGGTTCGGTGAAGACTGGTCGAGACATCATTGAAGTCCTCGATTAGGTCACTAGTGTACATGTATCCGCCAATGAGGTAGTGAGTAGTTTGCATTTCGAACTGGGCGTTGTTGAGTCGTGTTGCATTGAACAGGTCAGTGGCCTCGGACTCATCTTCAGTGGAGTTGCCCATCTGAGTACCTCCAATCAATACCTTCCACATCTTTTCGGACTCGGGAAGGCCATTGGAATCCAATGAGTATCCGTGAAGCAACTCTGTGTGGTCATCGGTAGCCACTACTGCCATTGCTCTGTCCTTGACGAAGTTCTCGTCATTAACACCGATGGAGAGGATATTGTCATACTCAGCCAACTGATCATCATCCATGTAGAGGTCAAGAACTTCGTAGAATGAGTCAGTAAATCCGCCTCCACCATTGTATCGGCGATCTCCCTGAGCAAGGGTTGTAATGAATAGTGCTAGAGTATCTTCTTGGCTGTTTGAAAGCAGCATTCCTCCGCTATTCGGGATTCCAGACTGGAAGTTATCGGCAACGGTAGGATGCTGTCCCTGAGCCAGAGCCTGGAACCCATAGTCCCACCAAGAAACGAAGGCTGGGCGCTCACTGAAACTCATATCTGTATCTTGTTCAGATAACCAGTCATAGGCTAGATTCCAAGAGCCGCTGTTAAACCCGGGACCAAATGTACCCATGTACCACATCTCAGATTCAGGGTTGTAACCCTCGCTCTTGAGGACTGAAAGACCTAGGACTTCGGCCCTTAGGAAGTCAGGAGCGATGTCATGGATTGTTTGATCTACATCCGTTGCGGCTGCTTCTCCTCTTGGAATTCCTGAATCTATGCCATATGTTGCATGTTGGGATGCTACCATCATCAGAATAACCAGAATCGCCGGGATGGCTGGATTTCTCCTACCTGCGGTCCATACTGATCTGAATCTGGTTCTTGGAGTTCCAATACCTGATCGGCGCCATTCCTTGACGAACGAAGAGAAGTTGGCACCGTCCCAGAGCATCATCAGTCCAATTCCACCGACGACAGCCATGGCAGGAGTCGCGTTGAAAATGAATCTTCCAGCAGACCAAGCCATGTATGTAGCAATGATTACCCACAGACCGAGCAATAGATGACTCTGGCGCTCTCTACGGGCCCCTCGCCACATCAGTACGAAAGCACAGCCAACAGCAATCAGTGCAACAACAGGCCCGTAAGATGCGAATAGAACTCCTCTGCTTGGTGCTTGTGCTTCACCAATGGTTCCGAAAATCTTGTTCTTTGAGAAGTAGAATCCACCAGTGAACAGGATGTCCCATCCATTGTAAATCTCCAACTGCTGAAGGATGAATAGGATTGCGAGGATACCGCCAATCAGAACTCCTCCAGTCCCCAGTACCAATAGCCAAGGCTTGTCCCTATACGAAGAAGAGACCCAGCCTAATGCTAGTGTGAAGCCGATGATGTAGAACATCGGTTGGAAACCGCTAGGATCGAACACAAGGTTCAGGCCCGGCCACATGTAGAAGGGTAGTGGAATAAGGAAAGAAGTCAGTAACATCTGTAGAGTTATCGAAGTTAGAGGTAGACTGTCCCTCTTACGGAACATGTTCAAGATTATCTGGCCCGAGTAAGCAAGGAATAGAATTCCTGGGCCGTATACGAAACCTTTCCATCCTAGAGCCACAGTGGCAAAAGAAATTCCCGACAGTGTTGCGAAAGCCATGGCTCTTGGATTTCTGTGCCAAGTCTCCCTAATCCCTGCAACTAAGTAAAGGGGGCTTGAACTTGGGTTTTGGAACATTCTCTCAGTACCCAGTTCATCCAAAGCTCTGACCCAATAATAGAATGCCATAGACAAGAACAGTAGAGCAAACGAATCGTGGTCCGCTAGACCGAAAGTCGCATGAGAGATGTGACCAGGCATCAGAGCGATTAACCAAGCAGTCAGGATTCCAGCCCCCTTGCTGTGGACATTCTTGGCGATTGCAGCCAGAGGCAGAACAATCAGTGCGCCGAAAACAGCCGGCATAGCAGCGACGCTCCACCAAGTAGCTTCATCTGCAGGTATCTCAAGTAACCAAGATAGTCCAATTCCTCCAAGTGCAAGCGACCAAGAGAACAGTGGAGGACGAGGATTGATTGCCCCCATCGGATATGCTCTATCATGGTCGAAGATGTAGTGACTCCTCTCGGCTACGATGTAATCTACGACTCTCTTCATGTACCAAGGGTCAGATCCCCCAGTCATATCCCAGAGACCAGTAGCAGAGGCATTCATCGCCGGTAGAACATTCCAGCCAGTCCTGACTGCAAATGCTACCAAGATAGCCAAAGCGACCATAATTGAGTATGAATTGCTCTGCCACCAGAGTCTTGCCTGACTCGGTTCGTGTCTAGGAGAAATATCTCCAAAGTAGCCTCGTGATGCAATCATCACTGCAGCGACATTTAGCCAGAATCCGAGGAAGAACCACGAGAATGTGCTCATCGCATCATCTCCTGCAAGGAAACTCGGGAATTCGTTACCAATTTCTTGAAGGTGCCCAAGAGTGTAGAGGAGCCAGTTCACACCGAATATTGCTCCGAGTACATTCCATCTCTCGCAATGGCAGAAGGCAATGAATAGAATTACGACTGTCGAGAATAAAGCCCAGACAGAACCCAAGTAAACATGATTATGGTATTCTTGAATTCCTGAGAGTTGGCCTAGCCAAATCAGCGGAATTGCTTGAACTAGCAGGATTGCAAAGAGAGTTGACATCAAAACTCTGTTAGAAGCTGAAAGAGAGGAGCCGAACGATCCTGAGCCTGGCGAGTCTAGTTTACCTCTCATCAGTGCCGCGGTAATCATTCCCGCTACTATCGATGTAGCCCAGAATGCGAAGAATACTGACGCTATTCCGGCTCTGCCTGTATCAATCAAATCTGGGGCAGACCCGGTCCAATCGGATAAATCGAAAACAGAGTTAGCCGCATGAGACACTGCTAGGTGGAAGCCGATAACGATAGCAAGCAGAGTACTGGCCTCTTCTCTCCTGTCGGTACTTATCTGCACATAGGTCGAGATTCCGACGAGAGCGAAGGTTAGGGCCCCGACCCTACCAACGCTTTCAAACAAGTTGTGGGCCATCGTAATGATAGCCGCAGCTAAAATGAATCCGAGTACAACAATAGCATTTCGATACTTGGCCATATTGCCAAACGGAGCAAAGGCACCAATTCTGCCAAGCGCAGCAGCAAAAGCGGCTACGGCGGGCAGAATCAGGACTTGCGTATATCCGTCATTTTCCATGGCTCCGTTCGCGACATAATCGGCCCCAAAGAAGAGTGCTAGCAATGCAACTAGCACCGTTGGGACAGAAGCAATCCCTGCCTGGGAGAGCTCTGATTCAGTCGCGGTATCATTCTCATTCATCATCAATCACCGTGTTCAGCCCAAAGGCTAGCGTCGCGCCGATTTGACTGGCTGTTATAACCATTCGTAGAATGGTTGTAAAATCTGAAGGTCAAGAATGACTCACTAAATCCGCTAAAGAGCCCGATATGCGATGTCTGAACGGTAATGAGAGCCTTCGAGTTGGATACACTCAATCAACTCGTATGATGCGGCCACTGCATCGTTGAGTGAGGGTGCTAGTCCTGTAGCCGACAGGACTCTGCCTCCAGAAGAAATTAGTTGGCCGTCTTCTCCGATGATAGTTCCGGCATAATGAACAAAGGCAGAGGTCATGCCCTCCTCAATTTTGACTTCGCTACCTGAGATCTTTCTCCCCGTCGATGAGCTTGCAGGGTAGCCCTCTGAAGCAAGTACCACAGTAGCCGCACATAAGTCATGAAACTCATATTCTTCTTCGGAGATTCTTCCTTCTGCACAGGCAAGCAAAAGTTGCCCCATATCGCTTGAAATCAGAGGGATTGTAACTTGAGTCTCGGGGTCACCAAATCTTACATTGAATTCGATTACCCCTGGAGCCCCTTCTTCGTCGATCATTAAACCGAGATACAGGCATCCTCGGTAGGGAGTTTCTTGGTTTCTGAGGTGATGGTGCATTGGTTCAATTATTTCTCGAGTTACTCTGTGCATCACAGACTCAGATACTATCGGAGCAGGGGCGTAAGCCCCCATTCCTCCAGTATTCGGGCCTGTATCTCCCTCTCCGACTCTCTTGTGATCCTGACTTGCAGGTAGGCAAATGTAGCCAGATTCGTCCATTACAACCAGTACTGAAGCTTCTTCACCCGACAGATGCTCCTCAAGAAGAACGAAGCCGTCCAATTCTATTCCTTCTAGTAGGGCTTCCTCTGCAACCTTCCTGTCTGAGGTTACTGTGACTCCTTTTCCTGCAGCGAGAACATCTCGCTTGATTACCCAAGGAGCCTCAAACTTGTCTAGAGCATTGGGAATTAATGATTTTTCATCAACCACTATGTGTCCGCCGGTAGGGACTCCTAGAGATTTCATTATCTCCTTGGCATGTAGTTTAGAGGCCTCCAAACGAGCACCTTCCGAATGAGGCCCAAAGCAAGATATTCCGGCATCCCTGAGGGAGTCTGCGAGGCCGTTTACGAGCGGCGCCTCTGGACCTACAACAACCAAGTTGGAATCTAACTCAAGTGCTAGCGAAACGATGCCTTCGATATCACTAGAAGATACATTATGATTTGATGCAACCATCGAGGTACCAGCATTCCCGGGAGAACAGTGAACAGCCGTTACAGATGGGCTTTTGGCAAGTCCCAAGCATAGGGCGTGTTCTCTTCCTCCCCCTCCTACAACCAAGACCGTCAGAGTAGACATACCTATGCGTGAAGCCATCGGAAGATAATGGATTCCGAAGTGAGTGTTCCTAGTATGGTACTGACTTCAGGCCCAATCTATATCCAATTACATTGAACAGTCGGTGAATTATTGGGGTCAAGATGAGTAATGCAATAATTTCGTCATGTAATTGCTCGTGCATGATTACTTGGTCATCAAAGAGCAAGAATGAGAAGAAGAATACTGAAACCGCGAATGGGACAGTGTCAAGAAGAGGGGCTTTCGAGCTTTCCTCGCCCTCTCTTTTTAGGCCGCGGCGTCGCTTGACAAATGAGCCAGCAGAGTCTCCTAGCATACAAGCGATGCCTAGTGTGAAGCCCATTACAAAGGCGGCACCCCACTCTCCGCCGAGCCAAAACCAATCAGACGAATTGCTGAACAATGTAGGATCTACAAACGGCCTTGCATCTGGAGGATAGTCTGAATTCCATGCATAATGGGCCAACATTGTGAGAAGTCCAGAAAATATGGCGCCGCCGAACATACCATTCCAAGTCTTACCGTCGCCTAGAATTCTGTAACCATCTCTCCAGTTTCTTCCTCCATCAATCACCACACTTGAGAAGCCGAACTTATCAGGAATCCACTTGCCAAACAGCATCGCTCCAGTATTTGCTAGATAGAATGGCCCGTACATCATCAGGACCGTGATGATGTTCAAAGCGAAGTCGGCGGAGTCGGGCGCTGGGAATAAGGCGGGTGCGCTCACGGGCTCGCGAGACAAAGACAGTGAATGAACTCTATCCGAAGAATAGTGGGCAAAACTATTCATGGCACTCTCATTGAATGCGGGCCATGAGAACCGCCGCAATAGTACAATCCGTTCTGATGATTACCTCAGTCATTCTTGTCACTGGATTAGTTTCAGCAGAGGAATCTGAGACTGTAATTAGTGCCGATATGACTTGGTCGGGAGAAGATTCTGTAGAAGGAGTAGTCAGAATAGTAGATGGCGGACACTTGACTATAGAGGATGCAAACATCAAGATGATCGATGGATCTAGTATTCATGTTGATGAGGGTGGTCAACTGACGATTACTCAATCTACTGTGAAGTCACAGACTCCGCCTTCTGCCATAGCTAGTATGGGCTACTGGGATGAAGCAAATATGTCAAAGTTCAAGATTCCGGGAGATGGAATTTCAGGGCCATTTGAAGTAGAAATGATCCCCATAGAGGGAGATACCTACTACTCTGATGCAGCCCATATTGGAAGTGAGGTTTTCGATCTCAATGGTAGTTCTCACACATTCAGTTTCGACAATGGTGCAGGAGACATCTGGGTCGGCCTTACTGGCTATGGTTCCAGTCCTGTTACTGTGGGCTCAATCACCATAACCACACAAACTGGGGGCCAGACTACAATGGCTGGTTCTGAGTTAGAGACTGTCAATATGAAGAGTGCTGGGGCCCTGGAGTTCGGGATCCATGTAGAAGGAGAAATGCAATCTTCGTTCTCTTCAGTCATAGGAGGGCAGGTTTTCATTGAGGGAGTCCTGAGTGCAGATAATACTGAATTCGATAGAGTTGGACCAATTATGGTAGGAGAATCAGGTAGGATAGATCTCCTAGGATCTACATCATTCGAATCCAGTCTGGATGATCATGATATTCAAGCCGGACCTTACTCTGAAATATTCTGGGGCGAAGGTGTCGTCGGATCAGGAGGATTGATCGACAAATGGGAGAGGAGAGTTTCAGGTCAGACTCTACATCTAGATGCAAAGTATGTAGTTCTCAGACTATCTGGAATCGGGCCCCAAGAGGCGACTCAAGAAATATTCAGCGATGAGAATGGTACTGCCTATGTCAATTCAGGAGTAGAGAGGGTGGTCGAGATTGGTTATGCAGATGGCACCGTCTGGACCGAGTCTGCAACCATAGAAATCATCACCTATGAGACGGGTTGGAATCCTGCTTCATCTGGAATAGGAAACTACGGAGGAGGAGTGATGAATCTGGATTGGTCGGATTCAATTGTAATCAACTCGGAGACACCTTATGTTGAATGGGAGTCTCTGAGTATTACTGAAGAGACATTGACGAAAACTCGCGGGCAAGAGATGCCGGTAGTCGCCGGATTGGCAAATAGAGGAAGTGCAGAAGCACTTCTTTACTTCACCTGTGAAGTTTCAGAGACAGGGATGGAAGCGGATATTGGTGGCTATAGGCAAGCTAGAATTGGGCCGGGAGAATCTGTTGAAGTTTCGTTTGGTTGGAGGCATTCTCAGACTGGTGATGCATCTCTTACTTGCAAGATACTGACTCCAACTCAATTAGTCAGTGATGATGCGTTCGGAGGAGGAAGTATGACGACCGAAACAGCTACCTGGTCCGAACCTACAGAAGATGATTCGATAGATGTGGTGTCACTTCTGGCTGCTATAATCGTGGCTATGGCAATCGCTGGATTCACAATGCTCAGACGGGCCTCAGATGCTATCGTTGAAGATGGCGAAGATGAAGACTCAGATTATTCAAAGGACGAGTACTAAATTAGCAACTCGAAACCTTAGTCCATGATTCGCTGGTTGGCTCACCAGGGTCATCTCCTGTTCCGCCATCTCCTTCTTCTGTGAATTCATAGTACGAGGTATGAGTAATGGTTGATCCATCAGACCAAGGGGAGTTTTGTGTTGTTTCGACAGTAAAGTGATAGCATCCGTAGTCACTAACAGCCCAATCATCGATTGGAACATACTTGGTGTTCAGTTCAAACGACTCAACCGACCCAGGCAGAGGGAGTTCTGAACCGTCCTCTGCAACTAGAGCACTACCGCCGCCAAACTCTCCGTTTCCTGAATCCCACTCGGCAACTCCATTCACAACAGTGACCAGAGGATACGATATAACAACACTAGACCCATAGTACATTTTGGCCTGAACTGTGTAGTCTGCATATGGCATTGGCCCTGGTGGATTATCTCCTAATGCGTCAAGCCCCGACCATGACTTTAGAGCAACCCCGATGATGCAAGAATCCTTTGAACTCTCGCAGTCATTACCATATCCCATTGCGCCGGAAGTTTCTCCCTTGGCATCTTCGACTGTTCTCTGTAGATGCCGAGACTGTAGCAACATCGAATCGGATGACTCGCCGGTATCCACAGACACCACATACTCCGCGTTGTCGGCTGCATTTCCTTGATACCAGTCCGCTACAGTGAGTGTGATTTCTCCGTACTTACCATAACCGTCCTCTCTGTTTATCGAGAAGGCCATAGATTCAGAATATATCTCAGTTCCATCATAGGTGATAGAAACAACTGCAGAATCAACCGATGATCCCATTATTGCTCCGGATTCTCTGATTGTCAGAGTGATGGTAGATGAGTCATCCGAAAGTTCAGAGTCAGTAACTGTAATCTCTCCAGAAGATAGACTCATGACAAGATATGGAGATGCTGCTAGCAAGAGATAGACTACAGCGATTGCTGCTGTCTGCTTCTTACCGACAGCATTCCAGATAAGGTAAAATGAGATTCCAAAAATTAGGATTGGCACTAGTCCTAGGAATGCATAATCACTCTGAATACTAGGCCTAGAGACAATGAATGATACGATAAGAGCTAGGGCTGCCAAACCTGC
>DAON01000065.1 GCA_002501885.1 Euryarchaeota archaeon UBA220 | reverse complement strand
CGAATATCCCTAGCTACGGCGACAGCAGAGACATCGAGATGAGTAGCTACGGCTTTACCTAGCCTGTTGGCAAATTCAGGGGTAATCTCATCCCCCGCGATGCCCCGAATGTCGTACGCCTTGAACACGCTCACGAATTGCGCTGATTGGTGATACACCTAAGCGTTACCAATTCCGGTCGCGTTTATTCCCAGCCTAGGCTCCTCCTTGACTGGAATGTGAATCAAAGAAGAGAATACTCCCACGGCAATCCCTATCCACCATACAGTGGTATAACTACCATACAAATCGTACAGTACACCACCTAGGTAAACCCCAACAAAACTACCCATTTGATGCGAGAAGAATACGATTCCATAGAGAGTCGCCATGTATCTGACCCCGTAGATATGTGCTACTAAGCCGCTAGTCAGAGGTACTGTTGCAAGCCAAAGGAATCCCATGGCGAATGAGAAGATTAGTACTGAATCAGCAGTTATTGGGGTTAGGATAAACCACGCCGCTGCGATTGAGCGGCCAGCATAGATTCCTGACAATAGCCACTTCTTTCCAAATCTCTTCCCGGCCCATCCAGCCATCAGGGTCCCAACAATATTCGCAGCCCCGATTACAGAAATCGCGAAACCACCCAATGCAGCTGTAGTTTCAATCCCCAGATCTCCGCACCAACCTGTTCCATCAATTGGAGCACTCATTTCGGTGATTAGAGCTGGAAAGTGTGCTGTGATGAATGCTAGTTGGTAGCCGCAGGAGAAGAATCCGACGAAGATCATCATGTAGGAAGGATCCTTCACAGCCATACGAAGTATCTCTCCAAGACTTTCCTCAATCTCTTCCTTACTGGCCCTCTCTGGAGACCGCATGAAGGGAAGCAATAGCAGCACAGCCAAAATTGAGACAGCAAAAATCAGGAATACAGATTGCCAAGTCATACTTTCGAGCAAGTATACTGCTACAGTCGGACCTACAATTTGTCCAGCAGATCCAGAGGCTGTAGCGATGGCTAGACTCATGGCCCGATGCTCTGGAGCACTAGCTCGTCCAACGACCGCTAGAATGACTCCGAAACCGGTTCCTGCTATTCCAAACCCTACGAGGACTTCGTAGAACTGAATTGCAAATGCAGACTCCGCTCCAGTTGTTAGAACCAACCCAAGAGCATACAGAATTGCACCTAGGACAATGGCCTTCCTGTCTCCAAGTTTTTCTGCAAAAGCACCAAAGAATGGGGCACCGAATCCCCATGCAAGATTCTGAATCGCTATGGCTAGACTGAATTCTGCTCTAGGCCATCCGAATTCATCTTCGATAGGTATCTGGAACACTCCAAATGATGCCCGAATTGCAAACCCTACGAGGACGATGATGCACCCTACAACCAATACTGGCGTGAAAAGGGGCGCACCCTTTCCCTCGTCACTAGTCACTAACTCCCACTTCCGCGAAATGCCTCACAAACAATCTCAATCAATGCACCTCCAGGTAGGTCGCGCACAGCGTACGCAGCTCTGGAAGGAGGCATAGCATCATCTAGCCACTCGGAGTAAATGTCATTCATCGCAGAGTAATTTCCGATATCGGTCATCAAAACTGTGACTTTCACCAAGTCGTACTTACTGCTACCAGCAGCCTCTAGAAGCTCGTCTATCTTAGCCAAAGTTCCTCGAGTCTGCGCCTCAATTCCGTCTTGTGTGTTGTCAATCTGACCTGATAACCAGATGTGGTCTTTGACAGTAATTCCAAGGCTGTATGGTCCCATTACATCTGCGCCAGTGTCGATTTTCTTCTTGCTACTCATGAATCCCGGAGGGGAATGCAGGTGATAGGCTTACTCACGCAACATCTCGACTATTCGGATATGGTCGCCTGACAATTCTTCGGCTGTCAGACCCGACAATGGTATCCAAGCCGCTTCAGCTGCATCATCACCGGCCCTAGGAACTGAATCTGGGTCTGCATCAACTAGGTAGAACAGGCCAATTACATGCTTTCTTGGATCTCTATTTGGAGCCCCATGAATAGCCAATGCAACGGGGTCGAATCCATCGACTCCAGTCTCTTCTTCCAGCTCTCGCAGCACAGCATCCTCAGGATCTTCACCATTCTCAACGAATCCTCCAGGGAATCCCAGTCGACCCTTCCAAGGCTCGGCACCCCTGCGAATCAGAAGAGCTTCAGTACCCGAATCTCCCTGTCTGAGCACTACCGCGTCAACGGATACAGCAGGGTTGTTGTAACCATCTCGGCCGCAGGTATCGCACGACTCACTCCCCATAGCGACGCCTCCTCATTTGGTATGACTCAAGCGCCTCGTATAGGTCGACCTTACTGAACGAAGGCCAGTGAACATCTGTAAAGTGTAGTTCAGAATAGGCTATCTGCCAGAGTAAGAAATTGGACACACGCTCCTCTCCACTGGTTCGAATAACCAAATCTGGGTCAGGTAAGTCGGCGGTGTAAAGGCGACTGGAAATCTGCTGCTGATCAATCATCTCAACTGGTAATTCACCACCAGCGTGGGCGACTGCTACATCTCTAACCGCATCCACAATCTCCTCTCTGCCGCCGTATGCTAGACAGATTGTGAACAAGAAGTCTGAGTAGTCAGCAGTACGCGATTCTGCATTTTTGAGAGCTTCTCTGACCCTGTTTGGCAGCATGTTCAGACGACCTACAGCCTGTACCTTGACACCATTCTCATGAATCCTGGAATCTTCTGCAATCTCATTAAGCCCAGCCACATACAAATCATACAGGCCTTCGAGTTCAGCCTCCGACCGCTCCTTAAGATTCTCAGTAGAGAGGGCATAGACAGTAAAGTAAGGAATACCGAGGTCGAGAATCCAGTCCATAACTTCCTTGAGTTTCTCTTTCCCCTGGGCGTGCCCAACTCCTCTTTCGAGATTTTTACCCCACGCAAATCGTCTGTTCCCATCCATGATAATCGAGATGTGCTGGGGCAACTCTCCTCGCTTGACTCGGTCACGAAGTCGTCTTGCACGGATTCTGTCGGTACGAGAGATGAAACTCCAAGCATAACTGGAGTTAGCAAACATACTTGCAGGGACCGAAATTACTCGAAATCTGAGTAACCACTTGGCTAACCAGTCAACCCTTCTTCCGAAGGCTTTGCGCACGCGACCCACGGTCGACCGAGACAATTCTGCGCTAAAGGTCGTCGCCATCACTGACTTACTCGAAAATGACGTCTGCATCCTCTCCAACACGGTCCAAAAGACCCTTGTCTGGATTCACCACGACGACCTGTCCAGCCTTTTCCCAAAC
>DAON01000105.1 GCA_002501885.1 Euryarchaeota archaeon UBA220 | reverse complement strand
CATACGATTCTTTGTCACTTCTTTGGGTAAGCCTGATTGGGTTTGTGAAAAGGTCCACGCTTACGGTGGTGTTGTCTATCACGATGTTACGAACAGATTTCACGCAGAAAAGGGAATCCAATGCGGTGCCGACGGCCTGATTTGTGTAAACAACCGAGCCGGAGGACATCTAGGAGATCAGACAATGGAAGAGATGTTTGAGGAACTATCAGACTTGGGTGTGCCCCTTATTTGTGCTGGTGGAATTGGTAGTGAGGAGGAATTGAATGCAGCGCTTGAAATAGGTTATGACGGAGTTCAGATGGGCACCAGATTCATCGCTACCGATGAGTGCACAACACCTCAGGATTACAAGGATGCCATAGTGAATGCATCAGAAGAAGACATCACCTGGACAACTAAGTTGACAGGGGTACCAATAGCAATCATCGATGGTAAAGGCGTCAAACAACATAACAACTGGCTAGTCAGAAGACTCTTGAATAGCCGATTTAAACATCGGACAAGGGCCTTAATCACAGGGATTTCATTTTTCAGAATGAGGTCCCTGGCCCGTGGCAAGAAGAAGTCGGCCAAGGATCTCTGGTCAGCTGGCAAGAGTGTTGAGACTGTACATAGTATAGAATCAGCGACTGTAATTATGAGCAGATTAGGAGAATCACTGAACAGCAATCCCAATCTGAAAGATCGGTCGGATTAGTATGTCGAATGAATCGACATCGTTAGTACAGAGAATTACCTCCAGCTCCATGTTCAGGACATTCTTGGTTTTCTCAATCTTCAGGGCCATTTACGGAGCAGGCATCTTAGTAGTAACTTGGTTCCTAGCCACCAGTGGCGAGACTCCTTGGTGGTCATCAATCATCTTTCTGATATTCTCAATGGTTTTCTCAAGAGTACTATTCAACAGAATTAAACAAAGATGGCCGCAACTGTTTGAGACTTCACAAGACCCTGTCGTTTAGTTGCTGAGCATCACCAACTACGCCGAAGCCAAATTCTTCTTCCAAAGCTCTCGATACCAGTCTAAAATCAGAATCTCTGGTCGCGACGAGCACACTACCAATGTCTGCATGGCAACTTGCTGCTATACTTGCAGCATCAGACATGATGTCTCTGTCTCCCTTTTCAGGATATATCTCATCACCATTTATCGTAGTCCTTGCCGGCGCCTTGCCAATCCTCCTCTTCTGCTCATCAATCAGGAAGAATGCATCCTTGTGCTTGACCAGGAAATCATCGAGCGCAACACCGCCAGTTTTGCCAGCGCCCTTACTCCAAGTATTGAATCTGGATAGCACCTCTCTAGTACGCTTGGAAAGGAACTCATCGTCGATAATATCATCCCAGACTGATTTATCGATGTAAATATCCGAGAACAATTGTAGCACTGATTGCGAGGATTTTGTTCTATGCATAAACTCACCTTCCGCAGCTCGAGGGACGAATAGAACCACCCTCTCCTCCTGTGCTCTACGACGCAACATCCAGTGGAAAGCCCTCTCCACAGTCCAATCTAAACTACCTAGATTGTCGACAGACAGTTCACGCAACAAGTCGTCCTTCAGAGCTTCAATCAGAATGTTAGTATCTACGATAATCAGAGGCTTGAGAGAAAGCCCCTTCAGAGTTCTCCTGTCCTTTACTGGGATTATTCCACTGTGACTTGTGAATAGAGCTCTCTGACTCTTCTTCAGGGCTTCAGATTGATTTTCTTCAAGAAGATTGGAGTAAATTGCCTTCTCAAGAATTCTCAATCCTCCGAGTGGATTGTCCTCAGCAATATCCATTGCCATTTTGACAACAACTTCAGGATCACGCCTTCCTCGGAGTTCAAACAGAACACTCCTCTCAATGTCACTTTGTCTACCGGTCTCAACCGACTTGAGATCCTTCATCGCAGCCCTTACTCTACCAACAAATGGTTCCGAAGGAAGACCGTGCTCTTCTGGATACCTCAGTAGGCTTTCCAACACTTCGCCACCACTCTCAGCAAGATGCGAACTTTCGTCATTGGATACTCCTCGGTCTCTCGCGAAAGCAAGTAATTCAGAGCTGGCCTGAACCCTTCTCTCAGCATCGTGATGATCACCTGTTCTGAGGTATAGTTTGAAACGACTAGTGACGGTACTTGCCAGAGCGGGATTAGAATCAATAATCGATACAGCCTCTTTCCATCCAGCTGAATGAGCGAATTCAATCAATGCCTTGCGCATGACCAATGAGGATTTCTCGAAATCTTCACCGAGTTTTCCCGCAGCATCCTTGTATGCTCTAGCAGCATTCAGACGATCTCCTTTCTCTCGCAGTATCGCTGCACGAACAATTTGTAGTTCAGGCGAAGACTTTGCATGCCGCCTATACCAATCCTCTAAAGACGGAACTCCGATGTTATATTCTACCACTAAGTCAGTAACTGTCCCGACTGTCTTCATCGACACGCCGTTACTCCATGAGAGGTTACTCAGTGAACGAACCGCTTCCTCAACCCGTTCTTTGGTACCGATTTGCAAATCCATAGCTGACCTGTTCAATTGCAATGAAACAAGTAAAGCCTCAAATAATCGCCTTTCAATAGTAGACAGATTTGCTTTACTAACAGATTCACTGAGATTATTGATACTGGTTTCACGCACAATACGGTCGCCCTCAACGGACAAAGCCCTCCTGACTTCGTTCAGTGAGCGTAGACCGTCAGAGTCTAGTTTCTCATGGATGGACTCAACTTCCTGAGCCAATCCGTCCAGTAGAGAAATCAACGCGATTGAAGTATTACTCAGGTGTAAATCCTTATTGGACCCTCCAATCGAAGACAGAGCGACCCTTCTCAACTCAGTAAGGCTCTTGTTTTCAGATAATTCGCTACCTGAATACAAGTGCCAACAGAGTAGAACCCTTTGAGGATAAACCTCGGCGAGAGAAGGCGACTCTTCGAATACTGCCAGCATTCCGCCTATGTCCGCAGCCTCGATGAAGGTATTGAGAACAACATCTGTATGCCTGATTGAATCTCTCTTTAGCAACTCTCTTGCAGCTTCTAACCGGGTATCAATTGAAACACCCTCTCCACTAATTACTGAGCCTAATCCTTCTTCATCCATCTCACTAATTGATGACAGGATAGCCTGTGATATTGATTCAGAATCACTACTAGACAACAAATCCAGTGCGGTTGATACATGCCTAGGATTCTCAATATCGGCTTTACCAATAATCTCGATAGCCTCCGGAGCTCGATTTTCAGAGGCCAGTTTACTAGCCAGCTCCCACCTAACAGGATTAGGCAGAACCTCACCAATTTCAGACAGAATAGTTGAACCCATCAATAACTCATCAGCAGTCAATTCTTCTCCGCAATGTTCAGACTCCTTCCAAGCAGCCACCCTCAATGCTCTAGACAGATTATCATCACTTCCGTTTAGAGCACTAACTCTCCAGTCAGTCATCTCGCCCGAACGAATTCTGATTAGTCGTGCTTGCTGCTTTGCAACCTCTTCCAAAAGACCGCCTTGGATATCCTCCAGTACCTGCAACGCTTGATCACTTGAGATAGCCGCTAGTAAGATTCCTTCGAGCAATGCACCCTCGGCTCTCATACCTCTTAGTGATGGCTTCATCTTTCGCAACCACATTTTCATTCGTGGCTTACCGTCGGCAATATCTCTGCGAATAGAGTGAAGCGCATGGTCCTGTTCAGAATCACTTCTGAAAGGCAAACCAAGATCTAACCAATCTTTGACCTGAAGGAAATCTAGAGGATCAATCCTAGAAGATTCTACCCAACTCTTAGTATCTATCTCCGACTCATTAATCTCGATTACTGGAAATCGCCCCATTTCTGCTAGGATTGGCGCTTCTTTAGCCAAAGCTTCCCAGACTGGATGAATCCCCGAAATACAATCCTCTCTCAGACTATCTAGTTGAGAGTCTAGACTTGAATCCCAATCTTTTACCCTATTTCGATGAATCAACAACACGGCTAGTCGATATGCCGATGACCATTCAGAATCCAAAGCATCGGTACAGCTTGACAACCAATCCTCAGTTCTGCGAACCCTACCTCGCCCTCCTCTTCTGCCAATTCTGCCCCGGCTAGTTTTCCCTCCTGTCTCAATTGATGGAGCATCGACACTAGCCTTGCTGGCTGCTAGCAAGGCCAGAGCCCGCCACTCATTGGGCAGCAGACTCCATGCCTTTGGTCGCTGTACCGCTTTTTTACGCCGCAAGGGATCAGTTCCTGACTTGTCCAGCGAACTAATACACTCGAGAAGGTAATCCTCCATGATACCACTAGTGGGTTTGCCCATGCACTTCTATTCATCAACACATCGCCTTGCTATG
>DAON01000082.1:6717-6899 GCA_002501885.1 Euryarchaeota archaeon UBA220 | reverse complement strand
GACCATGGGTCAACGATATGATCATCATCAATCTCTTGATGCTCTAGAAACTCGTAATCTCGCAGCATCATTCCTTCAGCAAAGTCAATCATTCGCTCACCTGTCCATCCGGAGGTGAATCTCACGCATACTGAGAGCCCTTTCTTCTTGGATAGAGAAGCCATCACTCGAGCTCCAGTATT
>DAON01000082.1:0-6331 GCA_002501885.1 Euryarchaeota archaeon UBA220 | reverse complement strand
GACTCTACATTCAGGGGTCCAAATGACCATTCTCTGTCCCTTTTTTCCTTCAAACTCATCAGATGAAATCGCTTCCTTGACTAGGTTACGCTGGCTCCGACCAAGACCTGATAGAGCATTGTTAGGAGCCCGGTCCACTCCTTCAAAGAGAGGTATCAGCAGTTGTTCACAGGCTTCATCGAATTCACTATTGGCCCAATTCATCTTATCGCCGAAGACTGCGATTTGGTAGCAATATACAAAGAATTGCTTTGAAAATCAATACTTTAGAGTGAAAATTAGTATAATGAATATACAAATTAAGGTTCAATTCTACTATTTCTTCCATTAATCGCCGCTAGAGCGAAGGAGACTAAAACTAGGATTAACGAAGGGGCAGGAAGCAGACCTGACTCTACAGATTTTTTCCCAACAACGCTATTGTTGACTTCCTCAATCGCCCACATCGACGCATCGACCACTCGCTTCTGATAGTGTAGAAAGAATTGCCCATCCTCAGAAATCTTCACGCCTTCGAAGTCGAGGGTAATCTGCGTACTATTGGTGGCATTGACCTGAAATCCACATCCTACAAGCGAGTAATTAAACTGTGATTCTATAGCACATGGCTCCTTTTCCAGAGAAATACTAGGGACAAACTCGGCACCATCTTCATCGATATAGACTAGAGTGGCATTTGCCGTAGAAGCCCTACCTAGGTTAGAAACTGATAACTCAACTCGAGACCCATCTATGGCTAATGAATCAACTACCAACCTAGCTCTCCAGTACCACACATTCTCAATTAGATAATTCATCACATCGAGTTCTTCACCCAATCTGTCTGAGACTGCCTCTATGGATCCTAGAAGGAATTGCTCATCATCGGTCTCAAAGGTGAAAGTCGGGTACCCCATAATACCGTAGCCATAATCACGACTAGTTCCACAATTGGGGTATAGTCCTTGGTTAGCGTTACGAATAGGTATGTCTGAAATGTTTGAATTCACTTCATCTCTAATATGGTGATACATTTCCCAGTCAGAAGGCTGCTCTGGCCATTTCCCCCAGGGGTAGAGCATAATCCAAACTCCAGTATGCATTGTGATGTATAGATCGGCATGAGGGACTACTTCGTTCATGTAAATCGAATTTGCAAGAGTCTCTGATTCACTGAATGCCGAACTCCCGGGCTGAGTAGTAGGGCATGTGTTCCAATAATGGTCATAGTTTCTATTCAGGTCTACCTGATTGACATTCCATCTGGTATCGAAGTCATTTCCATCTGCATTTAGCATGATGAGAATATGTAATTCAGTAGTTGCCAATACATCTAGTACCTCTTCTTCTCCATCGGCCCAACCCTCGATATAATATTCAGCTACCAGAAATGCGAGCTCTGTTCCTAAATGTTCGTTCCCATGATGCCCTCCGTCGATGTAAACGACTTCTTTAGCAGACCCATCGGGTTTTGTCTCCTGACTCCAATCTGAAATCTGTAACATCCATAGGTTTCTTCCCAATTCTGTTTGACCTACGACCAATAAATTCACGATTTCGGGGTAATCATCCGCCCATGCATTGACATCTAATGTCAGTGTTGCATAGGAATGATACCAGTGCTCCTGAATTATGTCCGGCTGACCTATCTGTGCGGATGCCGCCGGCGCAACGGGCACAGTAAGCACCAGGGATGTGAGTATGATTGCTGCCCAGCGGCGCATAGCGCCGCTGAGAAGGTCTTCATCTACAATTGTTGGCACTAGATGTGGATTTTGCCACTAGTTGCTACTAGCAACATGAGCAGCCATTATTTTGGTGGCGATTAGTGCTGCGTTGAATTGAGTTAGACGGTCCTCACCGGGAACGATTTCGTTGACATCAGCCCCAATGACCTCAGCAGAACTTGCGAATAGGTCCTCGATGATCTCAACAGCTGCCCAATGACTCAAACCTCCAGGAACTGGAGTGCCGGTATCTGGAACAAGCGAACCGTCGAGACCGTCTACATCGAAAGTCAACCAGACGGGACCTTCTATTTGCGAAATTCTTTCTTTGAGTGCAGCCCATCCTTCTGGTCCGTCACACACGCCCATGAAATCTCTGGCATACCAGGTTTCCACTCGCTCATCTTTGTGAGAAAATTCTGCCTCCTCTTTGGATAGCGCTCGTGTACCAATTTGGACTACATGGCCTATGCCTGCATCGAGTGATCTCCTGACTGCGGTTCCATGAGAGAACCTCTCTCCTCCAAGTTGATCCCTAAGGTCAGCATGGGCATCAACCTGAATTAGCGTTAGGCGACTCAAATCCCCTCCCAATGAAGGATGTCCTGTAGCAGCCTGCATCAAAGGGGGCAAAATACCGTGTTCACCGCCTAGGAATAACGGAAATTGCTCACCATCCATCCACTTTACTGCATAGTCTCTAATCGAATCTAATTGCTCCATCATAGTTCCAGCATTTGACGACCATGCTTCTGCAGTATGCATTCTCATCCCACAAGGCAGCTCCTCGGGAAGCAATGGGTCGTACAATTCTACTTGAGAACTAGCAGAGATACAAGCTGCAGGACCATCTTTCGTACCCTCTCCCCAGCTTGTTGTCATCTCAAATGGAATTGGCAGAATCACAATGTCCCATGGTCCATCTTCGAACTCTTCGAGACCGAGGAAAGTAACTTTCTGCTGCTCTTCCACGAGGTCGCGAAAGTAGCAGGAAGATTAACGGCTTCGGAGAGAAATTGACCTTTTTCAGGGCACAGGGAAGGACTGTTGAAATAGCGCGGCCTCTCATCTATACTCGCCGCGGAGGGATTAGATGGGATTGACACTAGCACAATTGACCGACGCTATTCGGCATAAGGTCGATGCCGATATGGAGACCTCAGTCGCTGAGACCATCGCCGAGCATGCACTCGGATTCTTCGGTTTCTCCAATCGTATCATCGACAACGCTCTCGAGCCAACTGATCGTAACCTGTTCTATCAGTTGCAGGACTATGACTTGCTGACAACTGAATCAGAAGAGACCACACTTTGGGATGGGCGCGAGTGGAGAATTCACTACTGGAAATTCAAGTCCAATGCCGAGGAGCTTGCTAGACTTGCTGCTGAAGGCGAGGCAAGTAAGGAGGACGAAGACCCTTATGCCGGCGTTTACGACGATGTCCCCACCTCATTGTGGAGAGAACGCTCGGGAGAGGATGACGATTACGAAGAGCCTCTGTTCTAGTACAGGGCGGGAATCGATTCATATCTCATGATTCGAGGCACATGCTGTGCCTCGCGCGAGACAAGCCCTTGTGATCCTCGTAACTCTCTTGCTATCGACCCAAGCATCGTTGGTTCTCGCTGAGGAAGAGACGCAGACTACCTGTGCCGTACTTGTCGATTGGGATATCGAGGAGCATTGGGACGGGGGTTGGAATGTTACATTCGATGTTCTGCATAGGTATCTTGTGATATTCGACCCCCCATTCACTGGAGGCGATACTCCAACTTCAGTTACAGTTTCAGTCGAGCAGCACAGAGATGATATTCAAATTGCTGACAACTCAAACGCCTCGTACATCAATGCTGGTGGAGAGATTGACATTATTCTCGATACTGAGCCTGAGTTTGGAGACAACGTCCAGATTTCTGTAACAACATCCGAGGCCACCTGCTCCAGAGAACTCTCCATTACTCGCTGGAATCAACCTATGGCTGATCATGAGATCACTAGAGAGACAACTTGGAACATGGAGGGTACAGAACAAGACAACAATATCGACTTCGAGGGAAGAGGATGGCAGAAGAGAACTGGCGATATTTTGGAGTCCAACGAACTTGGAAATGGGACTCTGTTGCTAGACTCTATGGACGGCACACAAGGCCTCATGCTGGCACTCAACCTTGAGACAATCTGGCTTAACGAGACTTATGATGGAGTTGAACTTTTGAATCAGGACTTCGAGATGCGAGGAAACGGCTCACTCTTCCTGAACACCACAGAAGAAGATGGTGAAGGAAGTAGTGGATTCTCCGTGGATGTCGATGTTCACGAAGTACTGGTTCTGCGTTCATGGCAGGAAGGCAGTTCTACAGAGCGCTTCCTAATCGACGGAACTGGTTGGTTATCTTTCAATGGAGGAGATAACAACAGTTCTGAAGGAGGATTTGGGCAACTCTCATCATTCTATTGGGAGACATGGGATGAAGATGACAGAAGGAGACTACAGCATCTACAACTCGAAGCGAATGCTACTCTGCGACTCGACAGTGGCGCAAACGAGTATTTCTCATTTGATCTTGATGAGTTCAGAATCCTAGAGCGCTGGGAAGATGGAATTAGAGAGGAACAACACTCACTGATTCTTGGCGGTGGGGATTTTGGTTTCTTAATTGACGACGACTTCTTTGAAGTCGAAGTGAACGGAACCATTCCTCTCATTCATTTCGAGACTATGGGAGGAGAGACAATTGCAGATACAATCAGACTCGATGGAACCTATGACGGTGATGCCGAGGGTAGTTTTGGATTGATTCGAAGAATTGTTGACTCAGGAACTCAAGAGAATGCAACTGGTGTTATGTTTGAGGTAGATAAAATCGAGAATGAGTTTTGGTTCAATGTCTCTGCAACTCCAATTGGCCCTATTACTGAGGACTGGCAAGCTGAGCACAACTTGACCTACGAGTACACAGTTCCACAAGTCGACTGGTGGAATCGTACCATCAGGTACCAGTATATTGAGGACAATGGAACTGTGAATAATGAATATCCAGAGTCCTCTCCTATTATCGTACAGGCTCAGCAACCAGAAGCAAACCGTATCTTTGAGAACCATATATCTAGAGAGACCGGATCTGCTCCAGAGATTCTCGTGCCAGGAGATAGTTTTGCCCTTGTAGGTAACAACGCACTCATACTCTCAGTCGATGTGATGTCGATTGTAGATGGTGAAATGGATGGACACAATGTCACTCTAGCAGAGTGGATTGGCGATTATGGCGGTAACACATATGCATCAGGTAGCGTCGTCAATGAGGGCCCACTTGCTGGTTTACTGAATGAAGTCTATCGCTGGATTGACATCTCATTTGACGAGAACGGGAGCTCTGAAAATCTCGCTTTTGTTGAACATCAGTCAGTCGACAGAGTCCTCTCTCCTTCGGTAATCTCAGAGGAAGAAAATACTCCTCCGGCTCTACTCTCTGTAGGTTTCAGAGAAGGCAGGCTACTGACTGAGGGAGACTCCGCTCATCTAGAAGTTCTAGTCTATGACTTCGATACAGATGTCACAGCGGTGTCAATAGATTTGACTGACATTGGTCTAGGAATAGTCGAACTCTCAGATACTGGTCTTCTTGGCGACCACACCATCCATGATGACATCTGGACGGCACTGGTGATTTATGACGGCCTAGAGCATGGCATAATCGAAACCTCAGTTACAATTGATGACTTCTGGGTCTCAATAGTTGAGGAATCCAGTATCGAGATTACTAATGCAGCCCCCCGAATGCTTTCTCTACAATTCTCACCTGAATCCGTGGTCCGTGGAGATATTGTCGATGTTACAGTCACCGCAGTGGATGGTCATGGAGTCGAATCTGTAGCCGTTGACTTGCTTGGTGTCGGAGGTGAGCTAAGCCAACTAATCGAAACTAATGGTGAATGGATTGGCCAATTTACTGTACCGGCCGGCATGTCTCCCGGGGAGCGAACAATTCCAATCCGAATAACCGACGGCGACGGCGAGACAGTGATTTCAGAGCATACTCACGCAGGAGGCTTCCCTATTGATGCACCAAAGTTGACAATTGAGAATGAAGCTCCGATTATTGGGGCTATCGCCATTATCAGGGAAGGAGAAACAGTCGACACAGTACATGTTCCCTCTAGTGGTGACCCGATTACACACTTCCTGGAAGTTGCAATTGATGATCCAGATGGAGTCTCTTCTGCACAAGCAAAGATTGGCAGACTAGCTCCAATTGGCAGCTCCGAGGCTTGGCTTCTCATGGTGGACGATGGAACAGGCGGAGATAGGATCTCAGGCGATGGAATATACACACTCTCTTTCGATGTTCGAACGACCTTGCCTGAGGGCAACATGACAATAGAAGTCAGAGCCACAGACACCTACCTTTCCACAACTCCGTACAATGAGCAGCAGCAGACCCTAGAACTTGAGAAACTGATTTCTGGAGGCAGTGGAGGAAACTGGATTACTAACAACTCGATGACACTGGTCGCAGTTGGCCTAGTTCTTCTTCTTCTAATCGGGGCTACTGCTGTTGCAATATCGATGCGTAATTCTGAGACCGAGTGGTAATCAATCTAGTTCCTTGGGCCTCAGCACCTC
>DAON01000014.1:4468-29009 GCA_002501885.1 Euryarchaeota archaeon UBA220 | reverse complement strand
GAAATCGTCTCCGACTTGAGCATCACATGCTTTCCACAGTCGGAAACATTCGCTTCCAATCTTGTTCGCCCTTAGTTGTACTTGCTTTCCATCAGGGCCTTTGATTTTCCATGATCCTGTTCGGCCTCCGGCTCCACATTCCAGCACAGAATCAGCATCTATCCCGTTACCAAGAGATTTGGACATCTTACGACCCCATGGATCCATTCCAAGTCCATCTACCCAGATATTCTCAAATCCTTTATTGTCCAAAAGTAATGCACTCTTCAGCAATGTGTAATACAGCCAAGTCCTAACAATCTCCTTGCCTTGGGGCCTGATTGCTGTTGGGAATGATCGTTTGAATAATTCTGGGTCACTAATATATCCCGAGACAAACAGATTAGAGTTTGAAGAATCCATCCAAGTGTCAAACACCTTTTCTTCTCCAGTTAATTCTCCTAGCGAGTCAGATATGTCCCTGTAAAATCCTAAACTCTGCTTGGTATCTCTATCCAGTACTTCGGAGTCGTCGGGCGGTAAATCCTTCCAGGGTTGGACATATTGTCCATGAGGAGGAACGACTACTTTTGTGCCATCGGCAGAATACCAAATCGGAACTTCGGTGTGGTACCATCTACGCCTACTAATTGGCCAATCGATAGATATTCCATCCATCCAATCATGAAGATATTGCCTATTTCTCTCAGGAATGAATATTGATTTGTCTGAAAGCTCAGCTAGTCGATCCAAAATATGAGTTTGGCGGACATACCATTCCTTAAGCAGAATAATCTCAACGGGGTTTCCTCCTCTTTCACTAACTGGAACCTCCTGCATGTGCTTCTTCGCGTCGGACAATTTTCCTGATTCACGAAGGATATCAATTGCCATACTTCTTGCTTGCTCGGCTGGGTGTCCGAACAATGGCCCGGAAATTTCTGTCATGCAACCATCCAAACCAATTGCTACATGTGGCTTCAGACCTAGTTCTCTAAAAACTGCAACATCATTCTGGTCACCATAAGAACAAATCATCAGAACTCCACTACCGAAGTCCATTTTTACTGAATGGTGAGTTACAACTTCGACTTCTGAATCCCTTCCGTTTACGGGCATAGGCAAAGAGATTTTCTTACCAACTATGCTACTGTACCTTTCATCATCTGGATGAACTACAACTACTCCACAAGCACAAATCATCTCAGGTCTGGTGGTTGAAATTACGATTTCTTCGCCATCTTCAGTTGTCCATATGACATCACAGAGTAGTGTCTCTCTGGACACTCTCTGCACCTCAGCGTCAGCGATTGTAGTTCCTTCAACTGGGTCGTAGATATTTGGACGCAAATCCTCGACGATATCACCTCGACGAAATAAGTCAACAAAGATAGATTGTGAAATCGCCCTATAGTCGGGCGAATCGGTGAGGTATTCATTCTCAAAATCGCATGAGAGTCCAACTCTCTTGGCAGTATCTCTCATTGCCTGGGTGTAAGATTCGATTGTCTCTTCACATAGTTTGAGAAATTCGAACCTATCATAGGTTCTCATTTTCCGCCCAAATTTCTTTTCGACCGTGAATTCGATGTTTATTCCATTCCGATCTACACCCCATGGGAATCTAACTTCCTTTCCCAAGAGCCTCTGGCTCCTTGCAATAACATCTATCATACTGTACTGAGCGACGGCTCCAATGTGCCAAGTACCGCTAGGATATGGAGGAGGGGTGTCGATAATGAAAATTTCTCGCTCGCTCTTTGAATCAAAGGAATATCTGTCTTCATAACCTTGGTCATAGTGCTCTTCTTGAATCCGCTTCTCTAGATCTACCGACCACCTCTTGTCAGGTATGCTAGGTCCGCTCATCGAATCACTTCCGCGCTCATCCGTGAGATAGCCTATTCTTGACCGTTCCCGAAATATATTGCGGGTCGGAATCGCTATCTGAGAAATCTTAGTTCCGTGGGGTTGAAGTTCCCTCTGCTTGCACATGCCTCCTAGATATGCAAGGAGACGAAGCGGGAGATGATTCTCGCGGTACCACAATTGATAGGGTCCGCGGAGATATCAGTTCTAGAATTGACACTGGCAAAGAAGCAATAGAAAATATGGATATTGACTCTGTTACAGGCTCTTTGAAGAGAATTCCTAATGCTATTCGTAGGAATTTAGCAAACGCATCTGGAACATCGATATTGACTCGTGCCCCTGCAATTACCGTAGCTCTGTGCCTAATAGTTACAGGGTTCTTTACACTTCATTCTGGTATTCTTGATTGTAGAGATGGTTTTGATAACCCGGACTATTGTCAGGAGGAGTCTGCCTTGAATGTCAATGGCGATCTCGAAGTATATCTCCCAGAAGGTAATGATGTTACAGAATTACTCGCTAGTGTTGAAGAGAATTGGACAACTAATGTTATGGTAGTCTATGTAGAGTCTGAAAGTTTGAATGTGACCTCTGTAGAGATTCTTGAAGAGATTGACGCGATAGAACGAGAATTGAACTATGCAAGGAATGATCGAGGAACACAAGATAATATCATCTATCTGCTATCCATTTCCACAGTAATAAAAGAGGTGAATTCCAGTGCTGGTAGAATTGCCAAGGCTACTTTCGCAGCTCTGGCAGAGGCTACAGGAAATGGAGATTTAACCGACGATTTCAATGATACAATAGACGAACAGCAGGATATAATCGGTAGTTACAGTATTCCCGATCAACAGCGAGTTGATCAGATTTTAGATGAGATGCCTCAGAATGCACTCGACAAATTAGTTCGTGATGTTGGGAAAGATTTCAATGATGATGGTATTACCGATCAAGTTACCTCTGGACATGGCTGGAATCGTGGCGTAATCATCATCGGAATTGAGTCAGATAGAAATGGCGACGGTGTTGATGATGTGGAAATATCAGAACTGATTCTTGAAACACAAGGAGCGATAAATGCTCTTGGACAGCAAAATGACTGGGCAGATAAGAATCTAACAATGACACTCACGGGTCCCGTGCCTATAACTAATGCAGTAACTGAGGAATCTTTCAAATTGTTCTGGAAGGTGTTCCCTATTGGAGGAATATTTGTTGCCCTAGGGCTTTTCATATTCCATTGTGATTTATTGCAGACCGGTAGGATTCGATGGGTGCAAGGACTGAAGGTACTGATAATATCAGGCCTCCCAACACTGTGTTCAGTTTGGATTACACTAGGGATTATTGGATTTACTGATTATGAAGTCACAATGACTGTTATTATTGTCGGCCCTATTGTATTGGCCTTAGGTGTCTCATATGGGTTACATATCACTAATCGATATGCCGAAGCTTCTGGAACCCCTAGAGAGAAAATGGAAATTGCACTCAGTTCTACAGGAAGAGCCGTGATGCTATCTGCAATTACAACAATTATTGGATTCTACTCGCTTACTTTCACCCCGATGGCACCGATAAAAACCGTTGGATATACTCTAGCGGGTGGTATCGTAGTTGTCTACATAATGACCATGCTCATGGTACCCAATCTTACAATGATGTTAGACTTGAAGAAACCATCGCATCCTCCTCCAAAGTTATTCGTTGGAGCCGTTGGAGTCCCGATAAAATGGACCAAAATAGCGTTGTCTCTGTTTATTATTGCAATGATAATATCTGCAGGCTTCTCGAGACAGAATGTTGAGGAGAACATCGATCTTCTGGAGATGGCACCTTCTGAAGGCGCAGACGGTAACCCTGTAATGGCTGTCGAAAAGATGGGTGATTATTCTAATGAGTTCGAGGCTGGACAACCTGGTTTCTTGCTAATTGACGATGCTAAACTCTCTGCAGATCCTTCTCTCTTTGACTTAACCGTGAATGATCCTTATGACAGTTTAAGGGGAATTGAAGCGTTAGAACAGAATTGTAATCGGGTAGATCAAACTACAGCCGTTTCGATAGTTTTCCTGATGAAAGCTATCGCCGTAGGAGTTAATGTCTCAGGACAACCTATTGTTGACATCATCGATGAATGGCCTCTACCCGATCAAATAAAGGAGACACTTGGTTTTATTTTCGGTCGAGAAGTTGCTGGCAATGGATCATTTTGGGAAACTCTTGCTGCTTTGGAGGGTGCTCCCTCTGGTGATGATCAGGCACATAATTTCCTAATTTACATCTTTTACAACAGTATGACTACTGAGATGAGAGAGTTATTCATCTCCTCTGACTATGATCGTAGTCTGATTTACATCGATATGCCTTTCATGGATGTCAAAAGTACTGAGAAGGCAACCAATGAAGTAAACCACTGGGTTGATGTTACTGAAGGGGTTAAGGCTTCTGAACTAGTAGGCGTGGCTTCAGTTACAATTGCCGTGAATAGTTTAATTGTCGATTCACAATGGACTTCTCTGGGATTTGCTTTATTGGCCACAATTCTGGCATTAGGCCTAGTCTTCCGGGATCTTCGCTTTGCACTATTGACTACTGTCCCAGTTGGTTTCACTGTCGCTATGCAATGGCTGGCAATGGATTCCCTAGGAGTGCCACTTTCTCTAGTTACGGTGATGGTCGGATCAATTCTTGTAGGAGTCGGTATAGATTTCTCAATCCATATCGCGAATCGTGTTAAGGAGCAAGGCGGCACAATTGAAGCTGTTAGCGTCGCATGCGCAAGCACAGGAATGAGTTTGTTCGAAGCGGTAACAGTTACTGCATTCGGATTATTCTCGGCATATCTAATTCCGATTGAGGCGATAAAGCCCTTCGTGACAGTGGTAATCATACTACTGATAGTTGCAGCGCTTTCCGCATTATTGCTACTACCTGCAGTATTCTCACTGTTGATAAAGGCAAATGTCAGTTTAACCGGGGGCGTGGAGACCATGGTAAGAACGGCCGGACTAAGGCGTGCTGTGGCCAAGGATGAAGCGGATGCCATCGATGCAACTCTCTTACTGGGAGCATCTGATGATGCTTGGTGAGATACATTATGCACCATCTGTGTGTCGAGTTGAATATGGCGTTCTGGTTGATGAAAAGTGAGCCGCATGTGTATCCATGGGAACAATTAGTTGAAGACGGAGAAACTCATTGGGACGGAGTAAGGAATTATCAAGCTAGAAATATCATGAGAGATGATATGAAAATCGGTGATTTGGTTCTTTTTTATCATTCAAATTGTAAACCTCCTCATGTAGCAGGAGTGGCTAAGGTATGCAGAGAAGGATACCCTGATTTTACTGCCCAAGACCCTAATTCAAATTATTTCGATGAAAAGGCCACTCCAGAAAACCCTAGATGGATAATGGTGGACATTGAACCGATAAAAGAGATGGAATCAGTAGGACTCCCGGAACTCAAGGCCAATCCCAGTTTAGACGGTATGCCTCTGCTACAAAGGGGACAACGCCTCTCTGTTCAGCCTGTATCGGCAGAACATTTTGCTATTGTCTGTAAAATGGGCGGACTGGATCTAAATACGCTTTAGAGGAAATTCAATGACCTATTCAATCATCGCAAAATGCTCTGAAACAGGCCAATACGGCGTGGGCATACAATCTCACTTCTATGGGGCAGGAGGTGCTTGCTGGGCTTTGTCCGGAGTAGGAGTAGTTGTGACCCAAGCAATGGCACTGATTGATCACGGCCCGCTAGGCTTGGAATTAATGAGCAAGGGGTTCTCGGCATCTGAAGCGCTTGAAGAGCGTCTAAAACAAGACCCCGAGTCAGAAATTCGCCAAGTTGCTATGTTAGACTCCTCAGGAAGAGTAGCCGCACACACAGGTTCAGTGACAATACCGGCAGCAGGTCATGTTATTGGAGAAGGCTTCTCTTGCCAAGCGAACCTGATGTGGAATGACACAGTCCCTCAAAATATGGCAGATGCTTTTCAAAATTCTAATGGAAACTTAGCTGAGAGGCTTCTTTCATCATTATTAGCAGGTCAAAATGCAGGTGGTGACATTCGTGGAATGCAATCCGGCAGGATACTTGTTGTAAATTCAAAGAAAATGGATAAAGAGTGGGAGGGAGTACTTGTTGATATCAATGTAGATGATCATCCTAATCCTCTTGAAGAGCTTGAAAGATTATTGAAAGTGAATTCAATATATTCAGACTTTCAAAATAATGGATATGAATTGGAATTAGACATGTCGCAGGCATTAGAATATCCAGAAATCTCTTTCTGGACCGGTATCAGTCTGGCGAATAAAGGAGATTTTGAAAAGGGGCGACAGTTGACAAATATTGCACTCAGAGATCACGCAGGTTGGAAAGAATTACTAATTCGTTGTTCGGAAAATAATTTCTTTGGGATTACAGAAGAGCTTGTGAACAAATTGCTCAACATCAAAAAATAAAACCCAAAGTGGGCATGTCCTCGGTGGACGCTCGTCACCAGAGGTGTAAGGTCACCGATCTTCTCCACCCCGCTATCCCAAGGCATCCAGCGTCCCCGGTCGGGCTGCTCGCTTCCGCGCCTGACCTGGTTCCCGGGTATGAGACAGTCCTCGCTCCCCTCCGGAAGCGGTTCCAGCCAACCTGGATCTCTTGGGGGCGAGGCATCGACGTCAACCGGTGAGACACCAATGGCTCGTCTGCGCCGCCCTCGGACTTCAGGCCCCCTTTATCGACGATTTGAGGAAAATAGAGTACGTCAACACCCCCCCTAGCCCGACTTGGCCGTTATATCGGCCCATATCAAAGAATCCCTAAGCAGGATTGTCCAAATTACTCCGAATACTTTGATGGACATCCTGTCTGAATCTCAATCGCGTTCAATATCCAGTCTCCATTCTCATAGACTAATTGCCCTTTCAAGGCAATGGTATGTCCTTCATCAAAGCCATCTGGTATTGCTGCTCCAGAATAATCAATTTTGAGAGAATATTCAATTCCGATTAATGTAAACAGAGAAGATGTGGAGTCGATAGAACCTGGTTCAACTTGGCCTCGTAAGTGAACATCTCCTTCGTAATCTTGAGGCGATTCCATAACCTCGTCGATGTAGTATTGAGTTTCGGGATTAACACTGATGAACATCAATGCCACTAAGCAAGCCATCGAAACTGCGACCAGTCCCAGTCTGGATGCTCTTGTCCCTGCCATGACATTAACCTAACTTGGATATAGAATAGGGTTTCCGTTTGATGGTCAGGGAATCTCGTATCCGACTGCCTCGTCTAGGCCCACGAAACCGTTCTGCTTTACCTTCTTCTTCAGTCCCTTTACTATTGAACTCACTACTGATGGACCTTTGAATACGAGTGCCGAATAAAGCTGGATAAGAGAAGCGCCCGATGTAATTGCGTCCCATGCAGTTTCAGTAGACTCGATACCCCCTACTCCAACGATGGGGATTGATTCTCCCACTTCCGAATATAAGAGAGAAATTACTTCTTTTGATCTGTTTTGCAGAGGCCTACCTGAAATCCCTCCGGACTCAGCGAAAACCCCTCTGGAAGTCGAATTTCTAGGAACTGGCCTATGCATCGATGTATTGATTGCAACTAAACCATCTGCGCCGGACCTAAGGGCAGAATGGGCGGATGAAAGGATTTCCTCATTGCTTGCATCAGGAGAGACTTTGACCAGTAGTGGTTTGCCTCCCCCTTTACGCTCAGCAAGAGACTTACACTCAGTTACAATTGATGACAGGTAGTCTGAATCTGCTAATTCTCTGAGCCCGGGAGTGTTTGGTGATGAAATATTGAGGACGAATAGATCAGCATGATTCCAAAGCATCTCAAGAGTCTGGGAATAATCACTAGCAGCACTTTCGTTGGGAGTTTTCTTCGAACGTCCAATATTTGCTGCTACGGGAGTTTTTGGCCACATCCCAGATGCTCGCCTCTCAATCAATCTGTCACGGACTTCAGCAGCTCCTGGATTATTGAAACCCATTCTATTTACTAACGCACAGTGACGGTCTGATCTAAACATTCGAGGTTTTGGATTACCGTCTTGAGGAAAACGAGTTATTCCTCCGTACTCTATCCATGAAAAACCGAGTGCTGGCCATGCCGAAAGAGCCTCTGCTCCCTTATCAAAACCCGCAGCTAGGCCTAATGGGTGATGGAACAATCTCCCGAAAACATGGATTGGTAGTTCTGGAGGATTGTATAGGGTGCTTAATGCCCTCTGGCCCACTCTACTCTGACCGAATGTGCTGAGTGCTTTCATTGAAAGAGAGTGTGCATTCTCAGAATCGATGAATCGAAGCATTGGCCGTACAAAGACGCTGTATGGCAATCCCATCAGGCGAATGCGCAAAGAGGTACACTTCAAGCGTTGCGTAGCATCGCAGGTCTGTGCGTACCACATTTGAGGCTGCGGCGATTAGCGAACTGGCACGAAGGACTCTTCGTAGTAGCGAAGTGACTTATCGCACAGCGGCCATATTTGGAGACGATATTGAGAAATTGTGTGTAGCGTTAACCGACTCTTCTCCTTCATTGATGATTGAGATGAATCATGTTGAGAATAGTTCTGATGCAATTACTGTAGATTTGTCAGATAATCCCGGGGGGCGTATTGGTGGGGACGAGCCGGGGCAAGATTTAGTCTGGATTACTGGAAACACTCACGATATTTGGAATCGTTATCTAAGAGTAATGATTGAGCTTTCTAGTGCTGGATATCCTGGTTGTATTGGTTGTGCAGGACCGTCGGCTGAGTTGCCCTGGAATGAGAATTTGTCCAGAGCTAGATTAGCATAATCTCCTCTTCGCGCACACGCGGGCGCGCGCATGCGTGCGTTGTCCCAATCACTCGCCACTCATGTTTATACAGGGTTGGAGACGCCGCTGCAATCAGCCGGTTGTGTCTGTTAATGGCGTTTCGGCAGGATGGAAAAATGAAGTTGATGATTCTTGAATCGGGTGCAAAGGCGCGCACGGTCAAGAATTACCTAGGCAAGGGCTGGATTGTAGAAGCCTGCAACGGACATGTACAGGATCTTCCATCTGGAAATGGATCTAAACAACGATCGAAAGCCATGTGGGCAGCCAACAAAGGAGAGCTTCCAGAGCCACCATGGGACTGGACTGATGGGGCTGAAAGGGTTGTTAATTCGATTCTTGCTAAGGCGCGTAAATCTGGTGTTGAAGAAGTATACATAGCTACTGACCCGGATAGAGAAGGTGAATTCATAGCTTGGAGATTGAGTATACTATTCGGAGAGTTTTCAAAGATTTTCAGAGTGACTTTCAATGAAATAACAAAGTCTGCAGTTTCAGATTCAATTTCCAATCCAAGCGAAATCAATTCCAGTCTTGTTGATGCTGCCAAAGTGAGGAGATTCATGGATAGATTGGTTGGTTACCGGTGTTCTAGATTTAGTAAATCTTGGAGTCTTAAATCAATGGGTCGGGTCCAAACTCCGACTCTGGGGTTCATTGTCGAAAGAGAGATGGAGAGGGATGCACATGTGCCTATTGAATATCATAGTGTAAATGCAGATAGTCATGGAGTCAGATTCAATGTTAGATTTCACGAGAAGAACGATTCCGAAGCTTGGTTCGATGACTTGGGGAAACATCGTGCAGATAGGACATCCAATGACGATCTAGCCAAGTCTGCTTTCAACGCTCTGAATTCTTCACAGGTTTTGACTATCTCATCTGTAAACGATGGAGTTACGAAGAGAAATCCTCAACCCCCATTCACTACTGACACAATGCTACAAGCCGGTAGCTCTACACTAGGCTGGTCAGTTTCAAAAACAAGTCGTATTGCTTCTACACTATATCAATCAGGTCACATTACATACATCAGGACAGATTCAACAAGAACCAATCCCGATGCTCGGAAGAAAGTAAGAAATTATGTTCGTGATAAATACGGAGAAGAATATCTCGGACAAGGCGTAGTTGGCAAAGATGCGAAAGGTAAAGCGAATGTCCAAGATGCTCACGAGGCGATTCGCCCTAGTAAGCCAGATGTTCTTACGATTGAAGCATCTGCGGACGAGAGTCGTCTTTATGCATTAATTTGGTCACGATTTGCTGCTAGTCAGATGTCGCAATCTATCAGAGAAAGGAGAGATTTAGAAGCATCTGTTGAAGGTTCAGATAGGGCACTTAGGGGTACTGCTTCTTGGAGAATTCATAGCGGCTGGGAAGAAGTATATTCTCAGTTCAATGGCGAAGTCAGAACTGAACCTCCTGAAGCTTCTCTAGAAGTAGGGGCTAAATGGTCAATTGAGCAAAGTGAAGACAGTCCAAAAATGGTTACTGATCAAACTAAACCTCCTAGGAGGTATACTGAGAGTTCAATTGTTCAGGCCATGAAAAAAGCAGAAATTGGCCGCCCTTCCACCTATGTAAGTACAATACAGAAACTAACAGGAAGAGGATATGTAAAATTGGATGGGAGTTCACTGATTCCAACTAGCGATGGTAGAATGTTATGGACAGATGTTGTCCCATTCTACAACCAAGGAGAGGAAGAAATAGGGTTGTTCACTCCAGATTTTACATCACACATGGAAGCAAATCTGGATTTAGTTGAAACTGGCTTAGAAGATGGCCCTGAAATTTGGAGTTCGTTCGTCACACAGTTCAGAGATATGCATAACAATGCCCTAAGTATCAGAAAACAAACTGCTACACCTAGGCAACAATCGTTGATTGAATCCCGAATGGCACACCTGGAGCCTGAAATGAGAAACGAATTGATGTTGGGGAAGAGTGTTGAAGAAATCACTGGTGATGAGGCGCGAGAAATCATAGATAAGTTGCAAGAGATAGGAGATAGAATAGGCTACCCACCTAGTGAAAAGCAGAGTGCCCTGATTCTAAAACTGGCAGACCAACTAGGAATCGGATTGGATGAAGCACTGGGCCTTGCAGGGGTTACTGAGATACCAGAGCTTACCGGTGGAGGAGATGGTACGGCTAGTGAGTTGATTGGTAAATTAATTCAGATGACTCGCGATTTGCCCTCTACTGAGGCCCAAATCGAACTTATTGAGAAGTTAGTCGAGCAAAATGAGAAGTCACTCTCAGAAGTACTGTCAACAGTGGGAGCAAGGGATATCTCAGAGCTTACAAAGTCTGATGCAAGTGAAATAATTTCAAAGATGAAGGGTCGTGGACGAGGCAGGTCTAGGAAAAAGCGCTCTTAGTTCCCATCCGTAGTAGAGCTCAATAACGAATGACTAGAGGCCATAGTATATGGATTACGACTTCGTAGTCATTGGTGCTGGCCCTGTGGGTAGCCTGCTGGCTCAGAGGCTTACACAAGGGGGAGCATCCGTACTCATTATCGAAGAACATGCGCAAATTGGGAGGCCGTTTCAATGCGCAGGATTGGTTAATCCAGAAGCGATGGAAATAGTTGGATTGCATGACACTGTGCTAACTCCAATATGGGGGGCTAGAATTCATGGCCCTTCAGGAGAGGTGGTCTCGATTGGTTCAACTGATACCGTTAGAACTTGGAGTGTTTGTAGAAAGCTGTTTGATGAGTCGATTCTTGAGTCGGCTGTCGATTCAGGTGCAGATCTATGGCTATCCAGTAGTCCAATATCGGCTGAGCAAGATGATAGTGAAGTCAGCATAAAAATCTCAACTCCGGATGGAGAAAAAACCGTCAGATGTTCAATGTTATGTGGGGCGGACGGCGCCCATTCATGGGTAAGGAGGAGATTCAGAATGGGGCGGCCAAAAGAAATGATAGTTGGGTTCCAAATAGAAGTCTCTGGATATGTAGGAGAAGAGGGTAAGTTGGATATGTATACTGGTTCAGAGATTGCCCCTGGATTCTTCGCATGGGCCATACCTTCTGGCGATACAACAAGAATAGGGGTGTGGAGTAAAGCGGAGTTGTTAGAGGGAAAATCTCCTGAGCAGCTTCTTAAGACTCTAATGTACAATTCTCAGTGGTCTCATAGATTCTCAGATTGTAGAGAAGTAGGTCGCTTCTGTGGCCCTGTTCCTAGCGGTCTTGTGAAACGCCCCCTCAAGGGCAGAGTCATGCTCTTCGGAGATGCTGCTGGCCTATGTAAGCCAACTACTGGTGGCGGGATAGGTCCTGGATTCAAGCATGTGGAAACAATGATTTCGGACTTGCTCAGGAGAGTAGAAGGGGAGTTGACTCAGGTTCAATTAGATTCTATTGTAGCTGAGAAGCACAAATCGATAAGAAAAGATCAGGGGCGTGCTAAGGCGCTTAGGGATGCATTCCTTACTCAGATGGGAGATGAAGAATTAGATCAAGTATTTTCAGTATGGTCGAAACCTGAGGTAACGGAATTAATTAACGAAGTTGGTGAAATTGAGAATCCGATTCCTTTGGGCATTCGGATGCTACGTGAAGTACCTGAATTTAAGTCGCTAGCACGAAGAGCAGTCAAGGCTGTATTGTGGGGTTGATATGTTCCGATCAGTACAGAGGCTCAGATTCCCTCCCTTTGAGCATGCTAGTATGGATCCGAAAGGAGTCCCCATGGTAGAGGTAGTTGTAGAATCTGAACAAAATCCTCCTCCTGCCTTCTCAATTGGTACGGATGAAGATTGGAAAGTTGAATGGAGATCTGAGAAGTCAGATGACGAATTACAAACATTATCCTGCGAGGTTTTGAGAGAGCCTTTTGATTTCATCGAGAAGACCCGAAATGGGTGGTACATCGAACCCGATCCTCTACACTCTCTAGCTAGAAAGGCGATTAGGCCGGCTGTTGTGATAATCATCCTATCCCTGTTAATCCATACACTGGAGCCGGGCTTGGTTGCAAGTGGGTTGTTATCTGAGTCCTTCGCTGGTTCGTATCGGATTGGACCACTCGATTACCCTAAACTATTGTTCTTTTCATTCCCTCTGTTCATAGTCCCAATATTATTCAGAGTTGTTGCAAATGTAAGGGATCTTAGGAGGCAAAACAGATACATTGCTTCACCGATCAAAGACATAAAATTGACAATTGAGATTACAGGAAATGATGCTGAAATTAGATTCGAAGATTTCCCCATAGATGTCATGCCTGTTAGGGCTAGAATGCAAGTAGGAATGATTGTTCCCGAGAGAGAGAAAATGCTCGAAGCATTGGGCAGAGTCGAGGGTGAGCAATCCGCTCCTGGGATGTCTACTCGTCTGCCTGACAGAAGAATCACTACTGGTGAAGAGTTGGGTACTGGTGTAGGGGAGTCGACTCCGTTAGCAGTATCTCACCCTAGATTACTTCTGCTTGAGCCACTCAGAGTGATGGCGCCCGGAGAATGGAGAGATTTGTCCAAAACCTCTGATAGATTTTCTCTTTCTGGGCCACAGGAGATTTGGCCGGGATCGATATACTCTGCACTAATTGCAATTCACTGGGAGATTGTAGTTGAGGCGGTTAGGGATGATGGTACCAGAATGAAGTGGATAAAGCCAATACTAATTTCGGACCGGGAGGGGATTGATGCAATTCCTAGACTCCCGGTACGTAGTGGCAGAGTAGAGTCCGCCGATCAATTGGGTTGAGTTGGTGGTGGGGCAAAAATCTCTTGTTCAATTACATCCGTTTCAAGAAGATTGTAATCTGAGTCTCTCTTTGCAGGTTTGAATCCTGCTCTTGAGATTAGTAACTGCAATTCACTCTCGGAAGCACTGGTCTTTTTTGTGCCAGATGATGATACGACATTTTCCTCCATCATTGTAGAACCGATGTCATCTGCACCGGCAAATAACGCCATCTGCGCAACCTTTGTTCCCATTGTTGGCCATGAAGCTTGAATATGTTCGATATTATCAAAAAATATTCTTGAAATTGCAACATGCCTGAGGTATTCACTAGATCCTATCCCTAGTGTGTACTTATTCATCCCGCGCTCCCTCCTACCTAGAGAATTGTTCTCTAACATAACAGGCCATGAGATGAAAGAAGTGAAACCAACGGAGTCCTTTGCAACAGCTTTGTCCTGTAACTTCCTGACTTTCTCCATGTGCTGTAACCTGTGCAAATTAGATTCACCAAATCCTATGACATTAGTTGCTGATGTGGTGAGATTCAATTCTTGGGCCTCTCTCATAACTTTCAACCAATTTTCAGCAGAGCCTTTCTTTGGTGAAACATCTAGTCGGACTTCGTCTACAAGCATCTCAGCCCCTCCTCCGGGCAAACCATGCATACCAGCATCCCGGAGAGATTTCAATACCTCCTTAGTTGGCAAACCACATATTTCTGAGATACCCTCAATTTCAATTGGGGAGAAACAATCCAAATCTATTGAAGGGTGCCTAGATCTCAATTCATGAATTAGATCAGTGTACCATTCTAGTCCAAGTTCGGGATGGACTCCGCCTTGCATGAGTACTCTTGAACCACCTATATTTTCTAATTGTGAAATTCTTTCGCTTATTTGGTCCAAAGTTTGTAGATATGTTTCTGAGTGCCCAGGGGGTCTGTAAAAGGAACAAAATTGGCAGTTGATTGTGCAGACATTTGTATAATTGACATTTCTATCAACCATATATGTTACATGGTTGCCTGGAACTCTCATTCTTCTCTGGATGGAAGCTACATGCATCAACTCTGATAGGTCTGCCTCATCATACAATACCAGAGCATCTTCTACGCTTAGACGGGGCGGAGAATCCCTAGATTGAGAGAGTAATATTTTCTGACAACGGGACAAGCAATCACCTCATTTGCCCGATAATTTCCTCCAACTCGGAGATTTCCTTTGGGCAAGAAGAAGTTAGAACCACAGGGCCATCCTCCGTGATGAGTATGTCATCCTCAATCCTAACTCCGATACCAGCATATCTCTCTGGGATTTTAACATCTGTTCGCCAACTACCAAAGTACAAACCAGGCTCCACGGTCACTATCATGCCTGGTTTGAGTTCGGGACCTGGGTCGTTATCACCCTGTCTCCCTCCCCCAACATCGTGGACATCTAGGCCCAAGAAATGGCCTGTGCCATGCATGAAATATTTACGATACTGGCCATCAAACTCCAATGGATCCCCTATCGCTTCTTCTAGGGTACAATCAAGTATACCCAAGTCAAGGAGGCCTTTGGCAATAATCCTCGACGAAGCTTCATGGAATGAAGACCATTTAGCCCCTGCTTGACAAGCTTCTATTGCAGCAATTTGTGACTTGAGTACTAGTTCGTATATTTCCTTCTGGGCCTCAGTGAACTTACCATTTACTGGCCAAGTTCGAGTGATGTCGGAAGCATACCCCTCAACTTCGCATCCAGCATCAATCAGAACTAATTCCCCGTCGGCTACAGGGTCTTGGTTAGAGTTGTAATGTAGAATTGCAGCGTTCTCCCCTCCCCCTACAATCGAAGGATATGCCCATTGAGCACGGTTTGAAGTAAAGCATGATTCGATTATTGACTGAAGATGCCATTCCCCAACACCTGGTTTTCCAGCCCTCATGGCTAGAATATGTGCATCTGATGCAAGTTCAGCAGACTTCCTCATCAGTTCAATCTCAGCTTCTGACTTGATTACCCTTAGAGAATCTAAATGTTTTTTCGGGTCTAGAATATCCATTCCACAATCCTGCAAAATTGAGTCTATCTCGGAATTTAAACCGTCTATGCAGAAAATATGTTCAGAGTCTTCAATCATTGGAGATACTACTTCTAGTAAGTCTGCAATAGAATACGCTGAATCAACCGGCCAATTGTTGGCTGCGCCTTCAGGGCCAGCCCTCCTACCTTCCCATATCTCTGCTTTAGTATCCTGAGGAGGTACGAAAAGTGAAGTAGACCATGTGCCGCTCAGATTGCTAGCCATCCAAACTGAATCTGACTCAGACCACCCACAAAGATAGAGCATGTAGGAGTTTGCTCTGAACGGATAGTGTGTGTCATTAGACCTGACTGACCTCGGATTGGTAGGAATTAGTACAATCGAATTCTCAGGTAGATTATCCAAGAAGGCTGACTGCCTATTCGAATACTCTGAATCTGAGAAAGTTAGCACCATGAACCCTCAGCACATGTCCATATGGCGTTGTTTATGAGGGATTCTACTAGTCTGAGTCTGAGTCCCATGTAGGAATTCCTCCAGAATCATCAGAAGATCTGTATCTCAGTAAAATTGCAGAGAGTAGAAACAAAGCAGAAATGAGTAGAACAATTACAGGATAAGGTAGTGGTTCTGATGAATCTGGATGAATCAATAGTACAGAGATGCTAGTGAAAGCATCATCGTCATCAATTACATCTAGTGTCAGAATGGCTTCTAGACTTGCATTCTCGGGCCAAGTCAACATTCTTTCACATCCTTCATACATAGGCTCGTAATCAATTTTCCAGACACATCTAAGGCCTGCGATATCATTCTCAGTATCGCTTGAATCAGAAGCATCTAGTTCCCAGGAGTCTCCATTCTGAAGTCTGATTGTGCTGCCATCAAGCATAGGAGTTCCTGAAACCGATGCTATCGCATTAGGTAGAGTATTCTCAATGTCGAATTCAAAGACTTTAGTGGACGAAATTCCTCCTTCATCAGTTATTCGTAATGTTAGAGAATAATTACCTCCGCTATTGCCGAGGAGAGAATAGGTTCCCCCATTAATCTGGATATCTAGTGGAGTTTGGCCGCTATGCGAAGGCTTTCGCAGGACCCACATATACTCAATTCCTTCTCTGCCCCAATAAGGATCTCCAGATGCGCTAGCGTCGAATATTATCTCTCCATTACTCTCTACAAAAAATGAATTTCCCACTAAAGAAATTTCAGGAGGGAGATTGTTTACTCTGATTTCCACACATTGTTGTGCAAAGGCCAAACCTGAAGGATCGTAGTTCTCGACATACATCGAATGCCAACCATCTTCTAGTGAGGAGATATCTATAGTCGTAGAGAATTCACCAGTTGTGTTTATCACAGATAGTAATTGAGTCATGTCGGAATCTCCTTGTTCCGAACAAGCCTCTGCAGAACTACTAGCAGGATATGTGAAGAATCTAGTCTCAGAATCGGCCCAAACAGTTGGATGTGAGCTCCATCCGGTCACTATCATATCTCTGTGAGCCCACTCACTATCTTGGGGATTAAAGATTAGTAGACCAGAACGCAATGTGTCTCCTATGAAAAGAGCCTTAGTGCTGCTCCAACTTAATTGACCGGAATATACCGTGACTGTGAAATAACAAGTGCATACAGGAATCTCGATTATATCCAATTCAGTGTACCAGGACCACAACAATCTATTGCTTTGAGAATTTATCTCTTCAAGACTTTCTGTAAGATGTCCTGAAAGTGTGATGTCATCAGAAATTATTGTCCAAACAACAGAGTCTGGAATAATGTCATATTCTATTGAGCCTGAAAGTGTAATTGTTTCGTTGGTAGAAAGGCCATTCTCAAAGTCAAATCCTATTATTGCTGGATCGTCCGAGTCAGCGTTAACTGATGGAGAGATGAAGAAGAATGGTGCTAGAAGCACAATTAGCATCATCATTGACTTCTTCTTCATGTTACTCTGGCAATACCTACCGGTAATGAAACCGATGCATCGTTGATTATCTATCTGAAATTCTCATTTGCCAAGATAATTCATCAATCCAAAGTCTGAGGGCTTCGCGATCAACGAACTCCCTACTAGCCTTGGCTGCCAGTATGCAATCACAAGCTGCGGCTGCTAGGGTTGTTGCATCGGTAATTGATAGTCCGTTTCCTAATGCAGCGGCGAGAGCGGTTGCGGCTGCATCATGCAAGCCTATCTGCTGAACTGCTGAAGGAGAAAGGCAGGGGATATGAAATGGTTCCTCGCCATCTCTGTACATAGTGACTCCTTCCGTGCCCCGGAGTACAACCAGAGCTCCCCAGTTATACTGTGAAATCAATGTAGCAGCGGCACTGGCTTGGCTGGAAGTTCCATGTCTGCGTGACAGAAGATCCAGTCCCCTATTCTCAAAAATCACAACATCTGATCCTTCACTTCTATCTAGTCCTGTCAATTTTGGATCAGCAATGACCGGCAGACCTGCCTGCTTTGCAGCAGAAATCAATTGTAGAGATGTCTGAGTATCTAAAACACCCTTGTCATAATCAGAAAGTACAATTGCACTGCTATCTGAAATTTCGGCGATGGCTCCCTCGTAGATGGATTTCCTAACATCTTCTGGTAATGGATCTCTGGGTCCACGGTCGGCTTGCAAAAGTATCTGACTTTCATCTAGGAGGCTTTCTCTACTTCCATAGAATCTGATTTTTGTGAGTGTGTTTCGCTCAGAGACTGATTGAATACTATCGGTAGAAATTCCATGATCGGACAATTTCTTGACTATTGTGCGGCCTTCTCTGTCATCTCCAACGCAACAATGTAAGCTCACTTGGATTCCCAGAGATTTCAGGCCCATTGCAATATGTGCTGCGGCCCCGGGGGTTTCCTCTGTACTCATTATCTTGAGAACAGGTACTGGTGCAGTTGAGTCGAGATTATTTGCATAGCCGTGATGGAATCTATCTAGCATAACATCTCCAATGAGCGTTACTTTAGACTCGCCCATAGAATCGAGCATTTCACACAATCTGGCTAACACCGATGCCCTGTCTTCGCCATCTTCCATGAAGATGCCAGTCGAGTAATGCGAATGATGTTTACCACCGGCGGACTCAAGTTTGGAACCTTATGGCGCAACTGTGGAAAGGCACGCGGAAGGCTGGTTATATTCCGGTAAAGCTGCAGATAGGTTCTGGTCCAAGTCGGCTATAGGAAGGCCAATGGGGGAAAAGGTTCTGCTACTTGCTGATGCAGAAGTAATCTTCTGTAATCAACATAGGCATTTGGATTTCCCAAACAATAATTGGCTTGCTGATTCGTTATCTAAGAATTCCGACTTATTAGACGAATACATGGTAATTGAAGCGCTTAGAGTTCCTGGAAATAAGGTAGTAATCAGTGCTAATCTAGAGCATCTGGGAATTGATTTTTCAGAATTATCATGGGCTGCAAGATGGGGGTCAGACAAGCACCCTAGGAGCGAATCTCCAGAAGCTGAAATCAGATGGTTTCACGCCAGTTCGGAATTAGATGTACAAGATCTGCATGAATGGTCTGTTGAGGTTCATTCAAGAGATAGGATTGCAGAGGTAATTATTGTTGACGATGAAAGTTCTGTAGTCACATACAGAGTTTCATCATCTGAACCATCGGGAGAGTTAGGACGATTGCAGAGTCGGGATATTACACAGATTAGAGAGAGGGATTTCAAGCCGCTTTCTAATGGCAGAGTCATGATCCTAGATACAGACTCTTGGCCGGATGAGCGGATTGGTATCCCCTACCCAAATGGACGAATCGTAGATTCGATTTGTGCCGATATGATCTACGCAGATCAGGAGGATAGGGTCGTAGGTTCTAGCATTTTGTCGGACCTTCTAAACAGAGGTCTACACCCTAGGCCGGGCTTCAAATACGGCACTAGGTGGAGGTGTTATGACAAGCCTCTGGGAGAGGAGCATGCTCCCTGGCTTGTAGTGCATCCCCTAGAGGCCCCCAGTGATTGGGAAGGGGCTTGTCTAGCATCTAGGTTGGCAGCTGGAGTTGGTAAGACATGGTTACACCCATTACTTGAAAATGGTGAATGGAGATATTTGTCAATATCTAGGCCACCAGCCGACTCTAGGTGGACTAATCCAAACAGAAGATAGCTAATCTTCTCTCCTACCAGTTAGAATTGAGATAGAAATTAGTATCGAGATGATGAATACGCCATTGGCTGGTTCTGCTAACCAAGCAACCCAGCCATCGCCAGTGAAGGGAGATTCAGCTTCTAGAAGGAGAGGGATTCTGTTCTCATTCCCGTGAGTATCTGAGAGCACTATCGTTCCCCTTGCAAGCATTCCTGGTTCTAGTAGCCCCATCGGATCAACATCGAATGTAATCGACTCACCTGGCCCTAAAGTAGCGGGCGATTGTGCTGTAGCAATTCTAGAAACCGCCCCCTCTAATGCGATTGAATATATCATATCGCCATTTCCTTCATATTCTGGTATAACCGAAACAGTAGATGGATTCTCCCAAGACACCACAGAGTATAGTTCATCGGAAGAGATTCTGTGACCTACAATGTGTACATCAATGGATGAATCAGTCTTGGTTTCAAGCTCACAGCCTATTGTCCCAAATAGAGTAAAAGAATCCGAATTTATGTCATCATAATCTAGGATTTTCACGATTGTAGTGCCGGCTGGAATATGTACATATTTAGCCGGGGAGTTATCAGACTGTGAGGTCGATAGGGAGATTTCAAGATTGCACGGCTGAGTAGTCGTGACTTCTGCAAAAACTGACTCTGGAGGTAGTAATTGCAGAGGAGATCTGGGTGTCAAAACGCTGGTATTGGAAATTGGCCCTGAGTGGAGATGTACTGAGGCAGAGTCATCTGAAATAGCCTCAACCGAAATTGTCCAAGGTACAAGTCTACCGCGATTATCTCTAATTTTCATCCCTGAACTACCAAAGGTATCTCCAGTACCGAAGGTATCGTCTGGGCTACCAGAATCTCTACCTCTCTGTAGTGCCGCATCTCCATCAGCTTCGATGATTTTAACCCAAGCATTGTCTGGATCTGTATTCACAAGATTCTCAACTGGATTTCCATTATTGTCGTCTGAGTGTTCGACCAATATTCCATGACCAGGGAGTGCAGAATCAAAACCAATACTTCCCCTATAGGTGACCCAAATATGTTCCCCGGGTGCAATTGGAATTGCCAAACCATAACCTCCATCAGAAATAGCCTCAAGAGTGTGTTCTGAATCTACAGAAATATCGAGAACGATGTATCTTTCGGCTCCAATTTGATTGAGAGAAGCTGCTCCTGGCATAGCTGGCGTATCGCCTCCTCCATTCCAATTCCCACTGGCCATGATATCCCAGTCACCAAGTCCGTTCCAATTCGATGTTGGTATTTCACTGTGAACATCGTACAGATCATATGCCCCCATCTGATGTAACATCTCATGAACAATTGTACCTATGCCAGAATCTAAGGAAGCTACTGTGTAATGTTCAATATTCCAGTCATCAATTGCTAATGGATTGCTAAGCCATGACATATGACTCCACAGTGCATCAGATCCTCCTCCTGATTCCTGGGCTCTACCAGAATGCAAAACCAATAATCTGTCAACAACTCCATCGCTATCGAAATCCCATTTCGATAGGTCCATTCCGCTTAGTAGATCTAGGCAAGCAGCTTCAATCATATCGTCGACATAGATGTCCCTTTCGTCTTCTGAATCATATCCCCAATGACTCTCAGGATTCGGAGATAACCAAACTCTATCGGATAATGTAACAGTAAGAGCTGACTTAGAGCCACTCATTTGATCGACATACATGCTTGCCGAACCATCAATAGAGAACATTGAATTGGCCTTCTGCTGGGCGAATGGGCGACCCTCAAACTCCACTCGAAGTACTAGCCATTCTTCATTTTCTTGTAAACCGACTAATTCACTTTCTTCTTCAGTTGTGGAAGAAGGTGCACCTATCCATTTATCAAGCGCATCTGGATTAGTATTGGCCCAAATCCCCAGTATCAGAATAGCCACCGCTAGGCCGGCCCGTACTGCGTTCATGGCTAACGTCCAAGATTTTCACCTTTCAATCCAATGCAGTATTGCCTACTAATTGAGTCGAATGGGCGAGAGATGATGTCTTCCATTCGTCTGATTGTGCACGGGGTTCGTCTAACCACCCTAATCCGCTAAACTTGCAATCTAATGAGTTCAGACTTGACTTGAATTGTTCTGGGAATGGAGTAGAATCGCACCCAGTCACTACTAGGTTGGTTATTTTGTGCTGAGAAACAAGGTCGGCTAGAGCTACCTGTTCCCGGAGGTTCAAACACAAAGCCTCACAAGTAGGAGATGCGATACCATTTGGGATAGAGTCAATTGGAACACCGGGACAAACTCCCTCGCATCCACAATCCACAATTGCAAGACGAACGGGATCGATACCGATTGATATATCCGAGATAGAAAAATTACGCCGCCCGAGAGGCGCTGTTGGCAGGCTGCTCGAGATTCTGTCTGCAAACGCCATGGCAACTAGTGCGAGTAAAATCCTAAGTCCTTCAAATTCAGAAGGAAGAGTAAGAATTAGTATACCTCCTAGAATGGCCAAGAATCTATTTCGTAATTTTGTCCGACCATCCTCGACCATACCCAATAGTCGTGCCAATGATAGAGTAATAGTTGCTAGAATTACACATACAACTATCCATGAAATTCCAATTGCAAGACTGAATATTGAAGCAGCGTCATATCTACTTACTACTCCCTCTAATTCATCTGCTGCTAATGCTACATCAACAAGGACAGGGAAACCAATCCACCAGAGCAAAATAATCAGGACGGGTAAGAAAAGAGAGCAGAATATCAGAACCAGATTAAACCAAGTGCGTTCATTAGGAAATAAACCAGGAGAGGCAAACCGCTGAAGGCGAATAGAAAGCAGGGGCATCACAGTAAGAGTCGACAATAGGATAGATATTGCCCACTTCATCTCAATCCAATCAAACGGGGAATAAATAGTTAGATTGGTCGAGGATTTTCCTAGAGGTAGATTTTCGAGCCATGAAACCATCAATGAATCACTAATCAATGCCCAAAGAATGGATAAGCCTAGAATCATCAGTAAAGTCTGTCTGAAAATCGAGTATAACTCGGATAGATGATGGTTGAATTCTACTCTGAGAGCATTTGGATGTTCCATACTTCTCAGAGAATGTCCTTGACCTCGCGCTCGACTCTTGTTGCCAGAATAGTTCTGTACACACCATAAGCCGCCCAAGCACTAAGGAAGAAAGCGCATCCGATTAGGAATCCCGTCAGATCAGTAATCCTAGTCCCCTCGTGAACAATACTGGCAGGAGGGAATCCAATTGCTGTATCTGAGGAGAGCCATCGAACACCTACTACGAAAGAGGCGATACTCAGCAGACCTCTGCGGATTGCCTGAGGATAGGCCAACTCCATTGCTAGGTACTCTGGACCATTGCCATAGCGCCTCTCGAGGACTTCTCTTTGGACAACTGCTCCGACCAGGAGAGCTACCAAACTGGTCCAATACAAGGCATTGCCTTGCTGATAGATGCTTAGGGCTAGAGCAGCTTGTCTCTCAGCTTCCTTCTGGGATTCAGACTCTTCGATAACAAACAATGTGTCATAATCGCCAACTGAGATTGTTCTGGTCTCTAGAGTAGCGTCATCGTCCCCAGTCGTGATAGTGCCCGGCGGACTAATTGAGAAAGATAGGATATTCCAATAATCCATCTCATCGGGTATGCCTGCCCCATCTACGGAGTTTCCAACCAGCCAGAAATTAATCTGTCCGACATCTTCTGATGGAGATGTCCATGTTAAATCCCAAATTCCGTCAGCATCAGGTTCAGAGTGAGAGACATCATTGGGGGCGTCCTCTGCCTGTCTAATTTCTTGATCATCTGACCAAGAGAATGTACCAACACCTTCTGACGAAAGAAGGAAACCGGCCTTGGTATTTCCATCGCCGCCGGAAAGTGTGACTGAGTCAGCAACGGTGACAGTTAGCGGATAAGATGTGTCGGCATCATACATCACCGGAACACCAGTAATCATTACTACCGCTCTATCAGAGGTTGCATTGTTGTTGTGACAAGAACAGCCATATTTGACAGTAGGCTCATCATATCCATTCAGAGCAGCTGGGCCGCCACTCATCCCTAGGGCTGGTATGGCCATAAGGGCCAGAATTACCAAGCAAACCGCGGTTTTAGTCAAGGCCGCTCGCATTCTCACAGTAACACCTCGTCGGTCGGAGTCTCATAACCGTTGCCTGAACGCATCCCATAGGGATGCGCTGACTTCACAACTCCTTCAAAGCCGAGTTGAGTTCATTCATCATCTGTTTACCATCACCAAACAGCATCATTGTCTTGTCCATGTAGAACAGATCATTGTCGACTCCAGCATATCCAACAGATAGGCTTCTCTTGATGATTACTACCACTCTAGCCTTATCGACATCAAGGATTGGCATTCCAGCTAGTGGACCTTCGCCTGTTCGAGCAGCAGGGTTGGTTGTGTCATTAGCACCGATAACCAATGCGACATCGCACTCCGGGAACTCTGAATTGATGTCATCCATCTCAATTAGTTGCTCGTATGGTACACTTGCTTCTGCCAGTAGGACATTCATGTGCCCTGGCATCCTTCCAGCGACGGGGTGGATTGCATAGGATACTTCACAGCCCTCGGCTTCCATCAAATCTGCAAACTCTTTGACCGTGTGCTGACTTTGACTGACGGCCATTCCATAGCCTGGAATCACAATCACCTTCTGGGCCCCGTCAAGAACCATGGCGACTTCTTCAGGATCGCTGCCAACCTTGGTTCTTGTCAACTGGTCTTTCTCCCCAGAGCCGCCAAATGCCTTGAACAGGACATCTGGCAGTGTTCTATTCATCGCCTTGCACATTATGAAAGTTAGAATTAATCCAGCTGCACCGACCATTGAACCTGCGATGATTAGAACATTGTTACCGATTACGAAACCTGTGAATGCAGCTGCGATTCCGGAGAGCGAATTTAGTAGACTTACAACAACTGGCATATCTGCTCCACC
>DAON01000014.1:0-4149 GCA_002501885.1 Euryarchaeota archaeon UBA220 | reverse complement strand
CATATCTGCTCCACCAATTGGAATCACAAACAATACTCCGAGTAGACTAGAGAACCCTACAATCATCCAAATGTAATCTGTATTAGTCGGATCGTCAATAGTCATCCAAATTAATGCTAGAGAGGCCGCTAGTAGGATAATCTTGACTGCATTTAGCCAAGGAGGGCCCCATGTGGGGAAACTTACCCACTTTGGACGGCCACGATCATCCTTCTTGCTAAATGGAACATAAAAACCACCTTTTAGTTTCATCATCGCAACAAGAGAGCCGGACAGAGTGACCCAACCGACGATTCCTGAAAGACCGATGGCGACCCAGATTGCATACAATTCTATTCCCGAGTCCGGGACATTTCCTTGGTCTAGCCTACCTAGGACTTCGGAAAGAGCGACTAATGCCGACGCACCTCCTCCGAACCCATTGAATAAAGCGACTAATTCGGGCATTCCAGTCATCTCGACTTTGATGGCCATTAAGGCGCCGATGATAGTTCCAATCGCAAGTCCTCCGACGATTAACTCCCATCCAATTACGCCCTCTGAATACATCCTCGTCAATGTAACCAGTACTGCTAGGAGCATTCCCATTGCACCAAGTCTGTTGCCTTGAGGTGCAGTTCTAGGACTGGATAGTCTCTTAATTCCGAGGATGAATAGAGCTGCTGCAATCAAGTAGCCAATATCCCATACTGCCGAGTCTACCAATCACTCGCCCCCCTTGCGTTTCTTGCCTGCTATCATTTCCAGCATTCTATTAGTTACCATGAAACCGCCAACCACATTGATAGTGGCCATAACTAGTGCAGCGAATGCAAGCCATGCAGCTACTCCGGGATCTCCATCGTTGAATGCGGCATTAGATAGAATTAGAGCGCCAACAATAGTAATTCCTGAGATTGCGTTTGCACCCGACATTAGCGGAGTATGAAGAGTAGGAGGGACTTTACTAATCAACTCAAAACCTAGGAAAATCGCTAGGACGAATACAGTAATGCTACCAACCAATGCAGCTACAGTTAGACTCATCCAACCACCTCGGACAATCTGGATTGCTTAGGATGAATCTCCCCTTCAGTACAGATTAGCACTCCTCCCATACCAGGGACATGGAAGTCTGAGTCTTTCTCGGCCCCTACTAGGACATCATCGTCCATCGACATGGTGAATTCTCCGTCAACCATTAGTGAAGTAACGAAGTTTACTAGGTTATTTGAGTAAAGCATACTAGCAGTCGACGCAATGGTGCCTGGAAGATTCTCGATACCAACTATGGTTACATCATTGTGTACAACTGTTTGTCCTGGTTGTGTCAACTCACAGTTACCTCCAACATCGGCATTCATATCGACAATTACGGCTCCCGGCTTGAATGAATCCACAGCGTCTGCAGGCACCGTTATTGGAGCAGGTCTACCAAATATCCGAGCAGTTGTGACTATTACATCAGCGTCCTTAGCAACTTCACATACAGTATCGTTTACTTTCTGAATAAACTCTGGAGTCAGGGGCTTAGCATAACCCGATTCATCTTCAAAGTCGTCCATTCCCTCTACCTCAATGAAACGACCGCCAACAGACTCAATTTGCTCAGCGGCCGACTTCCTTACATCGGATGCGAACACGATTGCACCTAGACGCTTGGCTGTGGCAATTGCTTGCAGGCCAGCCACACCACTCCCCATGATGACGAATTTTGCCGGCTTTACAGTTCCTGCACTGGTAGTCATCATTGGGATTGCCTTGCCGATTTGAGCAGCCCCCATAAGAACCGCCTTGTAACCTGCAAGATTGTCTTGACTTGAATTGACATCCATCGACTGCGCCCTAGATAGTCTTCTTGGAATCATATCCATACTGAGAAGAGTAATTGAAGAATCCAAACATTGCTTGACTCTCTCAGGATGACGGAAAGGATCGGCAACACAGGCTACAACTTGTCCGTTTTTCATTTCAGAAGAATCTGGAATGTTAATTGTGACTAGTAAATCGGCTGAAAGAGCCTCGTCCCTCGATGTCACAATGGCCCCTCTGGACTCATACTCTGAATCCGAATAACTCGAAGAAGAACCTGCTCCTGACTCAACTACGACTTCAAACCCAGACTTACTCAATTTAGGTATCGAGTTAGGGACGATGGCGACTCTGTTTTCTCCTTCAGGTTCCTTCAATACACCCAGTCTCATACAAGTCACACTCTCCTAATGAGCCGAAGGCTCATGTCGGATGTGCGCACCGAACGGAATTAGACTATTGAATCAAACGGCTAGATTATCTCGCCTAAATATAGCATATTCTCAGAATCAGGATTGAGTATTACAAAAATTGTAATGGCCGCTAGTTATGAAGCAGTGGCTCACTAAAGGCTAAGGATTGAATTATTACCCCAGCGTTTGGGGATGACGAATGGGAACTAAAGTTGAACAAACCAAAGAACCGATACGAGTTGCTGTGACTGGGGCTGCTGGAAATATTGGATATGCTTTATTGTGGAGGATTGCAAGTGGGGATTGCTTTGGCCATAATCAGCCATTGATATTACAATTGCTAGAAATTCCTCCAGGAATGCAACGCCTTGATGGAGTTATCATGGAGCTAAAAGATTCAGCATTTCCATTGGTCCACGATGTTATTGGTACCGACGACCCGGAGCTTGCATTCAAAGGCGCTGAAGCAATATTCCTAGTAGGATCTCGGCCTCGAACAAAAGATATGGATAGATCAGATCTCGTTGCGGCGAACGGTCCAATCTTTGTTGGCCAGGGTAAGGCAATAGATGCGGTTTCGTCGCGGGATGTGAAAGTCATTACTGTAGGTAATCCATGTAACACCAATGCGTTGATTGCTTCCGCAAATGCACCTGGAATATCATCGCGGCAATTTACCGCAATGACTCGTCTAGACCAGAATAGAGCTGTGGGTTTGATGGCAGAGAAAGCTGGAGTCCCTGCCTCGAAAGTTCAAGATGTATTTATCTGGGGAAATCATGCTAATACTATGTATCCGGATCCAAGGTTTGGAGTTGTGGATGGCAATATAGCCACAGAGGTTTTTGAAAATGATTGGCTACAGGGCGATTTCTTAGAGACTGTTGCCACTCGGGGTAAAGCAGTGATAATGGCACGGGGAGCATCGTCGGCAGCCTCGGCGGCATCTGCGGCTGTTGATCATATGCGAGATTGGTGGCTGGGTTCCAATGGACGAATCGTATCGATGGCATTGCCTTCAGAAGGTTGGTATGGTGTTCCTGAAGGACTGGTTTTCAGTTTCCCCTGCCGATGTGAGGGCGGAGAAATTATTGTGATTGGAGACTTGCCTATTGACGAATTTGCACAATCGAAGATTGAAGAAAATGTGGCAGCCTTACTTGAGGAAAGAAATGCGGTGAATGATTTATTGTAGGAATTTCGGCCTAAAGCAAGTGATTAATCCGTTCATTTCATCGTCTTCTCTTTACTCGTGATAATAATGAGTGTGCCTCGTCGCCATATTCACCTCGAACATGATGGGAAGTTGTTGCTAGTTGATTTAGACGGTAATGGGCCAGTAATTCCTAAAATGGGAAGAGTCGGAGATGGTGGCTTCTCTATTCGCCTACCTACTCCTGAAGAAGCACGAGGAATGGGCCTGACTTGGAAGGAAAAAAGAACAAATCAGTTTAGATTAGGTCAAGATATACATGATGTTATAGTTGCAACTCCTGAAATTTCTTGGCCGGGAGAGTGGGCTTGGAAAGATTCTGTAATCTCAGATAATTCAGTAGACCCTGTAGCTCGAGAGTCAGTGTATAGGACCTTGCACAGAGTAGTCAGTAAAGTAGTCATTACTAATTCGGATGATGAGGTCCTAATGGCCAAGGTTACGCGTGGCTTCTTTACTGGGTGTTGGACTCTTCCGGGTGGTTTTGTCGATTATGCAGAGCACCCTCGTACAGGTGCTGAGAGAGAAGCGCTCGAAGAATTGGGAATCAATATCCGTATTCCGGATCCGGAAGGAGAATCCGGCGATGTTTACAAGGGCGATGATGGAGCAGTAATTCAACAGGCTATTTTCCAAAAAGATGGTATCAATTGGTTGTCATTTACATACCGGTGTAGAGCAGATATTCCTGCAGCAGATATTGTGCCAAAGGATGATGAGATTGAAGAGGCT
>DAON01000039.1 GCA_002501885.1 Euryarchaeota archaeon UBA220 | reverse complement strand
CAGGTTCTGAGTGCCGTGGCAGAAGCCTTCTCTGATATGGAGTACTCAACCGTTGACGGTATCAGAGTTCGATACGAAGATGGTTGGTGCCTATGCCGGGCAAGCAATACGGAGGCAATACTCGTAATGCGTGCCGAAGGTCGTACAGAGGCTGCGCTGGAAGCTATCCTAACGGATGTAAATGTTCGTCTTGGCCAAATGTTGGATCTAAGTACTCTGCACTAATCTTCCATCTGTCCTGCGATACCCGACACCATCAGAGGTATTGCGACAATTAACGCGCAAACACCTCTTGTGATAACAGACATGCCCAAATCGGTGAGAACAGGTAGTTCCATTGCGATATTCATCAATATGTCCATTACCACGCCTATAGCAAGGAGAGCCAATGCGATGTGGATGCCCCTCTTCTTATATCGAATCATCAATATTCCAGCATAGACACCGGCGCTCGATAATACAAGCATGAGGAGTCCGATTACGGTTACAAAGATACCTGCCTCGGCTGCGCCTTCTCCGACTTCGGATGCAAAACCGGAGAGTAGCGCCCCCCCAAGTACAATAGCTAAAGAAGCCAGAACTGCGAGTACCTGGAATAGAGAGTAAATCGCTCCGATGATTATGGGCCAAGGCGATTTGCTAGCATACTGCACTTGTGGCTGCTGGTCAAAAGCACCAGCAGGTACTGCTTCTGGGGCGGCATTCGGTGTTCCGGTGAAAGTTGTTTCTTGGGGCTCTCCCCCTCCGTCTTCTTCCATGTCTCTAGTTCTGATTGGCGACACTTAGCCTTGTTCCCTGACCGATTCTCTAAATATGGCAGCGAGAAGGGGATTTCGTCGCCACTGTAGCTTAGTTGGTAGAGCACCTGATTCGTAATCAGGAGGCCGGGAGTTCAAGTCTCCCCAGTGGCTCACTCTTCCTCTTCAAGACCTAGTGCTCCTAGAAGCGGTCTGAACTTATCATTCGACTTCGATAGTGAATCGATAACTGGCATTGTGTCGCCTGATAGCATGCCCAGAGCAGATCCTCCTCCGGTGCTGTTGTGACTGAATTCTCCGGCCATTCCTCTCTGGTTCACCAGTGCGCTGGTGTGTCCCCCTCCTACTATTGTAACTCCAGTAGCCTCGGCGCACATATTGAGAATCTCAATCGTACCGAAGGCGAACTCAGGTTTCTCAAAGTAAGACGCAGGTCCATTCCAGAGGATGCATTTGGCACCATTTAGTAGAGTCCTCAAGTCTTGGAGAGTTTCGATTCCAACATCATACATCGGATAGTCAGTGGGTAGTTCTTCCAACTCCATCTGGTGTCTCTTCTGGTCGATTTCAACGGCTACATCGCGGGGTAGGAACAACAGTTCTGAGTGTTCCTTGACTAATTCTTCTGCCATCTTCCAAGTAGGCTCGAAATCATCTCCCATCATACCCTTGATTGCTTTCTTGTTCCCACTACCAATATCATGACCATTTGCCCAAAGCATGAGATTTCCAACCACTCCGACCATCACAATCGTATCTACTACTCCTCTACCGATTAGATTGAGTGCCACTCTCAAAGAATCGTCGCACTTTGCGCCTCCAAGGATTGCAACATATGGGCGAGGAGGGTCATTTACTGCCAGCTCGAGTGAACGGATTTCCCTGTTCATCAATCGCCCGGCAATACAGGGCATTTCTTCTGTGAATCCTGTCAAGGTAGGTGAATTTCTGTGCGCTGCTCCGAATGCGTCGGTGACATAAGCATCTGCTACAGAAGAGAGTCTAGTGACAATCTCCGTAGTTGGCTCATCCTCTGCCTTCACCTTATTCTCGCCGTATTCCTCGGGATGCATCCTGACATTGTTGATGAAAACCTTGTCACCGGGCTGCATCTCTTCTATGGCTTGAATCGCAGCGTCTCCACAGATATCCTCAACGAAGCGAATCTGCTGACCAATTAGTCGAGATAACCTATCGCAGTGTCCAGACATATCTGTGAAGTCGTCCTTACCTGGTCTGGATTGGTGTCCCATTATGATGACCTTTGAGTCAGAAAGGTTGCTCAGAGTATCCAATGTTGAGCGTAGTCTGCTATCGTCAAGGAAGGCTCCGGTACTCGGATCCAACGGTGAATTTACATCGGCTCTATACAATACAGTCCGTCCTGCCAGACAGACATCGTCCAAGGACAGGACGGTTGTCACAGTCCGCGGCACCAGCGGCCCCTCTATGGCCATTGTGGATACATTACACGCTCTGCGTGTTCCCACAATACCTTTCATTGGAGACTAATGAGCAGTTCCATGGACTGGGATGCTGGGAGGCTCACCGGACCCGATGGTGAGGACTGGAGGGTTCCAGTTTCCGAATTGCAGGCACGCCAAGCAATGCTGTCCAAGGCTCTAGCCAGAGCTGGACAGGAGTCTGCACTCATCGATGACCCGGTGGAGTTGTATTGGCTAACCGGCGGGCGTCAGAGTTCGATGCTCCTAGTCGGTGCAGAAGGCTCCGATATTGAGACTGTTCATTGGGTAAAACGCTCACTTGAGCGAGCGAGGTTTGAGGCTGGAGGAACAAATGCTCCTCACCAAATCACTGAACAACCCCGAATGAATGGACTTGAGGATTCGCTAATTGGAGCTGGATGCTCTAAGGCACCGGGGATGCTTGGCGGAAAGGTTCCTCGCTCAAGATGGGATTTCTTGTCTGAGAAGTTCTCAGGACTCAAAGGCGTGAGTTTAGATTGCACTGAAGTGTTGTTCGCCCTAAGGGAGATAAAGTCAGATTGGGAAATTGAGATGCATAATGAGAGCGGAAGAATCAATCAATTGATGTTCGAGACAATTCGAGACACTGGGGGTGCAGGAAAGTCCGAGATCGAGATGGCAGCCGCGGCTGATGAAGTCAGCAGGGCTGCTGGATTCGGTGGTAGAATTAGGATGAGAAACTGGCCGATGGATTGTGATAGGGTGGTGATAGCCGCAGGAAGCTCAGGCGCAGTACCTTCGTACTTCGACTCTGGTGTCGCAGGTTTGGGCGCGAATCCAATCGCCTCACTGGGGGCTGGATTTGCACGAGTAGATGAGAATGAGCCTGTTCTGGTTGACATCGTTCATGTTCATCGAGGATATGTCTCGGACTGTACACGCATATTCAGCGCTGGCTCGTTATCCTCTGAGTGGCATGAGAGGCTTGACGATATGTCCGAAATAAGAGATTCACTCGTCAACGGCCTTGGCCGAGGGGATGATTGCTCTACTGTATGGAGTCGGGGTAGTGAGATGGCAGCAGAGATGGGGCATTCAGGTCATCTCATGGGAATGCCTCCAGATCAAGCTAGATTCCTAGGTCACTCAGTAGGACTGGAATTAGATGAGACTCCAGTAATCGCAAGAGGTTTTGACCGTCCTCTGCAAGTAGGCGGCACTATGGCAATAGAGCCGAAGGTAATTCATCCGAATGGCGCGATTGGTACCGAAGACACATGGGTCAGAAGCAGTGAGGGTATGGAGTGCCTTACGATGGGAGATTCATTTCCTATGCTGACGGAGTGGTAGCATGACTAGAGCGCAAAAGAAAGCACAGATGAGATTAGCAAGGGTTCTTGGTGAACGCAAGGAACCTCATGGCAGTCTGATAACTGATGAATCGATTCTCAAAGGGGTTGAAGTTAGTGAATCTGGAATTGTCGAAATGTGGGTCAGTCCACCTCATCCTCACTGCCCTTGCTGCTTAGATGATTTGATTTCACTCAAGCGAGAAATAAGCTCACAGAGAGGAGTTCTTGGTTGTCATATCGAGGTTGTAGGCATACCACAAGCCAAGAGATGGACTGCTGCAATTAACGAGTAGTCATTCGTCTTCCAAGATTTCAGAATCTCTCATTCTAGCTCTTGTCATTCTTTCCTCAACTTCCCTCATCTTAGAGGTGAACTTAGTCGAAAGCCACCAAACAGCGATGCCAATGGCTAGTAGGTCGATGATTAGTAGAGTAAGGAATTCCGAATCCGACCAATCAACCATTGAATCACCAAGCAGGAGGAATTACATCGATATCACACGAACCCTTTGGTTTGATGCAACAAGTGAGCATTCCCCCTAGTTGTACCAACTCATCGTCCAAACCAGGAGGCAGAACTTCGGGAAGTTCCACTTCACCCTCAAGCAATGTAACTAGACATGTGCCGCAGGTTCCTGAAGTGCAGTTCGTAGGTATCTCGACACCGGCTATCTCAGCCATTTCCAGGAGCGGGGCTTCGGGTACAACAGCAGCTATTCCGATTGGCTTAGAGCCTTTGAAGAACCGGATGACCGGTTTTTCTTCACTCATCAAACCGCCTCAGCGATCTTCCCAGCGAGTCCATCTTCCGGTCTGCTTATTGAAGACTAATCCAGCCTTCTTCATCCACTTGTTGAACTTAGTAGCACCTGCTCCTGTTGCGATGATAAATTCCTCACGGTGCTCTTGTGCCTGGATGTATCCCTTGGCTGCGATGGTCTGGTCAATCCAGTCATCTATACTCATCAACACACCTGAGAGTTTGCTTGACTCGGCTGCAGCCTCTAGTTCCTCGGCGCTAGCGCCAGCTGATTCTAAATCCTTGATCATCTGTTCCGTAATGGAAGTAGAGTCTGTCTTCTTTCTCGGAGGTCTCTTGACAGTGAGGCGTGGTTTCTTCTTGGGGTCAATCTTGATTCTAGAGCCGTTGTTTAATCTGTCCTCTACCAACTGCGCCATCGGCGCCTTGAATTCTTCCTCGCACTCCCAGCAGATTAGAGAAAAGTCGGACATATCGTCCATCACATTACTCTGAATGGGATCGATTTCTTCTCCACATGATGGGCATGCGTGCATACATATCTTGGGTGCAATCTTCCTGCGGAAATCAACAATATCTTGTGGCGTTCCTACTAATTCTAGCATCTCATGATCCCTTGCGGCCTCAAGTCCCCGAGTCTCTAACTGGTCGCGCAACTTGGAGCGTTGCTCATCCTTGGACTCATCATCAAATGTATTCTCAAGTTTGACAATGAGTTCGATGGTCTTACCAAGTCTGTTCATCACCAACTTCTTGTTTCTGAATTGCTCAACACGAGCGATTCTGAGTTGCTCCTTCTTCTCGAGCAGTTCTGCGTGAAGGTCCTTCTGTTCACGCTTGAATCTCCTCTCCTCAATGGTGTCGACTTTCTTCTTCGTCCTATCAGCTAGGACATCGGCTAGGAATCTCTGCTTACCTGAGTCTCTCGGTCCTGATTTGACTGCATCTAGGACAGATTCTGCGACTTCCTTCTTCAGGCCATAGTTATTGGAGAGTGTCTCTATGTCGAGTTTCTTGATATCGCCAACCTTTACACCGCTGTCTGAAAGAAGATGCGCTGTATTCTCATCGATACCTCTTCTCAGAAGCGCTAGATAGGTGTCCTTCTTTGCCATACTAAGTCCTGAGCTAGGGTCTCTTCGCGCCCTGCTGCCCTATCCAGCGGAGCCGGGGGCCCTCTATCAAGGCGATGTCAAAACCCTCACTATTCGACTGGAAATGATGAAATTGACTTCGACAAAATAACCCAATCTGAGATCTTCAGATTCTCTGGTCTGAGATTCAGCCAGTCCTGAGACATTTCGTCTGGAGAAAATTCGATTATTGCGCCAATTGCATCTTTCCAACGTCCTTTGTGCCAGCCCTTGTTTCGGGATAGTCGTCGTGGTGTTTGGGAAAGTAAAGTTCTCATCTTGCGGCGCTTGTTTGCAAAGCAGTGACTTGTTATTGTACGGAACAGCCTGCGATCAATATCGAGTTCTCTTCCATTTGGAGTTAGTCTAACAAGCCTTGAGCTTACTCTAGGAGATGGACTGAAGCAATGTGGAGGTACTTTGACATCTAGTTCGACATCAAAATCTAACCAAAGTGAGAGTGAGAGTGGGCCTGAGGCTGTATCATTTCTATTATTCATCATCCTATCAGCAAACTCATCCTGCACGAGTAGTACTACAGAAGTAAATGGATACTGAGAGTGATGCTTCTGTATCCGGCCTAGAAGGGGGCTGGAAATCTGATAGGGGATGTTGGCGACCACATGGGTTGCATTCTCTGGCCAATCGGCTTGTAGAGCATCCTGATTGAACACTTCTAGTCTGCCATTTGCTCCATTGAACACCCTAGCAAGATGAGATATTGCCTCCTCATCGACCTCAAAGGCCGATACAGTAGCGCCCGCTCTGAGAAGACCGAGTGTGAGAGAACCAGCCCCCGGACCAATCTCAATTATTTTCGAATCACTAAGTGGAAGTGAGGAATTTGCAAGTTCAATTGACCTATCAACAACCGATTCATCAATCAGAAAGTGCTGGCCTAAACCCTTGTCTGGGGTGATTCTATCTCTAAGTAGGTCCACTAGTAATCTGATGTCTAAGTCGTCCATCCGATTACCCCGATTAGAGATCGGCGCGGACTAAAAGGTCGAGCAGCCGAGGAGTCTGTGCTTCATCCTCCATCTCCTTGAGATATCGTTCAGCTAGGAGTCTAATCGAGTCAATAGTACAGGCTTCGTCGATAGTGGAGAATTCGTGCCACCCAGAACCTCTGAGACCTACCATCTGAATTGCTTTCGCGTTTCCTATTCCTGGTAGTAACTGGAATGAGTGGAATTTGCGGGTCATCGGGCCGGCACTATTGTAGAACTGAATGTGTATGTGCGAATCTTCGGAAATTGCCTCAGATATTGCATCCAAAAGTTCAGAGTTAGCATTCTCGGTGATGTCCTTCAATCTAAGTTCGCTAAGGGCGCCGATACCGGCAGAATCCTTCTCGATGGTAGATCCAATCTCGATGCCATCAGCATCGTTCACTCTGGCCCTAATCAGGAACAATCCGGGGCGAGTAAGTCCTGTCATTTCATGACCAATTGGGCGTCTGTCCTGCATGTCTAGAATTCTGATGTGAGTCTCTGACTGAAACGGAGGAATCGGCTCCTCGTCGGGCTCGTTTGGTCCGCCAAACTGCATATTCCTCAAACCTCGAGAGCGGTTTCCCCACTTGAATGAAATCGTTAGATAAAATCAGATATTTTGCCCTTCAAAGGACATGTTGGCGGATGAGGGTGATTATTTCCTCAATCTCTGGTGTGTCCATGGCAATTCGCTTACTGGCAATTACCACTCTCACATCTGGAACATCTGTTGGGCAGAGTTCTGCCAACTTGGCACAAATCTCTGGATGTCCTGCGAGTTTCTCATTTTGAGCCAACTCGTCTCTAAGTGCTGCAAAAACCTTGGAGTCGGTCTTGGTTCCACCACGGTTCTCACTAGCAGCCCACTCAGCGTGTTGTAGAGCCATGGTCTGCTCGTACGAAAGTTCTCCTCGGCGCTCGTTTGTCTTGACCAGTAGGTCTCTCACTGTAGCGAAGTCTGTGTACTCCTTCTCTGACATGATTCTCACTCCATAGGCCTGAGGTGTTCCGGTCTTGCTACGACGGTCTTGTTTGCATTACCATCTGAAACCGAGACTATGTATGCCCTTCCCTGACTGCCAGTAATGATTCCAGTCTTGCCTTGGAATCGGCGATGAGGCATGCCCTTCTGCTGAGCTCCATCAAGCACTATTGCAACCCTGTCTCCCTCGGAATATGGGTGCATTACTCGGTTGATGAAAACCCTGCTTCGATCAGCCTTGCTCTTCTTCAGAATACTGCGTGTACCCTGACGAGGACCGTGTGCTCTCTTTGCCATTATATCACCATCCGACCGTAGGTCGCGGGAGCGTTCGACCTGCCGATTCTTCTTAAGGCCTCGGATGAACACTCGGACACCTTAGTAGTGGATTTCCTCCACATCGAGCCACAGTACCTCACATTCACAGTCTAGAACTCCACTCACTGAGGGTACTGTCCTTCCCTCATCGGAGTGTACGAGTTCTTTGATGTAAGTTCCAGCTTCACATCTTAGAGTGATTTCAATTTCGTCACCATCGACGATTGCCTTGTCGACTGATACCACTTTTCGCTTACGGGTCTTTGCTGCCCTACGATGAGAGACTCTCTTCGGAGTCTCCTGCTCAAGAGTCGTTCCTGACAGACTCTCGATGGCTGCAATTGCTTCGTCCTCATCTTGAGTCACGCTTGTCTTGAAGCGGATTGTGTAAGTCTTCTCAGATCTATGCTGCTTTACCATCGCGACTCTCTTCTTATGAGTCCATTCAAGAGAATCAATTTCGACCTTTTCAGAAGCATTACTGTTTACCATCGAAACCAGTTCTTCGAGATTGTATTCTCTGACTAGTGGGTTCTTGATTTCGAGTACGAATGGTCTGCCAGCGCCTAGACATCTGACATCGATGTCCTCACGCCCCATTCCGTGGAATGATGTGTTCTCTGCATTCAAGGCCTCGCGGATTGGTTCGCCAATCAAATCCTGTACAGAATCAGGGTATTGCAGCCCAGTACCTTGACATGACTCGCAGCCCTCATCTCTCCCCCTACAGGCTCTACATGGCCATCTTGTCTGTGGAATTTCTCTACTGAGTTTCCTATATCTGCCATAGAGAAATACTGGGCGTATGTCGATGTCTACTCTGAGAGTCAATCCATCGACTCGAATCATTAGATCGGGATTCTCCTTGACGAAACTGACATTGCTCAGAAGATTTGACAAATCGGCTTGAATGGCATCTACGAATGCCGCCTTAAGAGGCCTAGATCCGGGTGCTCCGTGTCTGCTCCTGATTCTGTCCTCTTCCTGGATTAGGTCCTTCGGAAGGTGGATTCCGAATTGCATGGTGGAGTGTTGAACTCCTGATACCGATTCGGCCACCCTGCTGACAATGTTTCCAACATCGTCGAATAGATCCTCACATAGGGGACAAAGTTCGGGGGCGCCGAATTTGGCGATATCAGGGTCTCTGGCGTGTGCGTCTTCTCTGATTTCCTTCCCTCCCTCGGAGCCCGAGTTCTTCGTTCTACGCCCTCCTATCCTGTGTAGGCAATGGTCACAGACTCCAAGTTTGATTATGTGAGCAATTCCTAGAGGAGTGGGGCACGGGGGCGCATCCCAATCCAGCGATACCCCATTAGCTTCGATGTCGTCGCCATCGAACCAGACTTCCTCTTCCTCAGATTCCGATGGCTCGGACCCGGAGTCAACTACGGCTTCGGCTGATGCGTATCCGGCTGAGGCGAATAGTTGCCACTCATCCTCTTCACCCATTTCGGGTTCTTTCTCCTCCGGTTCATCCCATGTCATTGGATCACCATCGAATACACAGGGGGAACCTATGCTTCCGACGATTTGGCGAAAAGAGGCTTACCTTTGACTTCTTCGGGTCATATTTGCAGCCTCAAATTGGATGTCCGAGTTCTTCTGCTACATCCCTCAGATGAGTGAATGAATGAATACCGCTTGAGCATCCCGTAGGCCAGTCGAATCTAACCCCATAGCGGCCTACTGGCTCTGCACGCGGTTTCTCTACTCTCAGACGTGCGACCTCTTCCTCAAACTCGAGTAGTCTCTGCTCGTTCTCCTGCCTAGGTTTGCACTTGGCGCATTGGCATCTGCAGCGTATCGATAGGTAGGCTAACCTGAACTGGGCTCCGTCGGCGAATTTGAGGACGCAGTCCTCGTGTCCGCGCTCCAAATCGGTGAGAACATCGCGAGACATGGTGATTCGTCGGTCATGTGGGCTTTAACTTTGGTCGCCGATATTCTTCGAACCAAGGGTCCATACCGTTCCAATCCGGATCTACTCCGAGATGTGCACAGACCAATTTACTGGTTATCCTACCACTCTCAAATATGGTTGGAAGGCCGCTTCCTGGGTGAGTTCCCCCTCCTACTAGATACAGGCCTTCCGTCTCTTCGAAATGGTTCTGAGGGCGCCTCCAGAGCATTTGTTCTAGGCTGTGCGCGAGATTGAATACTGCTCCTCTGTAAATGTCATTTGAGGACCAGTCATCTGGAGTAATGATGGTCTCTGAGACGATATGGTTAGAGAGTCCCTCAAAACCCATTTTTTCCATCTGAGATACAATGACATCTCTGAACTTCTGCTTATGTGTATCCCACTTGACTGAATCATGAACATTGGTGACGGGGACTAGTACATACAGTGTAGAGCATCCTTCTGGAGCTAAGGAGGGGTCAGTAACACAGGCATTCTGAACATACAGTGAAGGGTCGTCCCATGTTATTCTATTTTCACTGATATCCTTGAGATTGCCCTCATAATCTGCTGACGCGTAGATTTGGTGATGAGGAGTATCATAGGTTCGATTTACTCCCAGATAGAGCATGAATGTCGAGCAAGAATACTCTTTGTTTTCGATTTTCTTGTCTGACCATCTCTTCCTCAATTTGTCAGGAACCAATCCAGTCATTCCAGTAGCGAAATCTGCGTTCATGACAATTTTATCTGACGAATAAACGCCTTGTTCAGTTCTGACTCCCACAGCTTTCTTGCCATCGAAAAGTACCTCTTCAACCGGTTCGGACAGTCTGATTTCTACTCCTAGATTCTCAGCGATGGAGGCCATCTTTGGAGTGATTGAGCCTATTCCTCCTCTCGGATGGAAGACTCCGTACTCGTACTCTAAATATGACAGGAATGTGAACAGACTTGGAGCCTGAAACGGACTCATTCCAAGATACTTAGTTTGGAATGATGTCGCCACTTGCAATCTGTCATCCTTGAACAATTTAGAAAGGTCAGAGGATACGCTTCTCCAAGGACGCAGTACTCTTGAGACACGGAGAGCTCTGCGACTGATTAGATCTGAGGCCCCCTTCCAAGGAGTATTGAGACATTTCTTGGAGAGTCTTAACTTCCTACGATTGTCGTCCATGTATTTTCTGAATCCTTCGGCATCTTGGGGTCCTGACAACTCCTCAATCTGAGACGCCATGTTTTCAATGTCGGTTGTTGCATCGATTTGTCCACCTTGGCCAAAGATTAGTCTGTAATTTGGGTCCAGTCTGATTAGGTTAAGTTCCTCGTGTACATCCATGCCTAGAGCAGAGAAGATTTCCTCCGAAATTTCGGGATAATGGAAAAATGTAGGGCCTCTATCGAAGGTAAATCCATCTTTACTGAATAGTCTGGTTCGGCCACCCACGACATCTGACTTCTCGAGAATCAATACCTTGACTCCGGCCTTCGCAAGAAGCATCGAACAAGTCAGTCCACCTGGACCGGCGCCAATGATGATTGCATCAAACTCACTACCGTCAGGCATACTAACCAATAGCAAAAGCGGGTTATTAATGAGTGTTTAATCGAGATAGGGTCAAATATCTTCAGGTTTGGAACTCATTATCAGATTATATCTGCAAAATTCCTCATCGTCTTGGTTCTCTTCTCTTTGAACCATTACCTCTCCTCCTGGAGAGTATCTGGCTAGTAGAGCGCCCTCAATTATCCCGTCATCAAGGGCCCATAGTGGGAGGCCATTATCTTCGGAAACTGGACTTCCCAGAATGACCTTGATATGGAATTCTGGTTCGATATCGTAGCTCAGATTACCGAGTCCTGCATACTCCCACCAATCCATCATCTCGTTTAGGAACTCTATGTTTCCCTCTATATTTCTGAGACTGAAAGCAAGTTCCTCACCAATCCTATTTCCTACTTGGCGAAGAAGCGATGAGATGTCAATTCCGAAAGAAGAAAGGCTGCTGATCCCGCCTGATTCAAGGTTCCTTCTAGCCTCATTTACCTCAAGTCCTGAGGCCATGAAAGCGCTTGGATCGAATGGAGTATCTGTATCTGGTAGTTCGTCTTTAATTTGGAGTACATCTCTCATTCTATCTAAGAATGACATGCTGTCTAGAGTGAGTTTTAGCGGCTCTACGATTTTCTGTTCAGTGAATCTCTTAGAGGCTGTTTCGAAGGGAATGGCATCATCCCAAATAGCCTCCATGAGATTCAACTGCGAATCGGCGAAAGTGGTAGATTCTACAACTAACGCGGCGTCTGTCCTGCCTCTGCCCACTGGATTCTCTTCTGCGTTTAGATACTGAATTGTCTCGCTTACATCCATCACGACGCCTTGAGATTCGATATCGTCCGAGTGTCTGACTTCAATCAGGTCTTCCAACTGCTCATAGAATCTGATGGTGCGCCTGTCTAACTGAGCTAGAACTCTGATTGAGATTCCCTTTGCAGCCGCCGTGTTTATCGCTTCTAGTGAAGGGCTCCTACAAAGGTGCAATATGCCGAATCTGCCAAGAACTAGCATCAATGACTCTTCTGCTTCTTCGGCCATCTTTTCTATTCTCTTGAGAATATGGATTCGTTCCTTCAGAACTGCAAATTTTGCATCTTCCGGCGTATTCTCATCAATAGTCTCAGAGGCACTCAAATCGGTGTTTAGGCCCTTGTAATTCTCCTCGATTCGGGAGAGTTGTTCGCGTCTGATATCAATTAGCATCTTGACCACCTCGCCGATTGGGGGGCTTGAGAATCGCATCGGCCTGTCTGCAGTAGAAGTGACGAGTCCGATACGCTGCAACCTCTCTAGAGAATTGTATGCATCTAGACGAGTAGTGCCAAGATCCTTGGCTAACTCGCTAGCCTTGATATTAGGTCGATTTGAAAGAGCGATGACAGCGTTTGCTTCCTTATCTGAAAGTCCAGCATCAGAAAGAATTCTGTTCCAGCCCAAATTTTCACCTCAGTTTGTCACACTGCTCAGAGCAGATAGTATGTTTGCAACATGCTGTCTAGGCCTGAAGAGCCAGTCATAGACATGGTGAATTGTATTGTCGGGACCAATTACGAAGGATGATTTCGCGGGGAAAGCACCAAGATGAACTGGCACCTTGAAACTCTCAGCGACCGTTCTGTCAGGATCGGATAGAAGTGTGAAAGGGAGTTGAAGTTCCTCCTTGAATTCTCTATGCTCGGAGACACTGTTCTGGCTAATGCCGATTATCTCAACCGGTGGTTCGAGGGAGCGGAATAAATCGTACTGATCCTTGAACGAGAGGCATCCTCTCTTGCATGTTGGAGAGCCATCCTTAGCATAGAAAAACAGAACTTTCCATTGACCGTCGAGATCGCTCAGCGAGAACTCTTCTCCCTCACTGGTCTTGAGAGTGAAATCGGGGGCCTTGCTTCCTACCATACTTGCCATGTTGCTTCCCCCCCGGATTCGTGTTTAACTCAATCTATATCGAGTATGTGACCCATTCTCTCAGATTTTGTCTTTAGATATTCTTGATTTGCTGCTGAGACTCCGGTGATATGTGGTTTTCTTCTAACAACTTCTACGCCGTTATCGACTAGCCCTCTTACCTTGAGGGGGTTGTTAGTGAGTAATCTTACTGATTCTACTCCCACATCCTTCAGCATCTCTGCTGCTATCGAGTATTCGCGTGCATCAGCAGGTAGACCCAATGCGAGATTGGCATCAAGCGTATCGTATCCGATATCCTGTAGAGCGTAAGCCTGGATCTTGTGCTGTAATCCTATTCCTCTACCTTCTTGGCGTAGATACGCGATCGCTCCTGAGCCCTCTTCTTGGATTTCCTTCATAGCTGCCTGGAGTTGGGGACCGCAATCACACTTCATTGAACCGAAGGCATCCCCAGTCAGACATTCAGAATGAATACGAACTAGAGGAGGATTGCCGTTGTTCAAATCTCCAGTGTATAGCAGAGCATGTTCCTTTCCGTCCTCATCGACGGTTACGCGTATCCTGAAATTGCCATGTTCTGTTGGTAGGAAAGAGTCCGACAAAATTTCTGGTTCGTTCTTGTTTCCAATTTGGATGGTCATGGGTTTCGGTTTGTTCAACTAGTTATGAATGAGTGTTTAATTTCCGGTTAGGAAGTAAACAGCCGGTTATATGCTACGAGGGAATGCTGGAATCATGTCGGGCTCTAGCCAAGTTGATTTTCCTGCCCTTCGGCACAGGGTCAAGGAACTGAATCAATTGCCTAGAAACCCGGATGGAGAGTTTGTCCTGTATTGGATGACATCGTGTAGGAGATTCCATCACAATGCCGCATTGGAGCGTGGCATACAGATTGCAGTTGAAATGGAAAAACCATTGCTAGTAGTTGAGGCTGTTTCCATCAGACACCGGTGGACGAGTGATCGGATTCTGACATTCTTCGCTCAAGGCGTTCTAGACAATCAGGCGATTTTCAATGAGAAGAAATTGTCGTATGTTCCCTGGGTGGAGACTCACAAGGAGACTGGGAATGGTCTGCTAAGGAGGTTGTCGCGCAAGTCGTGTGCTGTGGTGATTGACAACTACCCCACTTACCTGCCTCGAGAGATTATGAACAGAGCCTCAGAGATTTGCTATGTCAGCCTTGAGGCTGTAGACTCCAATGGAGTACTGCCAATGGATATGGCGGATGATGCTCATTTGACTGCATACTCATTCAGGAAGCATATGCAGAGGAATCTAGTGGAGTCTTTGGCAACTTTGCCAGTATACGACAGCATGACTTCAGTGAGTAGGGATTTGCGTGTAGACGACAGGGTGGTTGAGAGTGTGTTTGAGTCGAGTGGGATCGACATGACGCCATATGAGTGGATTTGGAGAGTTGCACAGGGAGGAGAGATTGGTGCTGAGGCCTGTTATCCTCTAGCGATTGACCACGATGTTACCCCAGTCAAGTCAAAAAAAGGAGGTAGATATGCTGCTCTAATCAAACTTGAGAAATTTATCGAGGATGGTTTAGACAGGTATGATGTTGGCAGGAATGATGTTGATGATTCTGCTTCAAGTGGATTATCTCCTTGGTTCCACTTCGGACATCTATCTACAATCGAAGTTGTTCTGAATGTTCTCAAGAGATCTAATTGGAACCCAGGTATGATTTCTGTTGAGGATACAGGTAAGGGCTCAAGAAATGGTTGGTGGGGATTATCTGAGGCTCAGGAATCCTTCTTGGACCAAATCATCACATGGAGGGAGTTGGGTTACAACTTTGCCAATTTTAGAGAGGATCATATGAGTATTTACTCAATCCCCGAGTGGGCTCAGAAATCATTGCGTGATCACGCTCAAGATGATAGAATACAGTACTCCTTTGACGATCTTGAGAACGCTCGAACTGATGACGAGGTATGGAATGCAGCTCAGCGAGAGTTGCTGAGTTCTGGACACATTCACAACTACCTCAGAATGGTGTGGGGGAAGCGCATACTAGAGTGGGCCCCTAATCCTGAAATCGCAGCCGAGTGGATGATTGAAATCAATGATCGATGGGCTCTAGATGGAAGAGATCCAAACTCTTACACAGGCATATTCTGGGTCTTAGGAAGGCATGACAGAGCATGGGGCCCTGAGAGGCCGATTTTCGGTAAGGTCAGATACATGTCTTCAAAGAATACAAGGAAGAAGCTCGCTCTAGAATCGTACCTCGAGAGATGGGCGGAAGATACACCAATTCAACTTAGGTGATTAGATGTACAAGTTCAAGCACGTGACTACTGTTGATGCAGATATTGATTC
>DAON01000022.1:10815-12513 GCA_002501885.1 Euryarchaeota archaeon UBA220 | reverse complement strand
TCCTCCTCCTATTGTAGAAATCAATAGTAGCGAGTCAACTACCTGTAACTGAGAAATGGTGTTCGAAGTCAGCGAATTTCCCGTACTCCACTGAGTATTGCTTCCGATGGTAACTGAGATTCCAGAGGAGTCAGTGGAAGTGCTGTATTCGATTACTCGAACACCGCTCTCAGATGTAGCAATGTAAACCGTATCTGATATCACTGCGATGTCTATAGGACTCTCAGGCAGGTCTGATGAGCAGAAGTTGGTAGTCGATAATGTACTCTGCCCGGGTGCGATGTAATGCAGTTCACAATCCGAAACAAACCAAATGATGCCCTGATTATCTACAGTTATGGCATCAACCGGCGTGTCTTCATTCCAGTTGAGTAAGTCTGCCTGCTCGGATGAGTCGACTAGGCTTCGAGATAGTATTCTGCCGTCGTGTGTTCCGATTAGTAGTCGATTTTGCGTATCGTCGATGGCAAGGCTACTGCCATTGATGCCCAGCTCGATGTCGATGATTTTCTTGCTGGCTTGGTCGTCCAAGTGAAGCAGGTCATTATCCAGTAGGATATACAATCTGCCATCCAATGGGTTGGCGACGCTATCTTGAATCAGGACGCTGGTTGTTGAAAATGAAACTCTCGGGTCGGCTGGCCTCAATGCCTCGATTACTAGATCATCAATGGTAATCCCACTGGGGAGTAGCCATGATGCGTCACTAACAGAATTGGGTTGGAGCCAAGTGTCGAGAACTCCATCCTCAACCTCAGGCGGACTGTCTGTGAACATATCCTGTCGTCCGAGGTCACCGTAGTCTCTCCAATCCAGAATAGGAGTCTGAGTGTCCATCAGAGTAATTTGCGGCTCGGTTGCCCAGTAGCCGTCGCTGCCATCAACTGCAAGCTCGAAAGTCAAATTCGATAGTTGGGCCCCAGGAGCGAAGTCAAGGAATAAGTCTGCATAGGCAAATGTACCATTAGCAGGGTCAGCTCCAGTTGCATCTAAGGTAATCCAACCTGTGTCATTACTACCACCAGCCCCCCAAGCTCTAGGAGTTGTACTAGACTCGAATTCTGTGTCCAAATCAGCAGGAGGTGCCATGGCCCATGGCAAGGCTACCATAAGCGCGGCTAGGAGTATAGCCTGACGTTGTTGCGACCGTAGGTCGCGGAAACTAACCGTTGACACAAATTGTCGCGTCATTGTGGAGATTAAGAAAGGAGTGGGTCTGTGATTGAACAATGCTCATCCGCCGTAGGCGGAATTTGGTATAGGGCCTTTTGAAAGTCGAAAACAGAATACCACGCCATACTAGGCCGATAATGCGTATTTCCTCATTAGGATAGCATCATAGCAGAGGGGTATGCCGGCTGTCCCCGGAGGGGAGCCGATGGAGGACGATGGTCTGCGCGAGGACGCGTTGGAGTACCACGCATCGAAACCAGCTGGGAAGATCACTGTAGTACCCACTAAACCACACGGAACTCAACGAGAGTTGTCACTAGCTTATTCGCCCGGTGTAGCATACCCTTGCAAGGAAATCGAGAGTGACCCAGATAGTGCCTACAAGTATACCTCAAAGGGCAATCTCGTCGCTGTAGTGAGTAATGGAACTGCAGTTCTGGGATTGGGCGACATTGGAGCATTGGCAGGTAAGCCGGTGATGGAAGGAAAGGGCCTACTGTTCAAGGCGTTTGCAGATATTGATGT
>DAON01000022.1:5871-10430 GCA_002501885.1 Euryarchaeota archaeon UBA220 | reverse complement strand
AAGGCAATTGCCCCTACCTTCGGAGGAATCAATCTAGAGGATATCAAAGCTCCAGAATGTTTTGAAATCGAAAAGAGATTGGTCGCTGAACTCGATATCCCAGTAATGCACGACGATCAGCACGGTACCGCGATTATCTCTGGTGCGGCTCTTCTCAATGGTCTAGAAGTGGTCGAGAAGGATATTGGCTCAATCAAGGTCGTAGTATCTGGAGCGGGTGCTTCTGCAATCTCATGCGCCCACCATTACATCAGGCTCGGAGTAAAGCCTAGCAATATCATTCTAGTAGACTCTACTGGAATTATCACAAAGTCACGTGATGAAGCTGGTGAACTCAACCAGTACAAGGCTCAATTCGCTCTCGAAATCCCTGATGGTGATCTAGCTGTAGCAATGCACGATGCAGATGTCTTCCTAGGTCTATCAAAAGGTGGTATCGTAAGCAGTGATATGGTTTCGAAGATGGCTGACAGGCCGCTGATTTTCGCATTAGCAAATCCGGACCCCGAAATTTCTCCAGAAGATGTCTATTCTGTACGCGAGGATGCGATAGTAGCGACCGGTCGCTCGGACTATCCTAACCAGATTAACAATGTTCTTGGGTTCCCCTACATTTTCCGGGGGGCTCTAGATGTGAGATCTAAGGAAATCACTGAGGGCATGAAGATGGCCGCTACCCATGCCATAGCGCAACTCGCAAAGGAGCCAGTTCCTGACGATGTTGCCGCGGCTTATGGTGGCGAGCAGTTGCAGTTCGGGCCCGAGTACCTGATTCCAAAGCCATTCGATGCTAGAGTTCTCATTTGGGAGGCTAGCGCAGTAGCTGAGGCTGCAGTCAATGAAGGAGTGGCAAGAATCCCTGCAGATGAGTTCGATGTAGAGAGATACAGAGAGGAGTTAGAGTCGAGATTGGGTCTGACACGATCAATCATGAGGCGTGTCATCAATATCGCCCGCAAGGATAGGAAGAAAATCGTATTCTCGGAGGGAGAAGATCCCACCATTATCAAGGCCGCATCGCAGTGCATAGCAGAGGGAATTTGCGAGCCTATTCTGTTAGGTCAGTTGGAACGAATTGAGGCAGTGAAGGAAGAAATGGGGCTTGACTTTGAGTGTGAGACAATTGATGTCAGATACGACCCGCGCAGGAGGACGACTTATGCTGACGAGTTGCATAATCTAAGAGGTCGTAAGGGACTTACTCGCGAGGATGCTGTCCGTCTACTGAAGTCTGCCACATACTTCGCACCAATGATGGTCAAGATGGGAGATGCAGATGGATATCTTGGGGGAGTTTCACACCACTATCCCGACATCGTCAAGCCGTGTCTACACACTATCGGACCAGATCCGGATTCACACAGAATTGTCGGGATGTATATGATGACGGTGAACGGTCAACTGATGTTCATAGGTGATGCAACCATCAACATCTATCCTGATTCTCGAACACTAGCAGAGATTGCAGTTCAGACTGCAAAGGTTGCAAGGAGATTTGGAGTTAAGCCGAAGGTTGCAATGCTATCTTTCTCGAACTTTGGAACTTCACCTGAGTTGAGAACTGACAGAATTGAGGAGGCGATAACGATTGCAAGAGAGTTAGATCCTGACTTGATTATCGACGGCCCTATGCAGGCAGATACAGCTCTGGTTCCTGATATCCAGGAAGAATATCCGTTCATGTCCTTCGAGGGTGCTGCAAATGTGCTAATCTGTCCAAATCTCGCTTCTGCGAACATCGCATACAAGTTGCTACAGAGAATAGCAGGTGCGGAAATGACTGGTCCAATTCTTGAGGGTCTGTCAAAACCAGCCCATGTACTACAGCGAGGCGACAGTGTGCGCGAAGTTGTTCATATGGCAGCCATCTGTGCTGTTGATGCTCAGAGACATGCTCGACAGCGACTATAATCTCTCAGTCTCTGACTCGGTCTTCCAAGTCTCGAGTTGCAACTCTAGAGTAGTCCAAAGGGCATCGATGGCTTCTGAATCCATACCCTGACAAATTTGCTTGCGCATATATACGGTTGTTTGCAAGAAGGTACTATTGTTACCGATGGCAACATAAGTCGGATTGACTCTCACGATTCCATGAAGCCATTCCTAGAGCACCTAAACATGACATCCACAGATGTAGATGAAAGCGTCCGTTTTCTTTTGACGGCAATGCCAGAATTCAGTATTCGTGGAGAAGGCGGAGGCGAAAAAGCGCAGCGCTGGGTACATGTCGGTACAGAAGACTCCTATCTCTGTATTGAAGATCGGGGGGCGACAGAAAAGGGACCGCACACACCATATGTTCATCCCGGCATGAATCATATTGGGTTCGTCGTCACAGATGCAGCGGCATTGGCCGGACGCATGGTCGAGGCGGGCTATAAGCGGGGAGCGACCTACCTGGACCATCCTCACAGGCATCGTTACTACTTCTTCGATCACGATGGTAATGAGTATGAGTTTGTTCAGTACTTCAGTGAGGACCCTAGTGAAAGAAACGAGTACGAATCATAGAGTACTCTATATTACGCCAGCACGGCTCAATTCTCTATACACAATTGCTATGCAAATTATGCTGATTAGTATTCCAATAGGCCCTCTTTTGATTTTGGAAGATGGCTTTAAGCCCAGTATAGGCTCAGCCTTACTTGCCAATTTTTCCTCTATTTCAGCTATGGGCTTCACGGAAATGATGTAAGGTACCCACTTTATGAAATATGCTACATGACATGTGCATCCACTTCTGTACCCATTGATTCAGACTAGAACCTTGGGCGATGATGCAAGAACTTGCTCACTGCAACCTTCTGCATACTGCTCAAAGTTCTCTATGAACATCTGAGCTAGCAAGTTTGCCACATTGTCATATCTCTCCTTATCGTGCCATGTCTCTCTGGGCTGGAGGATATTGTCCGGAACTCCTTGGCAAGTGGTTGGTACTTGGAATCCAAATCTTGGATCTTCCACGAACAGAACATCATCAAGATCTCCATCGAGTGCCGCATTGAGTAGGGCCCGTGTCCAGCGAATCTTGATTCGGCTGCTAGCATCAGCACCTCCGGCAACCCAGCCAGTGTTGATGAGCCAGCACTTGGCGTCATTCTCACGGATCTTCTTCGAGAGTAGGTCCGCATAGACGCTTGGGTGGCGAGGCATGAATGGTGCTCCAAAGCAGGTAGAGAAGGTCGCCTGTGGCTCGGTAACTCCAATCTCTGTACCCGCCACTTTAGCAGTATAACCAGACATGAAGTGATATGCTGCCTGCTCAGGACTCAGCTTTGACAGTGGAGGTAGTACACCGAAGGCATCACAAGTCAGGAAAACGACATTCTTCGGATTTCCCGCCATCGAGTCGGGAGTTCGGTTCTCAATATACTCAATTGGATATGAGCCTCGAGTATTTTGGGTCAGAGAGCCATTGTCGAAGTCAGGAGTTCCGTCTGCATTTAGAACCACATTTTCAAGAATCGAGCCGGGCATCTTTGTTGTGGCATAAATCGCCGGCTCGTCTTCCTCTGAGAGTCTAATCAATTTAGCATAGCATCCGCCCTCGAAATTGAATACGCCGTTATCTGACCAGCCGTGCTCGTCATCTCCGACTAGTGCTCTTCCAGGATCGGCTGAAAGGGTCGTCTTGCCGGTTCCTGAAAGCCCAAAGAACAGGGCTGTATTATCTCCATCCGTATTTGCAGAGCAGTGCATCGGCAGTAGGCCCTTCGATGGTAGAATGTGATTCATGATAGTGAAAATCGCCTTCTTGATTTCGCCCGCGTAGTGAGTACCTCCAATGATTACTAGCTTCCTGTCCAAAGCGATGATTACGAAAACATCTGAATTGACGCCATCACTCATGCTTGACTGTAAATCTGGAGCATGTAGGATGGTATACTCAGGTACATGATTAACCAGTTCTTCGTTGGTCGCGCGAACGAACATATTGTGCATGAATGCTGCATGCCAAGCCTTCTCCGTGACCAATCGTACAGGCATTCTGTAATCTGAGTCGGCACCGCAGAATGCGTCCTTAACGAACAGATTCTCGGCTGAGTTCAGATGAATTCTAGTCTTGGCTAGCAGTCTCTCGAAAACCGCTGGAGCGGTTGGTCTGTTTACCTCTCCCCATAGAACATCCTCGGCCATACCGACCTCGTCAACGATGAATCGATCGTTTGGTGAGCGACCTGTTCGCTCTCCAGTTGTCGCCAAAAGAACACCATCGGCCGTTAGTTTTGCCTCTCCCAACTCCACGGCAGTCTCATGCAGAGATTCCCAACCTAGATTCCAATGGACTGAGCCTTGAGGGTCCAAGCCATGGGAGGCCAGAGGGGTGGCAAAGTTGCGGGAGTCGCCGGACATGGTGGATGACTCCATGACGCCCTACGCCAAGATTTAGTCTTCAAGCGTTGCGGCTGAACGGCAATATGCAATCTCTTGGTGAAGCCGGCTTCTAGAGGGTTCTCGGCGGGGATGTGATTATGCGGGAGCGGCTTCGGTAACGGTTCAATGGATGGCGAAGAGCGTGATGATAGAATCATCCGCGAGAAGGAGTTTCGGCGCTCAAT
>DAON01000022.1:0-5461 GCA_002501885.1 Euryarchaeota archaeon UBA220 | reverse complement strand
CTTGGAGAAGTGTTCGATCCATTCAAGAAGCCCGATGGGACTGAAGCCGGGGCAATTCAGGAAGATGGAACAGTGCCAATCGCCCCTGAACGCGATATCGTGACCGAGATTGCTGTCGAGGGAGAGCGAGGTGTGAACTGGGGCCTGATGATTGCGATGATTCTAGTCTACAGCGCCATCGGCATTCAGGCCGGGCTCGCACTCTCGCCACTATTGGCCATAGTGGTTCTCGTTATGCTGGCCTCGGTTGGATTTGCGCTCGGAGAGATGTGGGTTCCGAAACCGAGAATGAAACTCCTAGGAGTCACTTGGGTAATCATCTCAATGAAGGTACTGTATGGCCTTGCAATTGAGCTCAATCGCTGGGATTACATCGAAATCGAAGCATTGGGCGTTCTTCTGCTGACTTTGGTGGTGCTCAATGTATTTGTTGCCTATCGTCATAATCACGATGCAATTGCTGCTCAGTCTACTCTTGTTCTGTTGGCAATTGGATCGACTGTTGGTTCAGTAGTGGGCGAGATTGGTGTCGCCGGAATGATACTGGTTGCTACAATTCTAGTCCATGGACTGGCTTTGCATAGACAGTCTGGAAATCTGGCTGCTCTAGGTGTGGCAGCATCTAATCTATGGATTGGTATGCATGCGATTACCGGCGGGTTCGAGCTTGGCTCATTACGTATTTTAGCTCTAGAAGATTCGTTACTACTGTTCATACTGCTGATGATTGTCTCAGCCATCAACGCTACCATGGCTGCTCGCTTCGCACGCGAAGAAAATTGGTTCTCTCAGGCATTCAAGGCGGTCGGACTTGGTCAGCCAGGACTCTGGGGAGTTTCTGTCTCGATGGGTATGGTAGGGGCTCTAATGGCCGTTGCTTCCAGTCGTGAGGATGTCGGATATGCACTTGGAATGGTATCGTTTCTAGGAGCTTGTTTCGGTGGTTCCTATCTTGTTGTCAGAGGCGTAGACTCGACACGTGTGATGATGCCTCTTGGAATAGCATCAGTTCCACTAGTGACTATACTAATCCTAGGAGAGGATTCAGGGGATCTAGTTGCGTGGATTGATTCGTACGAACTATTCACAATCTTGGCAACCATTGTGACTGGATTCGTCCTATTGCGCGACCAAGATAGAGTAACTGACAGAGTACTATGGATTGGATCTATTGTCGTACTTTCGCTGCTGGTTATACTGGTGCCCACCGAAGCCTCAGATGCTGGTGGAGACGGTGGTGCCTTACTGCTGGGACTGCTTGCATCTATGCACATAGGAACAGCAATACTGGCGATCAATAGGAAGTCACCATCGTTGGCAGGAATCACTGTACTACTCCCTTGGAGTTGGGTTCTAATTGAGGAATTAGCAGAGGAAACGATTAGGACTCTACTAGTTGCAAACGACAAACTTGATCCTGGAAGTATGATTGATCTCGAGCCATTTCCATTGGGAGCATATCTCACCACTGCCTGCATTCTCATGGTAGTCGTCAATGTCAGGATGGGCGATGAGGGAGTTAATCTCGCATCCAAGTTCCTAGGATTGAGTGAAGTATCTGCCTCAATTCGAGACTCCGGTGCTCTACAACTGTGGTCAATTGGGTTATGGTTGCCAATGCTGACAATCCTGTTGATGTCTCAGTTTGGTGGATTTAATGCGATTACGCTGTTGATTCTAGTCTCAATGTTAGTCGCTTTACATCTAGTGTGTGAGGTCGCGGGTCTGAGGATTGGCGAGCCTATGTCAATGGCTGGTATTCTGACTTTCTCATTGGTAGCGATGCAATGGAGAAATGGTCTGTTTGTTCCACTCTCTGTCTTACTGTGTCTGAGTCTAATGATTCTGATGTTTGTTCGAGGTAGTTCACGCGAAAGCCTCTACACTGGCGGACTAACGCTGATGAGTATGCCAATTCTACTAGTCCTCTCTGGTCATCAGCCAGTACTGGAATTGGCCTCAACGGATTTTCTTCCAGACTTTGATTCGGCGATTGTATCAGTCGGCGTCACTGCTGGTGTGCTAGCCATCTATCTGCCTCGCTCAGGTACAATCGAGAAGTTGCTCAATCCAGCCCTAGCTGCACTATGGTTGCTAGTGATTACCTCGGCTCTAGCTTACTCACAAGAGAATACAACGGCGCAAGCCGCTTCTCTCACGATGTTTGCTGTGAGTTCGATCTGGCTAGTTGCCAGAGGAGAGATTCGATCCGAACTCAAGAGCATAGCCAAGAGAGATGCGAGAATACAGATGGCAACTGAGGCGAATAAAGTCGGCGAGGGAGGGATTTCTACCTACGACCCGATTAGAGGCGAGATGGAGGCCAAGAGGAAGAAGAGTCGGGACAAGGGAGAAACCGATGACTTGGCTGAATTGTACGCTACTGATGTCAGCCATCAACCGACAGTAGTTCTAGCAATACTAGTCTTGGTACTCGGTTCGGGGATTCTCATTGGGCTGCTTACTGGGCCGAATCCTCTGCTATTAGTGACAGTTGGTATCTTCCTAACTGCACTGATTGCCATCGCCAGAGCGAGGACTAAGCGACTAGATCTCGAATTGCCACATATCCTTGGTATGGAGATGCCAATCGCCTTAGCGATAGTAGGACTAGTGGCGATTCATGTCATTTCCCACTTAGGTCCTGGTAGCAGTAACAGGCAATTGCTAGACATGGCTGTTCTAATTGCCCTACTGCTCGCATTGTCCGCAATTTCACTAATTGGCAAAGATAGGCTCCTAGATAGAATTCCCATCGCCCTAGATTGGATTGTCCTGCCTCTACTCGGAGGAAGGATGCTAGGGGCGGTGATGGTCGAAGCACTTCCCTTCCCGCTAACAATCAACCCGTTCGAGGGAGATATAATGCAATGGAGAATGCCTTGGATTCTACTCGAATCTGTCCTGATGCTTTGCGTGATGACGGACATCCTAGTTGATAGGAAGAGAGTTGACCTGGAACGAGGCGATTGGAAGGGAGCCTCGGGTAGAGGTGCGCGAAGTATCTTTGTTGTCATGCTATCTTTCGGACCGGCTGGAATACTAGCAGTAGCAAGTTGCTTGGAGCAGGGCTGGAGATATCGTCAACCGACTGCAGTTGGGATGGCAATTCCGGCCGGCCTTATTGCTCTGCTATCTACCGGCCCTTGGTTAGAGGTTTCAGTCGAAATACTGCCATTGTTCACATTAATTACTGGCCTCTTACTACTTTCTCTGTGCGCACTGACTGTCCCACTCAAAGGAGAGAAGTGGACAATGATGTTGGCAGTGAACTCGCACTTGCTGCTTGTGATGTTTGGTTTATTCGGATTTGCAACTTCAATAGTATTGCCAACCTTGCTAATCCTGCTTTCAACCATAGTCTGGATTGTTGGTATTCTGCAACTTCGCAGAACTCTCAGAATTTGGGGTCTAGTTGATCTTATTCTGGCTATACTAGTTGCCCTAATCTTCGTTCAAGGAATAACTCAACCCGTTACGCTGCTAATCGCACTGATAGTAGTAGCAGTCGAGCTTGGTGTAGTTTCATGGTTGGGGCAGCGCAATGAGGAAGCGCTTCTGAAGGACTGAGGTTCAATCTGAACAATCGGATAACCAATAACGCCAACCTTGATGGCAGACGGTCTTCACACAGTTACTATGACGAGGTCTTGGATATCGGATACTCCCGACGAGGTTGAGCATCCTCCAATACCCCTAGGTATCAACGAAATGGCAGTTCCTAGAGCAACTCTGATGCTCTCTATAGGCACTGCTCTTGTGCTCCTTCTGTCAGGTATCTGGGTAGGTCTCGCTGCTTGGAATTTTACTGCCGATTTGGAGGCTTCCTTTGGACCTCCAGCAGAGGCTCCCGAAATTGATGGTAGGTACGCATGGGAGGTCGATTTATTGTTCGATACCTGTATGGCCAGAGAAGGTGATTGGCAATGGCCAGAGAATCTCTCTGGGCAGGATGATGTGTTCCTTTATCCGGGCGAGTTACGCTGCGATTGGGAGCATCAAGGAGATGGCGACAGAGCCACCATTGTTGTACACAATAGAGGGAATGAATCAGTTGATCTAGTTCTAGAAATCGTCGGTTCGGGAGTGGTGTTCTCGGCTGAGGATGATATTAGCGATGTAATCAGTCTAGATGCAAATGAAAGTGGATTCCGCGAAATTGAGCTCACTGAGGACTTGACTGAAGGCGATTTCACGGTAGTGGCTAGTCATCTGTCCGTAGTCAATGCTGAGGTATATCTCGATGTGGCTGTGTTTAAGGGATCAGAGGAGAGAGAGCTCCACATCAATGATAACGATCAGATTGAGGTTCACTATGTGGTGTGGGATGCAGATACTGGTGAGCAACTAGATGAGGGTGACTTGGTTGTCACAGCTGGAGATGATCCGAGTTACATCGATGGTTTTGGGTGGTCAGCAATTGGTCTCGATATAGATAGTGATCGAGGGCTTTTGCCAGGCATTACTACGGGTACTACACACACTACATTGCTCCCTCCACCGATTGCATACGGAAACAATGATGGTCATGAATTGGAACAATCTTGGCTACGTTTCGAGTTGACCATCAATCGAGGCCCGATAGCCTAGGGGCACGAAAGAGACTTGACTGAGTTGTAGGAGGGCGTGATGTGACAGAGAGTGGTGGACACACAGCACTCAACCCCTCTGAGGGCATTGCCAAGGAGGCAAACAAGCGTGTTGAGGCGCGTTCTGCTGGTCGCGGAGAGCCCGAGTTTCATATGACTGATGATATGCGTCGACTCTCTACTCCTTGGTTCGTTGCCCTAGCACGCGCCCAGAGGATAGATGATGATTCTTTACCCACAGGAGTAATCCTAGATGCTGCCGCGGGTTCTGGAGTTCAACTCATAGCTTATGGAAGAGAGTTGGAGCGCCCGGTACTAGGAATTGAGAAGGATGGTAATATCGCTGTTCTGTGCGCTGCAAATATGCATATCAACTCAAAGGATGATGAGTTGCAGAGGACGATGGATAGGGTCGTAATAGGAGACGGTACTGACTCAGATGGAGCCATTACAGAATACTGGAATAGCCTGAGAGAGGCTGGTACTAGGGCCCACCCTCCTATTGCGATGCTGCACCTCGATCCAGCTAGGCCGACCGATGCACAGAATCATGATATCAACGAAATGGAGCCTTCAGTCGCATCTGTCCTTCAAGGATGGGTAGATCAACTACAGATTGGACCGAACGGTCCAGCAGTTCTACTCGATCTCTCTCCCAGACTAGGAGAGGATCAACGAGGCCTTGTTGAGGCCAATGTTAGAATGGCTCTCCCTGGATCTGAGTTTACTTGGGAGTGGTTGAGTCAGGGCGGCGGGCGTGTTGATCGACTATCTCTTTGGATAGGTTCGCTGGCTTCTAAGTCAAGTCATCGCTGTGTCAGAATGGGTAGGAAAAATGTCATTGCTGAAATTGAAGGGAATCCAGCAAATTC
>DAON01000001.1:2224-7260 GCA_002501885.1 Euryarchaeota archaeon UBA220 | reverse complement strand
TGATGTATACCAAGGAAAGGCATCGCAAGCAACCGGTCTTGCCACAAATATCCCAGTGATTCACTTGACAGAGATGCTAGCTTTTGCTTTGGGGCATCACAATGACAGGCTTGCACAACTTCGGACCAGAGTCGCCGTAATAGGCGATTGATTAGTCATCGACGAATTGCTCGAGACCTGTTTGACCGGATGCTCTGAATGTATCAGGAGGCAGTTCACTAGACTCCGACTCTCTGATTTCGACATCATCTGTTTCTGAGATTTCTATCCGGTGTAAATCACGCTCGGCGATGACAAAGTCGATTGCAGAAATTGTATTCTCTTCTGACTTGATTTCGAATTGGGATAGATTTGAGAGATTAGCCACCGATCCACGGGCAATCTCTCTCCTGACCCGGTGAACAGCTCGACGCATATACTCCTCTCTCCTCTCAGCAGCAGCCCAAGCTCCCTCATCCCTAGTCTCCTCGGCAATAAGTACGACAACCTCTCCCTCACGATGTCTACCGGTCCTGCCTCGTCGTTGAATCGTCCTAATCTCGCTAGTTACTGGCTCGTAGAAGATTACCAAGTCAGCACTTGGTATATCCAATCCCTCTTCTCCCACAGAAGTCGCCACTAGAACATTAGCAGAACCGTCTCTAAACTCATCCAATCGCTCGACTTGCTGCTTTGCAGAGAGCCCCTCGCTCCCTCCTCTACTAGACTGCCCTACGAATCTCACAGGCCGAGCATCTTTGAGGTCCGCAATTGCTATCTCAAGCGCAGAAACTGTGTCTCTAAATGTAGCGAAAACGATGACCCTAGAATCAGAGTCACGCCGCAGACGTTCCCGTACAAGTCTACGAACAGCACCCACTTTGCTGTGCATTTCGTCCATTTCTTCTAGACTTCTAATCAATCCAGAGATTCTAGGGTCTCTTAGGAAACCTCGTGTAGACTTCGTAGTTGAACGATCTCCTGTAGAAAGCCTCATCAGAAATTCTCTGGAAGCCGCACATCCTTGACTGAGGAGATGGTTGATTAGATGATGCAAACGCATAGCCGTTGCAATCTGAGATACTGACTGATAAGCATTCGATTCACCTCTAGAGATTGCCGTCTGGGCTCTATCCATGGCATTCGACAAACCTGCATGACTTATTGCGCCAGGCATGACATACCTTCCCAATCTTCTCTGTCTGTCTACTATGCCTCGCTGCCAAAGAACCAATGGCTCAGCTAATTCTCTAATTTCATCGGGAACAGTCACTCTTATCTCCTGTAATTCCAATCCAGCGAGATGCTCAACGAGCATTGGATCATCTGTTGCCCTGAGATGGATTCTTTCGATGTCCAATCTAGAACACACTTCTCTGACCAAATCTTTCCTCGAACCAGGGCTAGCGGTAGTGGCGAATACGAGTGGATTTGAAGCCTGTGAGAGATACATCTCACCCACTTGAGCCATGGCGTGCTCTCCAGTCGCATGATGAGCCTCATCGACCACCAGTAGCGAGCAGTCAGTCAAATCAAGAGATCCTCTGACGATATCATTCCGAACTACTTGAGGTGTTGCGACGATTACTCTCGAAGATCCCCAAAGATCAACTCTTTTTGCGACTGGATTCTTACCTGTTACCGATATAGGCTCGATACCTTGCAGGACCGGCACTAACCCTCTAAGATGCTGCTCAACTAGGGCAACAGTTGGAGCTATGACAAGGGTCCAACCAGTCGTACTTTGAAGCCTCTCAGCAATGACCATCCAAGCGACAACAGTCTTCCCAGCAGCAGTTGGTAAGACTAGCATGGTCGAGCCAGTGAGGGCCTCGTCTGCAGCCTCTAACTGATACGCTCTAGCCTCAATAATGTCCGAGGAGAGCATAGGATGAGATATCCGGGCCTGCATGGATGAGGAACTTCAAGGTCAAGGTTCAAAATCCTTGCAGTATCTGAACATCTCTCAGACACCCCGTAGGGGTGAGTACAGAACTGCCCCGATTCGTTCATATAGGGTATGTTTGTCGCAAGGCCGCTCACTACGTGAGGTACCAGACACCATAAGGCTCTGCAAAAGCATCCTATGAGTCTCTGTCGCATTCGCGGCAAGGGCCCGGTGTCACGGTGCTTCCTTTGCGCGGTGGGCCCGCCTGAAGGCCGTTCGCGGCCCTATGGCGGATGAACTGGAGGTACAAACATGGCCGACCGAAGCAAGCCCCGCCGTGGTAGCATGGGCTTTAGCCCTAGGAAGAGAGCTATCCGCCAGTTCGGCAGGATTGGGGCTTGGCCCGAGTCTGATGCTTCTGAAATCCGAGTTCAGGGCTTCGCTGGATGGAAAGCGGGAATGACTCATGTCCTAGTCCGCGATAACAATCCAAATTCCCCTTCATCAAGACAAGAAGTTCGGAAGGCAGTGACTGTAGTCGAGGCCCCTCCGATGTCCGTTCTTGCAGTTCGTGGATATTCCATGACTCCCTATGGCATGCAGACCGCCGGCGAGGCTTGGGCTAATTCCGACTCAGATCCAGACGGCCTAACTCCTCGTCTAGCCAACCAGACACGCGGCGAGCGTGACATGGAAGAAGGCCGAAAGCCAGCAAAGCGTGGGGGACGAATTCCTAGGCGCGGCGGATCAACTGAGGAAGCAATGGAGGCTCTAAAGAATTCAGACTTGTGCGAAGTCCGCCTAATTGTCTGTACTCAACCATCTCTAGTCAAGAGTATCACTAGTAAAACTCCTGAGATTATGGAGGTCGCTCTAGTAGGCGGAGATAACGAGACAAAACTCGAATGGGCCGGAGAAAGACTAGGCGGAACTATCACTCTAGAGGATGTCTACGAGGCAGGCCAGGAAGTAGATGTCGTTGGAGTGACCAAGGGCAAGGGTTGGCAGGGCTCAATCAAGAGATGGGGAATCAAGTTGCTCTCTCACAAGAACAGCAAGCGCAGGAGACAAGGTGGAAACATGGGTGACTTTGGAACTAGATATGTCCGAAAGACCATCCGCCAAGCAGGACAAGTAGGTTATCATCAGAGGACCGAACTTAACAAGAAGATTCTGAGGATCTCTCAACCTGAAGATTCTGAGATTACTCCAGCAGGCGGATTTCTCAACTACGGAGAGGTCTCAAATCCATACATGCTGATTCAAGGCAGCCTTCCGGGCCCATCCAAGAGGATGCTAAGATTCCGTGATGCAATCAGGCCAAGGCCGGCCAGAGGCGATGTGGAGATTACCTACGTCAGTACTTCGAGTAAGCAGGGAGCATGATTAGAATGAAGGCGAAGATGTACAACTTGGTCAATCATGTCGAGCAAGACGAACTCGATGCAGGCCTACTCGCTGAGAACTACAGCGTAGAGGCAAACGATGGCAAGGGAATGACTCTGCCAGCAGTATTCTCCGCAGAAGTTCGTGAGGACATCATTCGCTCTGCAGTTCTGGCTTCACGTGCAAACCGCAGACAACCCTACGGTCACCGAGAGCACAATGGCAAGAGAGCCCCTCAGCCGGGCATGAAACACTCTGTCGAGTGGTGGGGCAAGGGACGAGGAGTCTCTCGAATCATGCGTAAGACCGGACAGAGAACTGGTGCTCAGAACCCACACACTCGTGGAGGAAGGAGAGCCCACGGCCCCTTAGTGGCCAAGGATTGGTCTCAGAAAGTCAACTCAAAGCAGCGCCGAGTTGCTCGTAACTCGGCCATTGCAGCCACTGCGGATCGCGACATGGTCGCAGCCCGTGGGCACCGCTTCGACGACTCGGTTCGATTCCCAATCGTCATCGATGATTATGTCGAATCAAGAGATGGTTCGGACGAGAGATACGATGTCGAGGCCCTGCCTCTACAGTATTCTACACGCAAGTTCGTAGCAATGATGCAAGGACTGGGACTTGGTTCTGATCTCGAGAGAGCCAAGAATGGCAGAGGAATCAGAGCCGGCAAGGGTAAGATGAGAGGTCGTAGGTACCGTACTCCGAAGAGCATTCTTCTGGTAGTTTCCTCTAAGGAAGGCCTACACAAGGCTGCGGCAAATGTACCAGGTGTCGATGTTGTGGCCACCAAGGACCTTTGTGCAGAAGATCTAGCACCCGGTGGAGATGCCGGGCGTCTGACTGTTTGGACAAAGCAGGCAATAGGAGCACTGGAGTGATTTCAATGGTAGATCCGTATGACGTAATCATCATGCCTTGGATTACCGAGAAGACGCTCGAAGCTAGAAGAGTCGCCGATGTGGACAGTGGCTATCGTGAAAATAACAACAGAATCGAGTTCATCGTCCATAAGGATGCGACAAAGACTGAAATCAGAGATGCAGTTGAGCAGATGTTCGATGTCAAGGTTGCTAAGGTCAACACCAGATTCACAATCACCGGCAAGCACGCTAGTGTGCGACTAGCCGATGGATACGACGCTGAGGAGGCTGCTCTCAAGCTGGGAGCTTTCTAAGGAGGTACATGAGATGGGTAAGCGCACACGTTCACAACGCAGAGGTTCGAGTCCAAAGAACAAGGTCTCGAGTCACCGTTTCCCTGCTTCTAACAGGATCCCACGCGTCAATGACAAGATTGGCGAGGTCGTGGACTTGGTCCACAGTCCCGCACATACCGCTCCGCTTGCCAAGGTTAAGTTCGACGATGGCACAATTGGCCATATCGCAGCACCCGAAGGAATCTCTGTTGGCCAGAGCCTTTCATTTGGCGACAATGTTTCTCTTCGACCTGGCAATGTTACCAAACTTTCCCAGATTCCCGAGGGAACTCCAATCTCAAACATTGAGTCGAGACCAGGTGACGGCGGCAAGTTCGCTAGATCCGGCGGCAACTCCGCAATCCTAGAGGCACGAATAGACGACAGAGTCAGAGTAAGACTCCCAAGTGGTCGTGTCAAGGACCTGCCAGCAAACTGTAGAGCTACAATAGGAGTTCTATCTGGCCATGGCCGAACCGAGAAACCCCTGATGAAGGCCGGCGCCGCACATTATCGCGCCAAGGCTAGAGGCAAGCTATACCCAACAGTCAGCGGCGTCGCAATGAATCCAGTTGATCACCC
>DAON01000001.1:1637-1910 GCA_002501885.1 Euryarchaeota archaeon UBA220 | reverse complement strand
CCAGTTGATCACCCTCATGGTGGAGGTAACCACCAAGCGGTTCACGGACCAAGCTCAGTCAGCAGAAATGCTCCACCAGGTAAGAAGGTAGGAAACATCGCACCGCGCCGTACCGGCCGTGGTAGAGTGAGAGAGCAGGAGAGTGCATAGAATGGCTCGTAGGAGATCCAAGAAGGTATTCCGCTCGCCTAAGTTGGCAAGGCGTCAAGCCCGCAAGCGTCGCTCAAAGATTAGTGAGCGCAGGAAGAAGGAATTCCTGTGGCGTGGATACAC
>DAON01000001.1:0-1239 GCA_002501885.1 Euryarchaeota archaeon UBA220 | reverse complement strand
ATCGCTACACTGATGCCTTCCAGAGCAAAGCGCTCCCTATCTCGCGGCCTGAGTCCTGAGTGCCAGAAGTTCCTAGACAGAGTACGTTCAAACGACAATGGCAAGACCGTCAAGACTCACTGCCGCGGTATGTACATACTACCAGAAATGGTCGGAACCAGAGTTGGAATCCACAACGGCAAGGATTTCGTCAATGTCGAGATAGCACCCGAGATGATCGGACATGCGTTGGGCGAGTTCGCCCACACACGCAAGTCGGTTACCCACACCGGACCTGGTGTAGGTGCTACCCGTTCGTCACAGCACGTGGCACTAAAGTGAGGTGAGAGAGATGAGCAGGAGAGCAGGACAGCCACAGTCTGGATATACTCAATTGCTGGAAGGCTCAAACCTAGTTACGGCCCGTGCAGTCAACATTGACTGCCATCACAAACACTGCTACCATATCGCAAAGGCGATTCGTGGGATGAATGCAGCAGCAGCAGTTCAGTATCTCGAAGATGTAGTCGCCAAGAAGAAGGCGATTCCTTACACTCGTCGCTCTCGCCGAGGCAGAGGTGGCAACACGATGGCTGGTCACCGCAAGGGCAAAATGGGCCCTGGAAAGTATCCGAACAAGGCTTCTAAGGAATTTATCAAGCTCATCAACAGCGCTATGGACAACGCTCGACAACGCTTCGATACTCTCGATGCAGAGGACATGACAATTACTCATGTAGCCGCCCACCGCGGACAGGTTGCAGTAAACTGGCGTCCACGTGCCCGAGGCCGTGCTACACCTAGCAATCACTACCAAGTCAATCTCGAGATTTTCCTCGAGCACTACGGTGAGGGCGAGGATGAGGAACTATTCTGAGGTGAATGAATGAAGCAGCAGACCACAATCCGAGCCCTCGTTGATCGCAATGTTAAGCGACAACTTGTCCGTGAGTTCCTACTCCGTGAGACCGAGCGTGCTGGTTTCTCAGGCCTGACATTCACAAGAACTCCAGAAGGCACCAAAATTAGCCTAAGGGCGGAGCAGGTTGGAAGGGTAATTGGCCGCAGAGGAAAGGTCATCCATGAACTTGGTAACCGACTCAAGAACGATTTCGATCTCGACAGACCTCATCTTGATGTCGACGAGGTCGATGAACCCCGTCTGAGCGCTCAGATTATGGCCAGCAAATTGGCAAGTTCACTAGAGAGAGGGTGGTTCTTCCGTAGGGCTGGTCACGGCACTGCTCAGCAAATTATGGA
>DAON01000088.1 GCA_002501885.1 Euryarchaeota archaeon UBA220 | reverse complement strand
GATATTGGCACTTGGGAATTGATGCCCGAACATAGGAAACAAATGTGGAGGAATCTGCAACCAAAGATACTGAGTGAGGTGCGTCTGCTGTGCTATGATAAGACTCCTCCATCATACTATTCTTCCATACGTCATCCAATCCTGATTACTCTCAGTAAAGAGACACCTCCTCATCAATTTGAGGCTTGTACGATTCTTTCATCGATACTTGAGAATGTGAGAGTAGTCGATGTGCCTGGAGGACACATGGGGGTAATTACCAGATCCCAAGAAGTAATGCCACATCTGGCTAATTGGATTGAGTAATCTAGTCCTTGGGTCCCCAGGGAGTAATCTGTCGTGTGAGGCCGAGCCTGTGTGTGAATAAGAATCTCAGATTGAGTAATCCGTCCCCCCATGTATTGATTTCTGCCTCGCCAACACGAGGGCGGTAAGGGACGCTGATTTCTTTGGTCTTCTGCTTGCCCAGATAGCGTCTAGCGCGAATCTTGAATTCCTGTGACAGTGGCATTCCGTCGTGCTTTGGTCTAATGCGCTCGTCATCGAAAATAGACTTACGGAATACCCACATACCGCTTTGTGAGTCGTGTATTCCATACCAGTAGAGTATCTTGGCTGTTGTAGAAAGAACCCAGTTACCAAACCCGTGCACTCCGGGCATGGCTCCCTCTTCTGCTCTGCGCAACCTGTCGCAGGTAATCCACTCTAGATTTTCGCTCACTAACTTGCGGACCAAGTCTGGGACTTCTTCACCGGGATATGTACAGTCAGCGTCCATGGTGACGATGATATCTCCGGCGGCCATTGCAAAACCGGTCTTGTACGCCCTACCGTATCCCTTTCGGGGCTCTAGATAGACAGTAGCACCCTCTGATTCTGCCAGTTCTCTGGTGCGATCTGTCGAGTTTCCATCAATAATCAAAAAGTCGAGTTTATCACACCAACCATCGTTTGGAACTGAGCGAATGGTGTCGACGATGGCCGCCTCCTCATTACGAGTCGGGATGACTACGGTCACATGTACAGGTAGGGTCTCGGCCATACTATCGAAGCCGCCCACCCAAGTCCTCGTTTTGAACAATACGAATCGCTGCCCCGGGGTCGTGCTCTTGAAATGCGGGCGCTGAGCCGCGAATACGGTGATTCCATGCACATAGCGATGCTGTCAGCCGAATATCCTCCCCGCTGGGGCGGAATGGGCTCTACTGTGTACCATCTATCGGCTTCACTCGCTGCGAGAGGCCATCAAGTGACTGTAATTACTCGCTCAGGAGGAGGTAGTCCGCCCAGTATCGAGGGCGTTGATGTAGTCAGTGTTGGGTGGATTCCAATTCCAATGGCGTTCACTCGCTCGTACGGAAGAAGTGCTATGAGAGCGCTAAAGCGATTGCATGCTAGCAATCCTGTCGATGTGGTGCACTTGCACTGTCCAATGATTTCTTGGTCGGCCAAGCAGTTTCGTGACTGTAGAAAATCAGTAGCTCCTGTGGTCTCTTCTCTGCACGGATCTTGGCTAGGGGAAAGAGATGGTTTGGTCGAGGCGTCGAAGAACAAGGAAGCAGCCGTATGGGCCAATCCAAACGATTTAGCCATCCTTATGACTGCTAAACACTATGCTGGATATGAACGCGCTGCAGTTAGAGAGTCGAGTATTTGTGTGGCCAATTCTCAGGCGACCAAGCAGGATTTTATGCAGCGCTACTCGCCTCCTATGAACTGGAATTGTGAAGTCGTTCATTGGGGGGTTGACACGAGTATTTTCGTGCCATTGCACAGTGATGATGAGGATGCGATGGCAACACATGATGTAATTCGTTCTAGATACGATGTGGCTTCCTCTGAATCACGGCTTTTGTTGGCTGTTGGTAGACTTGCTGCTAGGAAGGGTTACGCATCTCTTCTCAGGGGCTTTGCTAGGGTTCATGCCACTGCTCCCTCAACTCGTTTGGTAATTGTCGGCAGGGGTCATCTACGCTCCAGACTCAATCGATTGGCCAAGTCTCTGGGGGTTGGTGAATCGGTCTACTTTGAGCCTGGAATGCCATTTGAAGAGTTAGCAGAATTGTTTCGCTCGGCCGACTTGGTTGTCTATCCATCATACTACGAAGGACAGGGTCTAATTCCTCTCGAAGCGATGGCTTCCGGTACCCCGGTTGTCACAGTCAATCACGGACCATTACCGGAAATGGTGGACGATAGTGTCGGGGGTCTTTTCACGATGGCAGATGAGGAATCTATGGCTGAAGCAATTCTAACTGAGTTGACTTCGGATGCGACTCTCAATGGCAAGGGAGATAATGGCAGGCGAAGAGTGCTGGAGAGTTTTACTTACGAAGGAAATGCTGAGAGTTTCGAAGGTATTTACGGAAGGGCCAAGTAAGGCTGATGTCGGGGAATTATTCATTCGTTAGTCACGCTAGCGTATCAGAGGGAGAGTCATGGGGGAGAGACAAAACCTGAAGGATTTGGATTCGGGGACTGTAGCTAATGTCGGCATTATTCTACTGGTGGCAGTGCTTGCAATCAAGGAGCTTGAGTCGATTATCCAGCCGCTGATTATTGCAATTCTGCTATTCCTACTGATTCGCCCTGCCGCGCAGTGGATTGAAGATCGTCCGATAATGCAGAAGTATGCTCATCCATTGATGCCGTATGGCGTTCTTGTAGTGATTTTGTTTGCTGTGCTATGGATTGCTTCGCAGTTGCTTTACTCTAACCTTACAGCATTCACAGAAGAAATACCATCCCTAACCAATCAACTCAACGATAAGTTGGCTTGGATTGAGGAGTTTGAAATCAGAGGATATTCGTTCGATGTCAGTGGGGTAACTGCGTTGATTAGTTTGGACACCATCAACAACTACCTGACTGGCTTCGTTGGCTCGCTTGCGAGTTTCACCGCTAGTGCGGTGACAGTACTGATATTCCTCCTATTCATTATCCTAGAGGCGGAGACACTGCCTCGCCGGCTCAAGGCGGCTTATCCAGAAGATGTCGAGCGTATTGAGGCGGTTGCTAGCTCGTCTGGAGAGGGTATCAACACCTATGTGGTGACTCGTGCAACTGTGGCCTTAGGGCAGGCAGTAGTAGCGGGCTTCGTACTTTGGTGGCTAGGCATTCCGGGTTGGTTCATGTGGGCTTCTATCACCTTCATGATGGACTTCATCCCATATGTGGGGGCACTAATTTCTCTCATTCCGCCAATCTTCCTCGGCTTCATCGTACTAAGTCCAACTTGGGCGATTGGATTGATTCTGATTCTAGTCCTCAACCAACAGGCTTGGGGAGCTATTGTTGAGCCTCAATTGGCGGGCCAGAGGCTAGACATGTCGCCAATTGTTCTACTACTGCTAGTTGCATTCTGGGGCTGGGCATGGGGAGTCATGGGCATGGTTCTGGGAGTTCCTCTTGCTGTAATCATGAAGATTGCACTTGAGTCAGACCCGCGGACTCGGCCAATTGCACTAATGTTGTCCAGAGATCCGGATCCAGCCGAGTAATGGAGATTGAAACTAGGTCCTGTCGACCATTACGGCAAGGATTCCATCGGCTCCAATTCTTACAGTATCGGATTGGGATACATTGTGCAAGCCCTTGGTGGATAGAGATAGTTCAGAGTTGTGAATTTCCCACTGGGCTCCTTCGATTTGCACTTTACTGCACGATGTTAATGCGAAAACCGAGAATTGTGTTCCTTTGCTAATTTTCAATTCTCTATACTCAGAATGAATCCTGTGAGTAATCGAATCCTTGTGATGCAACCGGATTGAAGGTCCTGCCAGAACTTCGCAAAGTGCAGCCCAGTTACCCAGTTGGTGACTGCTTGAGCCGCCATCGCACCCTACGACATCAATCTCCTGAAATCCTCTCTGAGCAAGGAGATTGAGTGATTTCACAAGATCGCTACTCGACTGGTTGGCCAGTTCGGTAGTCTGTCCATCCCAATTCTCAGAGATTGAGTCCAAATCGCCGAGTACCTCAGAAACCTCGTATCCAGATTGGGATGCTTTGTCGGCCCCTCCATCAATTCCGAAAATGGTGGCCCCATCAACTAATCCAGTTAGGGTAGTATCGGAGGGCGGGTCGCCATTACACCAAACTAGAGCGCGCACTCACTCACCTCTTCCTCGCGGTGACTCTACCTTCTACCACGAGGTCAACATCATTGAGTTCAATTGTGGGATTGAGCATAACTCCCCGGACATGAATGCCGACATTGGATGATCCTCCTAAAGCGGAGTTGTCTCCAAATCCGAAGTATGCCGCACCGCGTACAACTTGATCCTCTAGGCGCTTTCCGGACATCTTGGCTCTGGGATTCATACCAAAGCCAAATTCTGCTACTGTATTGACTAGATTCGCTCGACTGGGGCGTAGTCCAACTCTGGCCTCGTCGAGTACTGCCTGCAACTTTTCAGCCATTTCACCTCCAGAAATGCCCACGACCAATCCTTCCTCAACGAGGAATGTGATTGGTTCTTCGAGCAGAGTCCCCTCCCAAGATCCGTCAATTACAATCTTGCCATTCATCGATTGTTCCTGAGGCAATACGAATACCTTGCCAGCTGGTAGATTGGTGACTTGGCCCGGACGATTGCAAATACCGTTGTCTTCCAGAACCCATCTAGCACCGGTTCGGAATCTGATATCGGTTCCAGCCTCGGTAGTAACTCTGACATCGCGCCGCCTGCGGAGAAGTGGATTCAGTCCGGATATCTCTTTCTGTAAGGCATTGTAATCAGCAGTCATTCCTCCTGAAGCCATCATCGCCTCTGTAATTCCTGGCATCGAGGCGATTCTAGCGCCTTCACGAGATGAGGTTAATCTTGCTCTGGTGTGGGTGAGTGAGTTCTTGGTGGCTAGCAGTACGACATTCTGGCGTCTCATGAGATCGCCAACTGAAGCTGGTGGCTCGTTGCCCTGCATGTGACTGCGTGGCATCATCATCATCAGAATGCGGTCGGTAACTTCTGATGCAGCCTCGTATAGAGCCCTACCAACCTCTGAAGTGGTAGGGTCGGTAACAACTAGTACATTCTCGTGTGGTCTGACTTGCATACATGTGCGGATTACCGAGCGAGCAGCGGTAAGCATGTCCTCCTCGAGGTTCTGCTCATCGCCCTCTGCTTGGTCGTGCTCCTCGGACATCTCGCTCGACCCGTGATGAGAGTTCCGTTATTCAAGACAACTACATCATGTCAAATCATCTCACCATGCTAGTCATAGGTAGATTGGCACTGCGCATAGTGATGGAAGGGGTCCGTACAGTACGCGTCGTGACGGTTCTAGCGGTAGTTGCTGTGCTTGCAGGAGTTTGGATGGTGAACTCCTCAAATGGCGATGAATCACTCGGTCTTGCAGATGATGATTCCGTGGACGAGGAGGTGGCTTTTGCCGAAGCTGCTCCAGAAGAAGACAGTCGAGAGGGGGATGGCGGAGAAAACCCTGATGCCAAGCAGGGCCAAGATGAAGAAGAGGGGGATGGAGAGTTGCCCGGACAGTTAATCGCTGGAGGAGCTGGTGCGTTAGGATCGCTTCTAATCGGCTCTGTATTCCTTGAATCCGTCAAGGTAACCGTACTGGTTGCTCTTGTCTCTCCTATGCTCGCGAGAATCAAAAGCAATCGAGAGGATATGCTGACTCGTGGTAGATTACTTGGTTATCTGGAAGCCAATCCTGGGATTCACTTCTCTGCACTCAGAGATGCGCTTGGGCTTGCCAACGGTGTGACGGCTTACCACTTGAATTTCCTCGAATCTTCCGGTCAAATCATCTCATGGAGGGATGGTAAGTTGCGTCGCTATGCTATTTCGAGCCTGACGAAGGAAGAGGTAAGCAAAATCAAGAATCCGATTTCAGGTACTAGGTTGGCCATTATGGAAGTATTAGCAGATACGGGAAATCTCGGGATGTCTGGCCCGGACATAAGAAAAAAGTTGCAAATTTCTAGGCAATTGCTCAGTCATCACCTATCTGAGTTGAGGAGTGGAGGAATGATTGAGGCTGCCTCGGTATCCAGAAGGCCGAATTGGAAAGTCTCTGATTCGGGTCTTGATGCTCTCACAGCATCAAAGGAAGTCGCTCGCATAGAGTCGGTGGCATGACTTTCGGGGATGCCAAAGGTAATTGCTTGAAGTCAGGGCCGTCACAGTGTGCGCGCAGCCTCCTCTATGGTCGTCATACTGATGCTCTCGGCATCCCTAACAGGATGTTTTGGAGATGAGGTTGTAGCGCCAGAGCCTGAAGAAGAGGGGTTGCCCCAAGGATGGTTTGTCACCGGGGCTGACGGTCTTCCGGTAGATGTCGAAGCACTCAATCTCAGCTTTGTGTTCAGCAATGTGGGCGAGGATGGTGCTGAGCCTAGCATTGGTATCACATCAAGTGGCTGCATGTTCTTTACAGCGTTTGAGAAGGTGATGCGATCGTGTGACTATGGGCAATCATGGGAACACATGAATTCAATCTGGCAGCACCCCTCTACTAGCGACCCATGGTTATGGGTCGACCCGGTGACCGACCGTATCTTCGATGTTCAGATGGTTGGTCTACTGACTACATGGATTGCCTGGAGTGATGACGATGGCGTGAACTGGTTAGGCAACCCCCATGACTCGGGGCCAATCCCTCTCAATGACCACATTAAACTTGGATCGGGGCCATGGACAGATGATGGATATGGTTTGGCCGGAGGTCTGACTAGTAACATCTACGAGACTGCCGTATACTTCTGTTACAACAAAGGAGTTGGGATCTTCTGTTACACCAGTTTCGACGGTGGAGCTAGTTTCCAATTCGGGGGACAGGTGTTTGGTCTAGTCACCACTAATGGAGGATTACACGGAGCTATTACCACAGCGCCCGATGGGACTGTGTATGTCACCCCTAGAGTAGCCACACCTACAATCGTATTCTCGAAAGATAACGGATTCAGTTGGGAGCAACGAACGATGGGTGAAGATGTAGGCACACCCAATCCGCGCAAAAACTCTGAAGTTGCAACAGATAGTGAGTCCAACGCTTACCATGTTTGGGTGGGGGCCGATCATGGAATCTACATGTCACGAAGTACCGATTCTGGGAACACTTGGGAGCAAGAGAGTACACGGCTAAGTCCCGCGGAGGTAATCTCGACAACATTCCCTCACATAGATGCTGGAGACCCAGGAAGAATTGCAATCACATATCTGGGAAGTGAAAATGCTAGCGCACTGAATACATCGAATATCGATGGTGTTGCATGGGATGGTAATCCACACTATGCACCTGCCAATGTCAGCTATTACCTATACATCACATACAGCCTCAATGCACTCGACCCCGAACCAGTGTTCCATACAGTCAGGGTCTCACCCGATCCAGTGCAGGTAGGAAGTATCTGCCTGAATAGTGGTGATTGTAGGGATATCGGTGGCTCTAACCGCAATCTTCTCGACTTCAATGATCTGCACATTGACAGAGAAGGTAGAGTGTACGTAGCCTTCGCGGATGGGTGTATCGACTCGTGTGCGAGCAGTAACAATTCGACTCCAGAAGACTCTCGTGGAAGGTTAGGTGCGGTTTACTATCTGGGAAGTGGCCCAAGTCTATTCGAATCTGTAGGTGATCTTGCAGAGTTTGAAATGTAGAGGCGTGGATTGGGCTGTGGCTTAGTTTCACAATATGCCAAAGGTAATTGCGAGAAGTCAGGCCGGCCATAGTGTGCGCACGCAAACTGCAGCTGCAGTCCTAATGCTGCTAGCGATGAGTCTCTCAGGGTGTTTGTTCTGGCCTAGTGAAGAAGTACCCGAAGAAATTGA
>DAON01000072.1 GCA_002501885.1 Euryarchaeota archaeon UBA220 | reverse complement strand
GCACTCTCATTTATCGTCGCTAACCCTCCATTGGCTGATTTGGCTGCTCCAGCCCTAGCTGGGGGTCTAGATATCGAGGAAACCGAAGGTGTCGAGTCAATCAAGTGGAAAAGTGGAGATTTAACGATTGAACTCAACCAAGATACTGCGAATATTGTACTTGGTATGGGAGTTCGAGATAACATCGATGTTGAATCTGCTAATATGACACTCATCATTTGGAAAGGCAATAGTCAGGTAGATGAGAATACTCTAATTCACTTCGAATCTGTTGCGGTTGGGAACCTTACAGACGCTATGGCTACTTTCGATGAGGTCAACGGCAGTTGGAGTCGTGGCCAATTGAGGAATACTCTAACGCGTGATTACATGGGTCCAAAGGTGGCACCTCATGCAACCGATTACGGACTAGCATGGGATCTTGGGGAGCTAGGGCCTGGGCAATATAATGTCCAAATCACACTCGAAGAGGACGGGGCTCCTTGGAAGGGCGGACTCAACACTTGGTCGGTTACCTACGGACTTGATATCAGTCAGGTCGGTTAGTTGCCCAATAGTGTGCAAAGACGTGCAGTCATAGCATCTAGCTGGAGCGCTTCGCCTCCACCTTCTACCATTCGGAAGTCGCACTCAGCCATTGCCTCAGTCACTCCCAACTTCTGTGCCTCGTCAAGGAAAGTCACCGTACCTAACTCTCGGTGCATCTGGTTGACCAAATCAGTACCTGCTAGACCAAACTTGTCTAGAAGTCCCTTGAGTCTGCGTCTGGCCGGCTGGAAACCATCCTCCTTACAGGCAAGGATGTAGCTATGCAATTCCTCGGGCGGAGCTGTTGCAGTAGTCTCGTAAACTAGATCGCGAGTAACATTTGGATTTAGTGATGCAGCCACTTGTAGCGATGTTATTGCCTTGCGTAAATCGCCCAGACTGACATGAGCGATTGCTTCAGCGGCGTCCTCATCGAGATTGATATCCTCGTTTGCTGCTACTGATTTTACCATCTCAAGGACTTGATCCTCTGCTAGAGGTCTAAATCGGAATACTGCGCAGCGAGACTGAATTGGCTCGATAATCTTGGATGAATAGTTGCAAGATAGTATGAATCGGCAGGTCTCTGCATTCTGCTCCATGATTCTGCGTAGCGCGCCTTGGGCATCTGAAGTGAGAGCATCTGCTTCATCGAGGAAGATGACCTTGAATGTGGTTCCCGGAGATGGAGCGGTTCTTGCAAACTGCTTGACTTTGGTTCTAATGGATTCAAGTTTGCGCTCATCACTCGCGTTCATTTCTAGCAAATTGATTCGGTATCCCTCGCCAAATACATCCTTGGTCAGAGCGAGTGCAGCAGTCGTCTTGCCTGTACCAGGAGGACCGGCGAACAGTAAGTGAGGAAAGGTGCGACTCTCAGCATATGCCTTGAGTCGGTCAACTATGGCTTTCTGGCCCTTGATGTCGCCCACAGTCTGGGGGCGATGACGTTCTACCCACAATTCGCTCATGACAGTCCTTCCTTATCCTGATGCGAGCGTCCATGAATGTTGTGAGGGGCTCGTTGGCCCTATGCTCAGTACCTCTCTTCCTCGTTCGGGAAGTCCATGCTGCGGACATCCGAAACATACTGCTTGACTGCGTCCTCGGTCATAGTGCCCAAATCGGCATACCTCCTCAGGAATCGGGGTGAGAAGTCTTTGGTAATGCCAAGCATGTCATGCAGTACCAAAACTTGGCCATCACAGTCCGGCCCTGCTCCAATGCCGATAGTAGGAATTGTCAGAGCCTCGCTCACTTGCTTGGCCAAATCTGAGGGGATCTTCTCAAAAACAACCGAGAAGCAACCTGCTTCCTCGAGTGCCTTGGCATCCTCCATCAGTTTGGCTGCCTCTGCATCCTCTTTAGCCCGAACAGTGTAGGTTCCAAACTTGTAGATTGACTGAGGAGTGAGTCCGAGGTGCCCCATAACAGGAATGCCCGCCTCTACAATTCGCTTGACTGATTCACAAACTTCCGCCCCGCCCTCTAGTTTGACGGCGTGGCCCCCAGACTCCTTCATGATTCGAATCGCTGAGTCAAGAGCAGTCTTAGAATCGCCCTGATACGAACCAAATGGCATGTCGACGACTACTAATGCTCTGTCAACACCGTTGACAACACACTGAGCATGGTAAATCATGTGCTCAAGAGTTATTGGAACTGTAGTCTCGTTACCTGCCATCACATTTGATGCCGAGTCTCCAACTAGAATGACATCGATTCCTGCGTTGTCCACCAACCGCGCTAGAGAGTAGTCATATGCAGTCAGCATTGCAATCTTCTCGCCTGACTGCTTCATCTTCACAAGAGTCTGAGTTGTCACCTTCTTTGCGCGACTTGAGATAGCCATGTGCTCACTACTCGGGGGCTTGCGAGCGTGGTCTTGGACTTCAATCAACCGACTGTGGTATTCGGCTCAGGAACTGAATTTAGAGTCCTAATCAATCCTTAGACTCGTGCTTAGAAACGCTAGCGACGAACTCTTGAATGTCTATGATGCCGTTACCATCAGTATCGGCCTCATCGAAAGCAGATCTCAATTCGCCCTCAGTTTCAGGAGGGTATCCCAAAGCATCCATTGCTGAAATGTACTGATCTACATCCAATTCTCCATTTCCATCAATATCCGCTGCGTAGAAAGCTGTTAGTCTTCGACGAGTTTCCACCTCATCTGGGTCAGTATAGTGTAAGCCGAATGTTTGCCAAGGAGTGATTTCCGGCTCTGCGTGGCCCTCTCCATAGCCCTTCCAGATAATCAACCCCAATACAATAGCAGCTAAGCCGCCAATCAGTGCCTTTTCCCCCATTAGGAAGAGTAAGACAAAGCCACCAATTATGCCCAACATTTGGAAGAATGGATACATTGGAGATTTCCATTCCGGATTATACCATGAGTGCGAGCGTGAGGCGGTGCGTAGTACAATCACACAGGCATTGATGACGATGAAAATCATGATCTTGAATCCAGAAGCTAACTCTGCGACATCATGAACAGGGAGGAATGTAATTGCAGCAGCCATCGAAAGTCCAGTACCAATAATTGCCCAATACGGAGTTTGATACTCCTTGTGGACTTCTTCGAAAATTGATGGAATCAAATTATCCTTGGCCATAGCATAAGGGAATCTGGATGATGCCATGATTCCCGCAAGGGCCATCGAAGTCATCGTGAGAACTGAGAGTAAAGCGGCGATGATTCCTATCCCTCTGCCTCCAATCTCGTCAGCGAAGAGGAATACGGGATCCTCTCTTGCATGACCTACATGGTTTTCATCCATTATCAAAGAGAGATCTAGGGTAGCAGCCATTACGAATGCTACTGCGACATAGAGAAGGGTGCTAAAGAGCAAGGAAAGTAGGATTCCATTGGGGATGTTCTTGCCTGGGTCCTTGATTTCTCCAGCGACTGCGGCGATTTTTGTTACACCGGCGTAAGATACGAATACGAAGGCAGCAGTTTTTCCTACTGATTCCCAATCACTTCCAAATGCCTCGCGTGAGATTACATTGTCCCAATTTAGTTCCTGAGTTGCAAGTGCATACACGCACAGTAGTAGCAAATACCCTACAGAAATTAGCACGATTGGAGTCTGGACTTTCTTAATTCGTTTGACACCTAGGATATTGATTCCAACGATTAATGCCAATAGAACAAGAGCGGCTATTTCGATATTGATTTTGACTCCGATTAAATCCTCGATTACCCAGAGATATGCCTTGAAACCAATCAGGGCAAATGCTGATTTGAGCATGAAATTCGCCCACAAACCCAGTCCAGAGATTGTTCCAAACATAGGTCCGAATGTCCTCTGAACATAGATGTATGAGCCTCCAGAAGCAGGCATTGCAGTAGCAAGTTCAGATTTTGAAATGGCGCCAGGCAGTACAATTACTGCTGCCAATAGGTAAGCCAGCCATACTCCTCCGACGGGTTGAGTACCTCCTCCCATCTCTAGCATGGCTAGCGCTGGAAGAACGAAAAGTCCCGAACCAAGCATGGCCGATAGTGAAATGATAACAACGCCACTTAATCCAAGTCTGCGCTCGAGCGTGCCAAATGGGTCATCGTACGGCTTCAGAACGATGCCTGCAAGACCATCAGGGCCCTCTGGTCGCATGTTTGTTGCGAATCAAGACCGTTGTTGAAGGTTCTCCCGCCGAATCCTTCTTGCTCGGCACTCCCTCTCGGTGTCTGAAAATGAGGTCGTTGCAAGGCATTACTGTTGTCATGCTGGTACTGGTGCCACTGAGTGGCTGCTTTGGAATTGGTGGCGAAGGCGGCATATTCGCCAATGAGCCAGAAAAAGAGCCTTTGAGGCTGAATCATATCCAGATGGAAGGAACTCACAATTCGTATCATGTCGAGCCTATTTTCTCGCCCACTCGAGAATATATGTACACTCACGAACCACTTGATGTTCAAGCAGCGCAACTAGGAGTCCGGCAGTTTGAGATCGATGTTTGGTGGGATGTCAGAGATGGATTGAGAGTTTACCATAATCAGTACGATTCTGGTACCACATGTGCAACATTCCAAATTTGCCTTGAGACGCTGTTAGCTTGGTCCCAGGCTAATGACCAGCATCATCCTATGATGATCTGGATTGAGCCTAAAGACTGGCCCGAACAGGCCGCAGACATCACGACAACAGTCGAGCTCTCCGGGCTTCTTCAGGAGATCGAGTCTGAGATAGCAGAGTTCTGGCCTAGGAATCTTACCATCACTCCCGATGATGTCCGTGGAGAATGGCCGACTCTGAACGAGGCGGTGCTGACTGATGGGTGGCCGTTGTTAGAGGAGAGTCGTGGCAAGGTTATCTTCGTTCTACTTGCTAGAGGAGATATGCGTGACCTATACCTCGAAGACTATCCCGGATTGAATGGAGCGTTGATGTTCACACTCTCGGACTTGGGCTCAGGCGAAGCGGCCATCTTCTCGCTGACCGACCCGATTGGTGATGGAGAACAAATCGCACAATTAGTCACAGACGGATACATCGTCAGGACTAGGGCAGACAGTGGAGGAGAGGAACCGGATAACAACGACACTGTGCGCTTTGAGGCCGCTCTAGCCGCGGGCGCACACACCATCTCTACCGACTATCCTGGACCAGTGGAAGGAATGGACTACTGGATTGCGATTCCTAACGGGACTCCGAGCCGCTGCAACCCTCTGGTAGCACCTGAGTGGTGCTCTTCTGAGGCGATTGAAAATCTGATTCTATGAGATAGTAATCTCAAATTGTATGAGAAAATCCATTATTCTAAGTCATAGAATAGAGAGGGAGCGAGGTGAAATTAATGAATCTTGAAACCGGACTGGCTTGCTGAGTCATTGGTGGCACCCTTTGGAATTATTGTGCCGTCCCTGGAGAGTACCTCTTCT
>DAON01000056.1 GCA_002501885.1 Euryarchaeota archaeon UBA220 | reverse complement strand
CCTGTATCGATAATTGTGGCTGGAACTTGCCCCCAATCAGAATCAACCATCAGGGAAGTTGATTTCACTCCCGAAGAAGATAGGTGTGAGGCGAATGCACTCATACCAGTTCCGCAGAGCACCGCAATGCGGGCCATTGAATCACTCCTTGAGGCGCTCGATTAGCTCGGCCTTCTTACCTGAGACTGGTTTTCCGGCCTCCTTGAGCAGTGCCTTCAGCTCAGGGACTGTCATTGATTCATAATCAGTATCTGAGTCTTCACTAATTACTTCTGAGATTTCTTCTTTCACAGCCTCTGCTACTTCCTTTACCGACTCAACGACTTCTTCAGCGATCTCAATTGCTCCCTCGACTGCAGCATCTACAGCAGTAGTTCCAGAACCAATCTTCAACTCCCCGACGACCTCAGTCGTTGCCTCCTTGATTTCATCGACTACATCCTCGACTGCCTCAGCAACAGTATCTGCAAGACTCTCTTCTTGTTCAACAGCCTCGGCCTTCTTGTCTTCCTCTTCCTGAGAAATTATCTCCTCCAAAGTAGGTCCGTCGTTAACTTGAACACCGGATTGAATGAGTTGGGTTCTTCTGATCATCACATCCCTGACAGGTTGAATCTTAGAAGCTGCTTCACGAATCTGCGTCTCTAGTGTACCATCTAGAGATGCCTTCTGAAGTTCAATCCAAGTGTTTGTAGCACCGAACTTAATGATTAGATCCCTTGCTTGGGCTCTCATCTCTTGCTTCTGACTAGCCTTGATTCTGTTACGAGAAATCATCATCGGTTTGACTCTGATATAGTAGCCATCCTTAGTGACCATATCGATCGTATCGTCGATTTTTCCTCTGTCACGACGAACTTGTCTTCTGATGTGATCCTTCAAAAGTTCGTGCCCGATGTACTCAGTCAAGGCATCTGAGCCTATGACTTCAGTAATTCTGAACTGGACCTTAACATTCATTTTTGAGAAATCGCCGTCGAGCTCGTATTGTAGAATCTCATAGTGACGCCCGATTAGCATCTCTTTTTCTTCGGCCATTGTTTCGCCGATGACCTTGAAGGACCATGGATTTCTAGGAGCCCTGATACTGAACCAGCGCTTTGACTTCCACTTGTCACGCTGCCTACGTGCCGCTGCCCTGGCTGCTGCTCCTTTTGCCATGACATCGGACTCCTACCGAGGGCTACCTCGTACGCGAGCCGTGCGACCTGCCCCGAGTATATGAATCAAAGCCCCCGGAGAAGCTGAAAAATGTAGCGCGAGAGCATTAAGTCGGAGGTTTCTCTGCTAGTGCCATGGGACTGCATAGTGCGCGATGGAGAGTTCATGCTAGTGCGGTTGATGATGTGGCCCTGATTCAAGAGAGCCTAGTCTGGCTGACAGGAGATAGTTGTGAAATTATTTTAGAGAAAGGGAAGTCTTGGCATGGATCTGAACAGACAATAATCGAGGCTAGTGTTTCTGGTAGAAAAGCGTCCATGAAAGCACTATCTAATTTGGGCAAGGATAGTTTGCAACAACTCATGGAGAGTGGCGTTTCAAGTAGGCTTGATTCAGATAAAATCCTGCATGTTAGAATCTCCCTATCAGACTTGGTCCGTGGTAAGGTTTCATTGACCACAGAAGGAAATGATGAGTCGACTGCCAAGGGCCGGTTCAAAGTGGAGTCTTATCCTGGCCAAGATGTTGAGTCGGTTACAACGAAACTGTTTCACGAACTAATTGCGAATGTGTAATTTATACAAGTGTTGATATGCTAATTGGAATCTGAGAAACTGAGAATTATGCCTCATGTTGTGACCAGTGCTTGTGTTAAGTGTAAATACCAAGATTGCGTTGCGGTCTGTCCTGTTGAGTGTTTCAGGGAAGCTGATGAATACTTGGTTATCGATCCGGATGAGTGTATAGACTGCGCTGCTTGCGTTCCTGAATGTCCTGTCGAAGCCATCTATGCTGACACGGATTTACCTGATGAAGAGATGGATTGGCTAGACAAGAATGAGGATGAGGCGCCAAACCTACCTGTTGCAGAAGGTGACTCTCCTGTGCTAGCAGATTCCTGAATTGGGGTGTTACAAGGGTTCATGAGGCGATGGCCCGAGGCTAGGCCATGACCCAACTGGTTGACCTCAGTAAAATGAGGCATGGCACGGAGTTGCTAAAGCGAGGTTTTGCCAAGATGCAGGAGGGTGGCGTGATTATGGATGTCGTCACTCCTGAACAAGCGCACATTGCAGAGGATGCTGGTGCAACTGCCGTTATGGCGCTTGAGAGAGTTCCAGCGGATATCAGGGCTGACGGTGGCGTTGCTAGGATGAGCCATCCCGATCTCATTAGAGGTATCATCGATACTACCAGTATTCCTGTCATGGCCAAGGCCAGAATCGGTCACGATGAGGAGGCACGCATTTTGCAAGAACTCGGGGTCGATATGGTAGATGAGAGTGAGGTTTTGACTCCTGCAGATCCATTCTACCATATCGCCAAGAATGATTTCACGATTCCTTTCGTTTGCGGATGTACCAATCTGGGCGAAGCGTGTAGGAGAATTATGGAAGGTGCTGCAATGATTCGTACCAAAGGAGAAGCAGGGACTGGGAATGTAGTAAGCGCAGTTCAACATGCTAGATTGGTTTCACAAGAGATAGCTCTCCTACAGAGTGCTAACGATGCTGAGTTTGAACTAATGGCTCGAAAGGTATCGGATGGTTTTCGTAGAATTGAAGAAGCCAGCGAGCACGATTTGATTGTAGATAATACTCCTTTCGGAAGCATGGATGCATGTCACGATGCCATAGTTGAGATTCTAGGAGAGGTCAAGGGAATGGGGCGACTTCCTGTCGTTACATTCTCTGCTGGAGGAATTGCTACTCCTGCTGATGCAGCCCTGTTAATGCGGCACGGGATGGATGGAGTGTTTGTTGGCTCTGGGATTTTCAAGTCTGAGGACCCTGCAACTACTGCATCCGCTATTGTTATGGCGACTCACCACTTTAATGATTCAAACAAGGTAACTGAGGCTTCGGAAATGATGGCTGGCAAGCCAATGGATGGTTTAGAAATAGACAAGTTAGAAGTTAGAATGGAAGAGCGTGGTTGGTAATCAATCACGCTTTCCTCTTGTAGTCCCCAGTCTACGAGATTTCTTCTTCTTTCGCGACATATCTCTATCAGAGGAGTTTGCTCTAGTCCCGCCTAAAGTGATAGAGCCACTTTCAAGAAGTTGTTCCGTCAAAGATTCTGCCAATTCCTCATCTTGATCTGGAGTCTTTGTGGCCTCCCTTACTGATTCGTTATGTTCTCTGATTATTCTCTCCCTCTCCTCTCGCTGAGCCTTGAGCTCGTCCCGAATCTGGTTTACTTGGTCTAGTAACTCCTTCATGTCTGAATGTACTTTGTCGGCTGACTCTCTGGCAGCAACGAAAGCGGCGTGCAATCTGTCGCCCTCTGCCCTAAGGAAGTCTCTCTCTTCGAGCATTGGTTTGATATCCTCCCAGATCTGGTCTGCCTCCTTATTTGCATCAAGCATTGCCTGATGCTGAGCATCGGCCTCTGATCTTAGTAACTGGATTGATCCTTCCATATCACCTAGGTCGATTTCGATGACTTGTAGTTCCTGAACAGCCGGCATCAGTTCATCTCTTTTTGAGATTAGATTTTTCAGTTTCTTGAGTAATCTATTCTCTTTCATCAATGATAGGTTGCCGTCAGTCATTATCTGGTTCTCGATTCTATCTATTTCTCCAACTGTTTCAGAGAGTTCGATTACTACTGATTTGTTTCCTTCGTCCCTCCTGCCTCGCTTTTGCTGGATTAATTCCCCAATCTGCTTCTGAATTTCATCGCGCCTAGCCTGATGTACCTTGGCTCTGGCCCTAACTTCCTTTTGTTCCTCGAGTCTCTCACCGATTCGTTCTCTGAGCTCCTTGCCTTGGTTTTGCACTGAGTCTCTTGAATCGGCAGCCCTCTTGGCATTCTCATTGTGATTACTTCTCTGGTCACGCATCCTACGCAATCTGGTTTCCATAGCATGTAACCTAGTCCTAAGGTCATCGCTCTGGATGGGTTCATCTTCGGACACGAATCCGCGACAAGGGCATTACCTTTGAATGGACCTGAATCAAAGTCCTATTAGATTAAACAGGAATGGAATGAATGGGGACACAGTAACTACTACAGCGCCCAACATGAATAATCCTCCAAGTGACATTCTCACTCGCGTTAGAAGGTCCGGTCTAATCTGAACAGTAAGTACTCGTCCAGAGATGAGGTTTCCAGACTCGTCCTCAAGACGTAGAGTAACTGTTGCCTCCCCCATAGCTGAAGGTAACAGACTCTGCCAGATTATATTTGTAGATGAGATTAGAGATGGTAGTTTAGAATACAATTCTTCACTCACTTCCTGGTCGGGATTAATCGGCTCTGCATTGAGTCTGTATACACACTCTTGCGGCCTAAAGTCGGGAGTCTGGACTCTCAATACTAGGTCCTGAGCAGTATCTCCTTGATTCAGAACGAAAGCAAAAAGATTGGCCTGTCCGACTACAAGATTCTCCATATCCACATCTAGCCAGATATCACTTGAGCTACTAGATCCAAGTCTGCTCATCCTGAGTCGATCATGTATGCGGAAGAATGGTGCACACTCTGAACGCGCCCTAGAGAGTAATCTGTCCCAAGTCTCCTCTCCTAGTTCAGGGTGATTAAACAGGCGCTCAATTGTCGAAGAGTCGAGCATTGGTTCAAATGCAGACCTGAATTGGTTCTCATCAATCAATGAAGATCTTCTCAGATAGAGTAGATGGAGAAGAGTTTCCTGAAGATCTCTCCTATTGCTACCTTCTCTAATCGAAGGTTCGATTGAAGAAATGTACTCCGACATCCTTACTGCTAGTAAAGGATCAACATGAGCTCTGATAACATCGGTAAATGGTCTGTTTAGAAGAGCTGGGTGAATTGGGGGGGAGAATGCCTGTAACATACCCCATGGCTCACTTGTGTTGAATCGAGAGCGTTCAGAAACCATGTGTACACCATGTCCGCTCAGCAATGCCCCAGTAGATAGAGCAAACAAAAATGGAGTGACAGTATTATCTCCGGGTAACCAAATGGCCACTCCTAATATTATTGCAGCAAGAGAGATTAGAGTTGTTGTTATCCCCAGTTGCCTAATTGCTCCGTCGATTGTAGCCCTCATCTCCGCGTAGCCATGTGAACTCTTGAAGGTCAGACCAAGTCTGGTCAATTCGCTGGACTCCAAAGAGAAAATTGTCCTAGTTGTCGACATTAACCAAAACAGCAGCAGTAGCATTGCTGTATCTGCTACAAGTAACAATAGTGAAAGACCGTAAATAGCCGTGGAGATATTCGATTCCCAAACTACTGATTCAAGATGATTTGTCCACCATTCGGGGTCATTATCTGCAAATGCCTGCGCGAGACCGTAAAGGACAATTACGATTAATGGAAGGAATAGAACTAGTCTAGAACCGCTACTAATTAGCATTCTATCTATTCTGAGTAGCATCTCTTCCCTAGAGCGTAACTTCTCAATCCTATCGTCGCTAGTAGATTCTTCAACAGGGGCAATCGGTGGCTGTTGAATCTCAGGAGCAGGCAGAACCACATCACTGATTGAATCTGCCAATGAGTCAAGATCATCTTGATTATCCATCATATCACCTCTTCAGTCCTAGCGAGAATTCTGAGGCCTACGGATTTCGACATCTCGATTTTATTTCCTGATGAATATAACCCGTCACTTCTAGATTCCACTGCTGCACCCACGCCTAGGCCAGCCAATTCTAATGTACGAGAATCAGTGGGCCTCATTACAATCATCTCAACTGTTGCTTTGGCGCCTAGTGGAAGCGCACTTAGGGGAATTAGTACGCCAGAACGAACGGTTTCAAAATTCCTTTCAATGACTGGAATCTTTTCGCCGCTAGGAGTTTTTTCGGGAAAACCTAGCATCCTATCAAGTGCAATTTCAAGATCTTCATCTATTGCATGCTCAATCTTACATGCGGCCTCATTAATTCTACCTTCATACCCAATCACCTCGGTAAGAAGGATTTCTACTAGTCCTTCTCTTCGCTTTATTTTGGCTGCTTCTTGGAAGCCTTTCGGAGTAAGTCTACATCCCTTGTAAGGTATGTGAGTTACTAAGTCCCTATTTGCGAGTCTCTGAATCATCTCGGTCGAGGAGGGAGGGGTAACATCCATCATCTCCGCTAGGACAGTAGTTTTGATAATCTCAGAGGGTTTTTCTGAGTGTGCTTCGAAGAGTCTTTTCAAGTACATCTCTTCAAATTCGCTAAATTCTTTCACCCTAACCAACCTCCGCTAGAAACTCAGTTCTGCAGGCAGGACATCTAGAATGTACTGGTCTCCTATCCAATGGTATTCTGAGCATTTGTTGGCATTCCGGGCAGGACAATTCATCCTCCAATGATGATACAGTGACTATGGAAGGAATCTCTGGTTCGGAGACTGAATCGGTGGTCTTCTGAGATGTGGCCATATCATCGACCCCATTGTCTTCAGGTGCAGCGGAAAACTGGCTACTACAAGCTGGACACTTCACCATGCCAGAGTGAGAAAGTGGAATCTTGAGTCGTTGATGACAACTAGGGCATGGGATTTCCTTTTTGTCCGAAGTCGATTCTTGTCTGACAGTGATTCTAGATTCCCTGAGTACCTTATCCCCGGATTCAGTGCTAGGGGTGCGCTCGGATACTGCCCTCATTACTATGAGTCCAATTAGTACTACAGCGAATCCAAGAATTGCCCCGTACAATGCCGCCATGATATCAAAAGGTAAATTGATACCCGAATCGACATCGGACTCAGAAGATATTGAGATTGAGTCACTTGCAAAGGAGCCATCCATTGACCAAACCAAGTCCGCCTCTACAACCTGAGAATCGGTCCATGGCCCTACGCTAATTGTACCCGAAGAAGAGCCTCCTGCAGAGATAGCAGAGATTGGGAGTTCCGCTAGGATCATGCCCCCGTCAGACTTACTCACAAATCTGAGAATTCCTGGCAGTGTGGAAGAATCTCCTGAATTGCTCAGTGTGTAATCTACAGTCAGCATGTCTCCAGGACTGGGCCTCTCTGGTCCATAGTCTCCAATTGAGACTGAGGGAGAAACTACGGGAGAAGTCACGGTAGTGCTCCAAGAAAGGTTGGAAACAGAGTTAGAGGGAGACCAGCCAATAGGCGACAATGAAATAATAATCATTGATGCATCAGGATGCCCGAAATCCGACCAGAGAGAACGAATACCTGGATTCATCAAAATCTCAAATTCCTGTACTAATATTGATTCGCCGGACTCAATTAACGAGACTGAGACTCCAACTAGGCGTGATTTGCCATCCGACAGTGTAATTGAGAAATCGCAAAACAAGCCTTCATCCAACGACCATTCAGTTAACCCGAAATTGACTGAAATAGTTTGGCTGTCGAGAACTTGAATCTCAAATGTTCCTTGTAAATCTGAAGAAACCCCTCCATCGTCACTGGTAACTTTCCAATTAACCTCCATTAAACCAGCTTTCATTGGAGTGAGTTCTACCACCACTTCTCTGCTGGAACCGGGACTGATTTCTGTATCAGTCCCATTAGAAATATTGGTTCCCTCTATCGAAGAGAGTTCCAATCTAACAGAGCCTGTCTCGGACCCTTGGTTGTGAACTAGAATGGAGATGGATAGAGTATCTCCAACATGGATTGGTTCGCCAGTTATTGCTACTTCTACAGAACCGGCTGCCTCGAACATTTTCTCATCATCGGCAGATACCGGATTTGCAGAAATGCATAGAGAAAATAGGATGATAGTTAGGACCCCAAGGGTAGTTTGGCGGGAAACCATCGTGCATCTGGTAGTTATTCGATGTATGAAGGAAACCCCTTTCCAAGGTCACATAGTGACCTTTAATGCAGGTTCTCTTGTGCCCCGGATGCTATGGAGGTCGACGAGCTGTTGGCGATAAGCCCTGAACAGTTGGCGCAGGCCTTACTAGTCAGGCGTCAGGTCCTCAAGCAAGAGTTGCCAGGAGTAATCAGAAACCTCGAAGCAGAGGAGGAGTCATTGGAACCTCGTGTGAAAAGAGCAATCCAGTCACACCGCAGTGCTAACGAAAAGGTGGCCCTTCTCAAGGAAGAAAGAAATCAGTCTCAAAGGAATGCTTCTAAGAAGCTCATAGAGGTTAAAGATTCTAGAGGAAAATTGATTGAATCTGGAGGAATGGTTAATCTTGATCCAAACTGGAAGAAAGAAAAACTGCTTGAGCAACTTGAAGAAATAGAAGACAGTATTCAGACTTCAGCACTTGATCAGCAATCGGAGAGAAAGCTTCTAGATCGTAGGAAGAAACTCCTTGAAGAAAATGATAAATGGCTAAGGTCGAGAAAGGAGTCAAATCCTGAGATGTCTAGATTTGTCGAGGCTCGTCGCGAAATGGTGACATCATATCGAAAGGCGGATTCTGCTCATAGAAAGATGTTGGAGTCGGTGGCGAAGGCTCAGCCATTGCATGAAAAGAAGGTCCTGTTGACTGCTGAATTACGCGATATCAGAAGGCAGATGGACAGAGCCAGAGAACTCTTAGATCAGTCGGATGTTGCTATTGAACACTGGCAAAGAAGATTGAAAGATGGATTCGGCGAACTGGGAGGAAATTATCGAGATTTGATGAAGGCCAGAAATAAGGTCTCTTCAGGGGGAAATTCGTCCTTTGCTAGAAGTCAAAAGTCCGCATCTAAATCAAAGACATCTGGGGGCGAAGAGGAATGAGTGATTCTAGCACTAATGACTTCGATGACCTCGAAGAGATGGATCATATCGAAGTCGAGACAATGCGTGGCGATTTGGAACGGAGTCTTAGGTCAGTAGAAAGGCAGCACAGCGATTTAAGAAGCGAGAGGCGGGACCAGGTCAGTTTGGTTCGGTCGATGCGTACTGCGTTCGGAGAGATGGAGCAAGTCAGCGGAGAGAGGAGAGCTTTGTTGGGAGAGTTTCACAATGTCAGGCAGGCTGCGGATAAAGCCCGTAAAGACAGAGATGCGGTCAATATCAGAGTCCCTCCTCCTATCGAAGTTTTGGGAGAGTGGTTGTCTGACACTCATAACAGACTAACAACGCTGGATAATGACCTTACTACTGTCCCCACCTTGGCTAAAGAATTGGTCTCATTCTCTCGTTTCTTTGAATTACAGGCGGCAATTTCTGTCAAGTCAGAATCTGAAAATTATCACAAAGAATACGTAAAGCAAGTAAAGAGAATGAGAGATATCACAGGAAGACTAGATTCTACGAAGATATCCGATAATGACTCGGATGATGATGAATCCAGTGAGTCGGGAAGTAAATCAAGAGGCATTTCAAGAACCGAAATTAGGAAGATCAGTAAGAGAATTAGTAAGATAGACAAGTTACTAGATGGCCTTACTTCTGAGAGAAAGCAAATTCGAACAAGCCTAGGAAGGGTCAGATCATATCTGAAGGCAACAACTAGAGGAGGTAGGCCAATCAAACTCTCAGACATAAAAGAAAGAGCGAAGACAGGAGGGACATTGGATGCTAATGAGCTTCAGACTCTTCTAGACTCTTCCAATCTAAGTGAGTTGACTGAGTTGAAAAACTCGGCTAAGACTGATCGAGTTGAATCTGTACAGAAGAAGTCTAAGCGAAAGAGAATGAGGCTTGGTGTTTCTAGGGGCGGTGCTCGAAGAGGAACTCTCGCAGCAAAAAGGGAGGCAGATGAGTAGTCAATTGCTTCCATCATACCTAAATGAGAGCCCATAGTCGATTCAAAGAGGTGGTATAGTGGAATTTAGTGAGGTTAGAGAAATTCTCCAACCACTATCTCAATCTATTTTTGAAAAGTCAGAATCCAATAAGGAAGACAGGGATCGTTGGAATTCCGAGGTTAGACAGCATCTTGACGAAAGAAATGAAGTTAACCGGCAGGTAAAGGAACTCATAAACGAGGTTCAGGCACAGAAATCGGTCAGAGATGAAATCAACAGTAGAGTCAAGGAACTTAAGGATATTAGGGCCGAGAAATCCAATCATCTCAAGAGTGTTCGCGAAGAGCTCAGGAGTAAGCTTGCTGAGCAGGAAGAAAATGGTGAGAAATCAAAACGTCGCAGAGGACCTCCTCCGGGAAAAATTAGATCAGATATGGAGAGGTTGGAGATGAGTCATATGACAGGTCGTTTCAGTGGAGGAGAGAGGGCCTTCATGAGGAAAATGAAAGAGCTTCGTGAAGCCCTTAAGGAGGCAGAGAAAGAACGTGGCAGTGGCGGAATGAGGGGTTTGAAAGATGCTGTAAGAGCTGCTGAGGCTTCTCAAGAGGAAGCACATAAGTCAGTTGAAATCTCAGTCAGAAGGGCACAGGAAGCTCACGATTTGATGGTCGAATTGTCGGAAGAAGTTGACAGACTTAGGGAGAAGGCGAATTCCTCTCATGGAGAGTTGAACAAATCTAAGAGAGAAGCTGATGCTTTACATTCACAGTATATCGTTTCCCTAAGATGCATTCATTCAATAGATGACATGATGAAGGCTATGGAATCTAGAGAAAGGAAGTCAGAAGGTAGTGAAGGAGAAGAAAAGCTCGAAGTTACTGATCTAATGTCTAGGCTTATGTCGGGCGATACTTTGTCTACTGACGAATTGATGGCGCTTCGCAGGAATTGATTATTCGATCTCGTAAACTCGGCCATTTCTCCCATGTAATAGTCTTGCTTCTACTCCATCGGGATACACAATCCAACCGGGAATTGTTAACTGAGAAAATTCCCCTGTTGCGCTAGAACGGTCTAATCTCCACCATTCCAACATAATACTGCTGACTTCATCATCATTGGTCTCTCGAGTTCCTTGTCTTCTCTGATCTGCTAGTTTAAGCATCTCCTCTGGCATACTTTCTTGCCGTACCAACCATCCAGAAGGGGGCGGTAAAGAACGGAGTGATGGCGAATTGTCGAGAGTTTGTTTTATGTCAAGTATATGGAAAGAAATTGCCCATGGGTCTTCAATAATCTTCCAACTACCTGGCTCACTCTGTCCATCTGGTCCGATCAGATTTCCTGAGATTGTCCAGAGTCTAGCAGAAAGGAGTACGGGCGAAGTTCTAATTCCTTCCCAACCTCTCTGCTCAAGCCAAACACTCAATTCAACCAGAGGCTTCAGAGTTACTTCTGAATACGGCTTTCCTTGTTCTTGAAATTCTTCAGAGATTACCGATTCGTTTAGACTGCTTGTTTTGAGAGATGTGGTCAAATCTCCAGAAAGGATAGTTTCGCCAATCCATGTGGCCATTCTCTTTGGGCCCCAGACGACTGCTTCTATTGAATGAGACTCTTCAATTAGAGAAGAGTCAAATTCCCTCTCACTTAGTATCCAGTGTTTTCCAGGGGGCGCATCAACAATCCATCTCTCCACCTCTGATGCAGTTACTGGAAACAAGTCATCAGAGACATGCCATACGAATACCTGTGAGGTTATTTCTTGAGTTAATTCGGGAACTCTCTCAGCCACCCCTAAGCAAGAGAAACCGTGAGAACCACGGACCTCGGTGAGGTTCAACACGATACCTCTAGCAGCTAACAAGTCCTTGACTATGCCATCCACAACGATGTCCGAAGGCAGGTCGGACTTGAATAGAGCGCATAGATAGGGCATCAAGAGCCCAATAGTCTAGATTCACAGATTTGAGGAAAGAGAAAGTAAATCACTCTGTCCGGGGTCTATGACACAGAGAGCACTAACAGGGAATGGTTTAGCACAAGCCGCCCCCAGTTGGCCATTTACCATTGCAACTTGATGTACTGTGACATCAGGGTGACTTTCTGAGATTTTAGAGATATAATCAGATGGACAATTGGCTGCTACGATTACTAGTCTTGCATCTCCGTTGGCACAGGCACTTCGGGTCTGTCGCTGCCCGAAGACTAAGTTGCCTGTACTCATTCCTTGCTTCAATTGTCTTGCAATATCCATGATAATCCCTCAAACACTCTCTGGAATATAGAATAGATCAACGCTACCGGTCCCCAAAGATACGGGCTGGCCGACGATAATATTCTCCGTAACACCGCTCAACTCGTCACGCTCTCCTATGACACCAGCTTGCAGTAGATGTGTTACAGTAACCTCGAACGCCGAGCGGGCTAGGATACTGTGCTTGGTCCCACTGACTCCGTGTCTTCCGATAGCACGGAAGTTGCCCTCGCTAGTCATTACATCGGCTACAGTCAGTAGATGTCTGATATCTACCTCCAAACCAGCCCCCTCTAGAGTATCGAACATCTCGTTGATGATTGCTTGTCTAGCGGCTTCGACGCCCAGGAACTTGTTGATTTCGTCAATATTGTTGGTATAAGTTCTAGACCTGTCCACGCCCGCAAACTCGCTTACTACGGGTAAGTTAGATCCAATTGTTGAG
>DAON01000007.1 GCA_002501885.1 Euryarchaeota archaeon UBA220 | reverse complement strand
TGGTGCTCGTGCCGGGATTTGAACCCGGGTCGACGGATCGAGAGTCCGTCATGATGGACCGAACTACACTACACGAGCGTGGTTCACAGCCACCACCCTCTGACTTATGAAAACAATGGATAGGAAGCCGTTTTTCTACAATCGTTCACTTTCACTTTCAGCATTCGGGACTATTCCCTCGCTTCATATGTGGTAATCACAACATAGGGCCATGAACGGAACACCGAACACAGAAGCAGCACTTCTCTACAGGAAGCGCCCAGAGCCATGCAGAGTAGTTTCACTATCTACTCTACAAAGAACAAACACAAGCATCAGGCCTCATCCAAGGCCTGAACTGGTCAGCAATAGCGGAGTGGTTTCAAACACCAATTCCTGGATGCCTATGTCCCAGCCGACCCCAACGGTAAATGTGTCTCCTTCTAGTTGGAAGGGACTGCAGAATCGAGTCCGGGCCAGCCAACCAACAGTTACGGCGGTGGCTTGATGTCTAGGACGAGAAGACTGCGTGAAGAAGTTAGATCATACCTAGAAGAGAACGATACTGCAAACACTGTCGAAATATTCGATCACCTGAACGGAAGATTTCGCTGGGGCGCTACTATGAACCAAGTTGGAAATATTCTAGCCAAGGACTCAAGATTCTCAAAAATTGGCCATGTCCGAGGCCGCTTCAGAGGTAGCACATACACAGTCTGCGTTTGGGGTCTGGCACAGCAAGCCACACAGGCCGTAGCTTAAGTCGGGGAAGGAATCAAGGCTTGATGGCTCCGAGTGGGGTCGTGAGCAACAACACCTTAGGGGCGTGGACCACCCTATTCAGGGCAGGAAATTCTACTACAGGGGTATTCGGAGTTTTTCTTGGCGCCATAATGGCATTGGGAAAACTTCCTAGTTCTGATTTAGCTACAATCACAACTCTACAAGCCATATCTGTCTGGGCATTCATGTGTTCCTGGAATGCACTAAATGACTATCTTGACCTAGAGATTGACAAGGTGAATAGACCCGAAAGACCTCTTCCGTCGGGCGACATATCAGTAGAGTCTGCCAAGAAAGGCATTGCAATCATGATGGCTATCTCGGTACTATCTATACTAGGTTCAATGAGTATCGCAGCGGATATCTCCGGCGGCTTGGAAGATTGGTATCCGGCGTTGTTGATTTGGATTATCGCACTCTTTCTTCTTGTCAATTATGAGTCATCGGGAGGCTACAGTATGCGCCTCAAAGACAGAGGTTTGCCAGGTAATGTGGCAATCAGCCTCTCTGTTGGCATGGTAGTTCTTTTTGGTGCCGCAGGAGTATTCGAGCCATTCAGCCAACGGGCTTGGGCAATCTTTTTTGTGGGCGTACTCTACAATTTAGCTCGTGAGATTGTAAAGGACATAGAAGATATGGAAGGGGACGAGGGCAGGAACACTTACGCCATGAGGGTAGGGGCTGAGAAGGCTAGAACAGTTGCTTGGATTCTACTGATTTTCACATTAATGGCAATCTTAATTCCATTCGGTGTAGGGATATTTTCCGATCTTCACCTGATTGCAGCCATACCTGCTGTGGTCCTCCTATTGATGGTCAAACCCAAGTTGATGACTTCAGAAGATAGAGCTGCTCAGATGCTAATTAAGAGATCGATGTATCTTGCATTAGCAGCTTTCCTAGCAAGTTCGCTAATGACCTAATCAAGCTAACTCACGGAAAGTATGCCAAGCATCTTCGTTGCACAGCAAGGTGAGAAGGGACATCTGTGCCCACATGCGATTCTCGGCTTGGTCGAGTACAACACTGTTCACAGAGTCGATTACACCATCCGTGACCTCTTCGCCTCTATGTGCAGGAAGACAGTGCATGAATAGATAATTGGGATCTGCATGTGCGACTAAATCCTCATTCACTTGAAACCCATCAAATGCCTCAAACTTGCCTTCCATGTGCTCTTCCCCCATTGAGACAAAGATATCCGTGTAAATGACGCCAGCACCGCTCACTGCCTCAACCGGATTATTTGTCCCAGAGATATTGGAACCAGTCCTAGATGCAATCTCACTAGCTCTTTGCATGATGCTCTCGTCCGGCTCAAAACCTACTGGAGTTGCGTATTTCACATCCATACCCAAGCAGACTGCTGCAAGTAATAAATCATGGAACACATTGTTACCATCTCCTACCCAAGCAATGTGCCCATTAACAGAGTCTCCGTGTTCAATAATGGTCATCAGATCTGCAGCAGCTTGGCAAGGATGATGAAGATCAGATAGGGCGTTGATTACAGGGACCGTAGCGTGCTGAGCCAACTCCTCGGCATGGCCGTGTTCGAAACACCGGTAGGTAATTCCATCCAAGAATCTAGAGAGTACAGCTGCAGTATCAGCAATTGACTCACTTTTCCCCAATTGGATGTCATTGGAGAGCAATGTGAGCGGTTGCCCTCCGAGTCGACTAACTCCAACCTCAAAAGAAACTCTAGTCCTTGTTGATGGTTTCTCGTAAATTGAACCTATTGACATCCCGTCTAATGGCTTGAAGTCTCGAGAAAACTCTCCTCCATGCTTGAACGCTATTGCCCAATCGATAATGTCTCCTAATTCATCTCCTAGGTCGTCTATTGCCATCAGATTTCTCTTGTTAGCCTCGCTCATACTCTATATCTCCTGCAAATCCATCTCTTGAATCGGCCATACCTCCAAAAATTGTCTGCGCAAAGGAAAGAACATCGGCCAAACCATCTTCATGCTCACTAGACAATGGAATCAAACCCGGCTGAATGGACGCATGTTGCATCATCCTCAGTTGCCCGATAGCAAACTCGGCCCTCTGACTTCCTGAATGAGGATCCAGTGCCTGTTGCGCCGACTCTTCGTAAAGGGCTGCTTCAAGAATGTCGAGATTATCTCCCCATTCCATGATTTTCTCAAGAGTCTCAGGATCCAATAGATCTGACTTAGAGAGGAAATTCGCTGTCGGCAGACCCAGTCTGAAATGAACAATTGAAGATAGGAGCATTTGCGAGACAAACCCACTAGGGGTCTGGGATAACATGGGGTCGAAAAGGAAAATCAGACAGGCTCTACCTTGGCCAATAACATCGACAAGATGACTAGACGCCTCTCTGAATGCGAACAACTCTACCTGTCCGGGGGTGTCAACTACTAACATATCACAAGACAGCCCCTCAATCACCTCGAACACCTCATCTGCTTGGGAGGCTACGAGATCTGCAGCTAGAATCTGGGCGCCGTTGGGTCCGAGGTCATATTCATCCATAACATCTGATAGCGACACAAGCTCTCTAACATCGAACTCGGGGTCGTAGTGTACTCTTTCAGCACCAGGGTCCAGATTAATTGCTAGGACATCGACCTCAAGGAATCTAGACCAACGCTGAAATGCTGTGACTAACGAACTCTTTCCAGCCCCTGCAGTCCCTACTACGAACAAGACTGGAGGGGTAGTCCCATCTTGGCTACTCACGCTCTCGCCGTTAGGCGAGAGAACTTGAACCATTCGTGAGCGCTATATTCTATTCAACTCCATACAAGCAATGGTTATACCACTCCAAGCAACGTCGAAGGCCACTAATGGAGCCGTAACATGTCGGATGACCCTCCCCCACTCCCTCCCGGATTCCCCCCGCCTCCTCCTCCGCCACCGCCTCCGGGATTCGAGGAAGAAGATGATGAGGCCGAAGAAGAATCACACACGCCTCCGGAATTTCCCCCTCC
>DAON01000069.1:6473-14945 GCA_002501885.1 Euryarchaeota archaeon UBA220 | reverse complement strand
GCTGGGGGATTTGAACCCCCGGCCCCTTGGTTGCAAACCAAGTGCTCTTCCAAGCTGAGCTAAGCGCCCCGTGAGGCTGCCGACTGAGCAGGAGTTATTGAGTGCAACCGTTGGAAGGATGTCATTCCTGCTCGCTTGTTCCCATCAATCTAGGAAGGATGATCATTATTCCAACTAATGATGCGATTAGGAGAATTGTAGCATAGTCTGTCTCACTAGGAGTTTCGGCCTCTTCCTCCTCTTCTGTCTCGGGGTTATCCGGAGTATGCACATCATCAGTGAATGTTACAGTGAAGTTTCTCTCCCAAAATGTCCCATTGTTGTCAATTATATGTTGGAAAACAAGTGTTCCGGGCAGAAGGCCATTGGAGGGGTCAAGATACACCAATTCAGTAACTTCGCAATTAGAATCGATTCGCTCACCTGTCTCATTTAGTTCGCAAGAAGATGTGAGCCATGCAGTTGCGATATCATCGATACCATCGAAGACCCCGTCTCCGTCCGCATCGATTAGAATCCTATGAGAAGTATTCTCGCGACTGTCTACATTTCGGAAGAAAAGTGAATCAGTAGTGACTAGTATTCCCTCGGGCACTCCATTGGGAGTGACTCCGTCCTGTTTGAGTAGCATCGTGTATTCCTTTGGCTCGTGAGCTGATACTGGAACGGATAGAAGAATCAAGGAGATGCACAATGCTGCTACGATTCCACGCACGCCCCTCCGTAGAGGGGCGATGGCTTCAACATGACCTACGGGCTCGCGAGTATCGTGGAATCCGAACGCATGGCACTAGCGCTCGGCCTAGTGGTCTGTCTGATTGGAGCATCGGCTGCTTTGTTCATGATTTCTGATAGCCCAGGAGAGGGTGCCTCAGATACATACGAGATGATTGACCCTCTGCTGCAAGACGAGGGGCATGATCACAGGAATGCGAGTCAGCACATGATGTATACCGACAACATTCAGCCTGTTTCATTCAATGCCCTCACGGCGCCTGGGAACGCGGAAGTCCAGGTAGCTGACTCTCCAGATGGCAAAACCTACGCATATATTGCGGGATGGAGTGAGATGCATATCGTAGATGTAACAGACCCTTCAAACACTACTGTAACGGGTGTCTATTATGATCCTAATACTCAGGTCCTAGATGTCAAGTATCTTGAGTACAATGGAAAAGAGTATGTGATTGTGCAGAACCAGCTAGTTGACCCCGGAGCTGCTGACCCTAATGTTGGAGATTGGGAAGATCCTGCTCAGGTTACGGTAACACTAGTTGATGTAACAGACAAGAGTGATCCTAGTTGGGTCGATTCTTGGTATGATGCTGATCATCCTAGTGGGCCGCACAACCTTTACACGCACATGATTGACAATGAATGGTACATCTTCGTAGCCAATCCAGACTACGAAGCCTGTGATGTTGGGCAGGGAGATGCATGTGGAGGAATCACGATTGCTCATCTGAACTTTGCTGGGTATGGAGACTTGCCTAGAATTGTCAAGTTAGGAGAGGCCGAAGTCAGTTGGGAGTCGACGCTAGGTGGATGGATTTACATCCACGACATGACTGTTCAGACTTGGCCAGGAGAGGATTCGAATGATCCGCGCTTTGGGAGAACCTATGTGTACGGAGCTTACTGGGAAGCAGGGTTGAGAATCTTCGATGTTTCGGATATCCCTCATCCGAATAAGAAACTAGCAGAGTATCTCTGGTACGGCTCTCTTTGCAGAGTCTCGGGTGGCACTCAGGCTGGCTGTAATTGGAGAGCCCCTGAGGTTGGACAGTGGATGGAATTCGAGGATTTCGATGGCGATGGAGAGATAGATTGTGGATGCACGAGCAATGAGAACGGTGGTCGGGCCTCCTACATCCACTATGCCGAGCCAGTCGATGAGATGGTGGATGCTTCCCATCTTGGATATCCTCCAGGCAAGATGCATTTGACAATTATCGCAACCGAGGTTCTAGAGACTACTGTGGGAACAGGCATGTCATATCTTCTTGATACAACTGAGTATGAAGAAGTAAACGGAAATGTCCGTTTCAAGCCGAAGTTAATTCACGGATGGGAGATACCATTTGCAAATGACCATCACATCCCAGGTGGAGAAGAGTGGTTGCTATTCAGCCCGCACAATGTTGACACACAAGTCTTCCAAACCGGATTGCCTGGGCTTCCGGATACGAGTCATGGAGGAGCTTGGGATGCTCGAATTTACCTATCGAGTTACCATGCCGGACTGTGGGTGGTCGATATTGAGACTCTGATGCTCGCTGGATTGTCTGAAGGTAACAAAACGGATACTCACATGGATGCTACAGTAGGCTTCCATTTGCCACACGGAGAAGATGGTGTGCCCCTGGACAGCTCTTACTACGATTTCGGTTGGACTCCATTCCTATGGGCCGCCGAATATCACAAAGGATACACATATCTCTCTTGTATCACTACTGGACTGTATATCGTTCAATTGGACATAGACAAACCATATGGGCCAACGGCTTGATTCGCCCAGAGCGCGTAGCGCTCGGGCGACCGGTGCATTGAACAACTGCCCGTTATCGTCGGCGTGCAGGGTGGCAACTTGTTCGGTGGCACGAATGCAAAGATGATGTTGATGGTGGCGCTAATGGCGCTGGCACCTCTTTCTGGGTGTCTGGGGATAATTGGAGACGGAGATTCTGATGATGGAGGTTACAAATGGATAGATCCTGTGACTGAAGTTGAGGATGCCAATCACTCCCATAATGACTTGCTAGCACACAGGCTATCAACTCCAAATGCTAGACTGATTGACTACCACAATCTCAACTGTGATGGAAATGTCAAGCCTCCTGCAGAATTCGATGACACTATGGGCAGGCCGTGCAAAGAGGAATTCAAGAATGTCGGGCCGACACCGGGCGATAATTCGGAGATTGCAATAGAGGGTAACTTCGATGAGGATTGTGAAATCTACGGTGACGGGACTGGTGGTTGCTATGCCTATGTCTCTAGTTACAATCAATTCGAAATCCTCGACATCAGTAGTCCGAATAATATCATCCTCCTCTCAACATATTACGCCGAAGTTGCTAGGATGATTGACATCAAGGTCACACCCGACAACAACTGGGTCTTGGTCAACCATGAGTTGACGAATAGCGAGTTGGATCCGATTCCTAATGACGATGATGCAAACAGCGGGATGAATAGACTAGATGTGATTTATGTTGGAGATAAGACCAGTCCGGTCAAGGTGGCAGAGTGGAATAATCCTCCTGCTGGCTTCCACAATCAGGATTTGCATGTATACTGTGATTGGGATGGAGCAATAGATCCGAGAGAAGAGTGTAGTCTATTCCTATTTGGCGCCGACCCCTACCCTGAGATGGTAGAGGGAAGTTCTGGTACCTTCTACAAGGGAACTCAGGTGTTTTATGTTCCACTGGGACTTGAATCTTGGTTGCCCAATCAGAACCAAGAACAGCAGAATTCTAGTCGAGAGATTTTGCGTTGGGGCGGCTATACTCCTGAGCCTTACACTACTTGTGGCGGATCAATCTTCAACCATGACAATGTATTCTTTATTCACCCCATAACCAAACAGAAGCTTCTGGTTGTTTCCTACTGGGGAGCAGGTTTGAGACTAGTTGATGTCAGCGACCCTCCAACTGTCCCTGATCCATTAGGAATCTCATGGCCCCCCGAAGTCGGGCGATGGCTAGGGTGTCCAACCGATGACTCTGGTTGGTACGGGCCTGACGGAGGAGGTCATGCCGGAATGTCTGCTGAAGAGTGGTTAGATGCAAATCAGGGTAATGACAACATCCACTATGCAGTCCCTCAGGATTATCTTATTTGCTCCGGAGTTAGTGAGATTGACCCCGTGAGCACCTATCCAGAAAAATGTGGAACTGGACCATCCGACTCGACCTATGGAGAGAATTGGAGACATTACACATACATTGCTCCAGAGTATGGTTCCAATGCAAACCACACCGGTTACCTCTGGACCATAGATACCACGGATCCGACCAAGCCATTCCTCGTATCCAAGTGGAGGCTTCCTGGCGAAGGCGTTCTGGCGAATGGTAGCAGTCACCCACAACATTACATCCCCGGCGGCTACATCTTCAGCCCTCATAACGGTGACACAGGCCACAACGGAAATGTTTACTGGACGCATTATCATGCTGGAAATTGGATGACGGATCACGGCCATATCTGGGATGAATTGGTTTGGGAGAATGGTTATCCTGAGCCCGACCGAGGATTCCAAGCAATCAGTGAATTGGCACCAACCCATACTATTGGCTACTATCTTCCTGCTGGGCCGCCATGGCTAGATGACCCAGCCGGAGAATTAGGATATGACATGGCTGACTGCTGGGCTTCTTGCATGATTCCATTTGACTGGGGTCTGCAGTATGACCCTCGTGGATTTGTTTTCATCTCCGAGATGGTAAGTGGCGTCTATGTGGTTCAGTTCGACGAGGACTACGACCCTAGGTACAACTACCCGGCACTATGGCAGGCTGAGGCTAGCGATGACTGAATCTAGACTACTCAGTAGAACTCTGGTTCTATGCATCATTGGTACGCTTGTAATGCCAAATGCATTAGCCCATGGTGCTGACACTTACGCATTCATAATGAGGAATGAAACAGTACAGCCGGGAACTGCACAGGTTGTCCAAAATGATACTCTAGTATTCTACAATACTGCTGATCACAATCGTAGTGTTCTTCTCGATGCAGATGGAGATGGAGTTGAAGAATTCGATTGTATTGCCGGCCCTTTCAACTCGTTGAATTCCACTGACGAGTGTTACCTATGGCTAGATCCGGCAAACTGGAGTGCAGGGAATTATGAAATCAGAATCATATCTAACGGAACCGTATGGAATACAATATCCATAAATGTCCAACTAGACAATCATACGGAAGTCTTGCCTCCTGATGGTTTCGTTTTTGAACCAGAACAACAAGAGTCTCAAAAAGAAGGTTTGGAGCAGTTTTTCCTGAGTGCGGCGATTCTACTTGCGGGGGCTGCTGCTTTCATGCGAATATCTAGGAGCAAGAACGGAGGCGAAGAGGAATGAGTAGAGTTCTCACTCTGTTGGTTGCGAGCTGTCTGTTGATGGCAGGGTGCCTTGGAGAGGATGCGGATATTTTCTACGGAGATGACATAAACCCACCAGTGGCTGTCGAGGACTTCATCTTAGTAGATGAAAATGGAGACTATTTCTCGTTCTCAGAATTGGAGGGTAAGGTGATTGTAGTCGCTTTCCTATTCACTCGATGCCCGGATATCTGTCCTGTGGTCAGTGCAAACATGAATTATGTGTCTCAGGAATTAGGTGATTTGTATGGTACCGAAGTTGCAATGCTGTCAATCACCGTTGATCCTTGGAGAGACAATTCAACGATAATGCACTCCTATGCAGAGCAGCGCGGCCTCGACTGGCCACATCTCACCACAGCATCGGAAGACCTCAGTGACTTCACGGATTTGTCCGATGTGTGGTCAAACTTCGGGGTTGGCCTAGAGACTAATGCATCGGATGTTGATTCTGATAGCGTGGCCGACCTATTCGATTCCTGCCCTGATACTCCAGAAGGAGAGGCAGTCGATGACAGAGGTTGTGGGTTAGAGACACAGCAGTCTGAAGGTGATGTCTCAGTCAAGCATCACCCTCTCACATACTGGGTAGATCATACTACTGGAACGATTATTGTCGACAAGCAGATGCAACAGAGAGTTTGGTGGGGAGATGCGGACTGGATTCCAGAACTCGTTCTAGAGGACATTTACAAATTACTGGAGGAGTGAAATGAACAAGCCGGTAATCGCCATTCTACTCTCAATTACCTTACTTCTTCCTGGTTGCATGGGCGATGAGACTGAGTTAATTGGGACCGAGTTCATTGACCCGCCAGAAGCACCAGATTTCGTCTTATTCGATCAGAATGGAGACTTATTCAGATTCTCTGATCATGAAGGTAAAGTGATTGTTGTAGCCTTCATCTACACTTCATGCCCGGACATATGTCTAATTATCTCTGCAAATATGCACTATGTCAAAGAGAACCTCGGCACATATTCCGAGGATGTAGTCTTTGTTTCTGTGACCATAGACCCGGCCAGAGATACGGTAGAGCACTTATCAGAATGGACTGAACAAATGGGTTACGACTGGTACCACCTGACAGATTCTGCTCGAGCGCTTAGAGATGTTTACAGTGATTGGAATGTGGTTGTGGATAACGAGCATATTGCTGCTAGCGAGCCACCCTCAGAAAGTCTCGTCAGAGTAGCAGTACTGAATCCTGACAACAGCTCAATGGTCATTGATAGCCCTTGCCAAGGGCCCACACTTGCGAACTGTTTCGACAACGGATCAGAACTTATGGGATATGCAATGAGCAGTGTCGAGATGGACTACAACCCGTCTCAGGGCCTAATTGGAGATTGGCAAGAAGATGGTAACTGGACATGGATTCTGCACATATGGGATTCAATTGACGAGAGTTGGATCGATGCTGGAACGGATGACCCTAGTTCCATTAGTGTCGATTCTGAATCGCACATGGCATGGATTGCGAGCAATGCAAATCTGAGCATGGCCCCTCTTGGCGAGGATTGCAATGGACATGGCTGGGTAATGGGCTCGGGCACGAGCGCTCATTGCATGTGTGATGAAGGATACTCTAGGCCCTCTAGTGATTGGCTCTCCTGTGTGCCAGAAGGAAATGCTTCTGACGATGATGGAGAAGTTGATCCTCATGAACAGTCCCTTGGAGAATACGAAGTAGGTCACTCGACGGTGACCTACATCATCGATAAGCAACTGAGAAAGAGGGTTGCTTACTCTGGAATCTACTGGGATGCGGACAACTTTCTGCAGGATGTCATCACTCTAAGTGATGAGTAAGTTTTCTGTGCCACTAGTTAGCATATCTCCGAGTCACTAATCAACTAGACCCTCAAGGCTGAGTCATGAGTGATGACAATGGAGTAGGGCGTTCTCTGTTCTTGGCCGGACTAATGGTAGTCAGTGTTATGGTAGGAGTACTATACTTCGATATCGAACAAGAAGGGTTGAATTTAGCGCCTGAAATTGAAGGAGACATTCCGAATTCAATTATCTTCGGAAGTCTAGACTCTCTGCACCTATCCATCACCGACGAAGAGATGGCCGGACTGACCGTGACAGTGACTCTAAATGGAGATGAGATTCAGGATTTGATGGATGCCGAGGGAAATCTCATCATAGACATCTCCGGCCTTGAGGTTGGTAGTCATGCCCTAAAGGTAGTCGCGATAGACAGTCTAGGGCAGGAGTCGAAGTGGACTACCGCATTCACTATCGAGTATCCTGACGAGGGTTACACTGTCATAGTAGTGAGTACTAACGAATTCACTGTTGAGCGTGGAAACGGAACTGTTCTGCCGGGGGTACTAGTACACCAGAACATGGAGACCTGTGAGATGGATTGGTCTGATGGTAACATTGAGCAATTCAGCCTGAGTCTTCCGTTCGACGAGGAAGGTAGGTTCGAGCTCAGTTTCTCTAACATCCAAGAGAACATGACTATCACCATACGCGGTACATGCGGGACATGGATCGATAGTATCGAGACTGAGGTGCTATCGATAATCGTCACAGAACCTGAGCCGGAACCTGAGCCTGAGCCGGTGAGAGGATGTACTGACTCAGAAGCCAACAATTACGACGCTGGAGCAGAAGAAGACGATGGCTCGTGCACATACGATGAGCCGGAGCCCGTAAGCGGTTGCACCGACCCGGCTGCCAACAATTACAACGCTGAGGCAGAAGAGGATGATGGATCATGCACCTATGACGAGGAACCTACGCCAGTGGTTGAGACTGGCTCTGATGAATGGTGGTCTCAGGTTCTCCACTGCGACGATTCAGATACTCCTGCTGTAGATGACTACAACACCACAGGACACGATGGTTGGCTCTGTTCGTTGAGTTTTGAGACCAATGGAACTCATATCCAGATTGAATCCAACGGTATGCCAAACCACGACTTCCATTCTGGCCCTGGATGCTGTGCTAGTCAGCAAGACAATGTATGGGTGATTCCGCTTGAGCCCACCAATCAGACTGAATGCAATCCTATTGAATCTTCAGAAGGATGCACAATGGCGCCTGAAAGAGGAGCTGTTGCTTTCGCGGTTAACGGAGTTGCAATCTATGGTCCCGAGGACGGCCCAGGAGGAGATGCTGTTGCAGGCCAAGAAGGAGCTTATGAGGAAGATAGGCAACATATCTGGATGGGGATTTGTCACGGCCATAGCGGACCTGGTGGCGAGTATCATTATCACGCAGACGGAAATTGCATGCACTGGCACCCCGAGGGTGAGCAGACTTGGATAGACTACAGTTTGGAATCTTCTAGATCTATATCCGAACATTCTCCGATAGTCGGATTCGCCTTCGATGGATATCCAATCTA
>DAON01000069.1:0-6136 GCA_002501885.1 Euryarchaeota archaeon UBA220 | reverse complement strand
GGATTCGTTGGATGGGACGAAGAAGGAGAGGTTGCTGAGATGACTTCTTCTTATCGACTCAAGGAGGGCGAGACAGGATATAACGGGATTGATGACTATGAGTATGTAGAAGGGCTCGGTGATCTAGATTCCTGTAACGGGCACTGGGGAACTACTCCTGATTATCCGGATGGTACATATCACTACCATACAACATGGGAAAATGGCGAAGGTGGAATTGGATTTCCATATTTCATCAATTGTTACAGGGGAGTAATGGAGACAGGCAATACTGCCACCGGAGGAGGCGGGGGCGATGATCCCGATTGTTCTGGATACGGAGAGACATGGGGGCCAGGAATAGGTCCACCGCCACCCGGGTGCGGAGGCGGTTCTGGTGGTGGGCAGCAAGCCTCCAGAGAGGCAATAGCGATTCCAAGTCAGAGCAAACCGCCAATTATTGGCTCGGTGATTCTGCTGGTGCTTGCCTTGAGAGGTTTCACAGGATTGGCATCCGGCCAAGCCTCTCCAAGTCTGGCTGGTAGAGTTCCCGAATATCGTCCAACTCAAGGATGAGCATAGCCAGTCTCTCTAGGCCCAGACCCCATGCGCAAACTGGCCATTCTGTACCTAGAGGTTCGGTCACCTCGGGTCTGAAGATTCCCGAACCGCCTAACTCCAGCCATTCTCCTTTCCAGAGTACATCTACTTCGACACTGGGCTCAGTGTATGGGAAGTAGGCTGGTCTGACTCTGACATCGGGGAAACCCATCTTGGAGTAGAATGTCTTCAGTGTAGAAATCAACATCGGCAGGTTGGCCTCGGGCTCGTGGATGATGCCTTCAATCTGGTAGAACTCCGGGAGGTGTGTCCTGTCTATCGACTCTTGGCGGAATACTCTGCCAATTCCAAAAACTCTGCTGGGTTCGTCTGGGTTCTCCGCTATGTGGCGAACTGTGTTTACAGTGGTGTGAGTTCTGAGAAGAGATTTCTTTGACTCTTCCTTGTCAAATTCTAGCCCCCAACCTTTGCTGCCTGTATCGTGGCCGTGTTCGTGAACCTTTCTCCACATGTCCAAATAGCGTTCATCTACATCGACTTGAGGTGGATCGGAAAGGTAGAATGTATCCTGCATAGTCCTTGCAGGATGCGATTGTGGGATGAATAGGGCATCCATGTTCCAGCCGGCAGATTGGATGAAATCTCCCTCGATTTCCGAGAACCCCATCTCCAAGAAAATCGATCTAATCATCTCAATAAGTGCTATCATCGGGTGCGGTCGTCCACCTGAAGGAGTAGGTGCAGGGGCGTTCACATCGAATGGTTTGAATTCGGCATCTCGCCATGCCTCGCTCTGCAGAAGTTCGGGAGTCACTTCGCCAATCATCTCAATATCTTCCAAGACGGAGGTGTCGGCACTCTTGCCTTGTTTTGTCAATGTCCATGTCCTAGAGATTCGGTCCTCTAATACAATCAAGCCTTTGCGGCCAGAGAAGTGTGAGACCATTTCTTGATCGAGTTCGGACACTTCGGCAGGTCTATCGGAAAGAGAATTGATGAATTCGGATCGCTTCTCTATCTCAGAAACTATTACTGATTCATCACCGGCCACTAAAGTACCAGACTCAATTGTTACTCCCAATGCCTTCAGCAAACCCACTCCTGGACCGGCCTCATGGCGCTCAAAGGTCGACGATAGTTCAGACATGGTTCTGTTTTCTACCTCCTGAGAAAGTAGCCAGCTCCAGATTCTCGCTTCTAGAAGTCCTTCCTTCGAAGCTTTCTGCCCCTCATCCCCCAGACTTACATTAGTTCCTCTGTGCTCAGTTATCGAAACAAGACCGGCCTCTTCTAGACTGGTCCCTGAGCCGGCAATATGGACTTGATCATCCCATCCTGTCTGAGTCAACAAATCTTCGAGTGTCCAATCCTTGGATGAATCTGAAAGCATCGCACGCAGCATTCTGCGCTCGTTGTTTCCTATGCCCATAGAACCACTCGCAGACCTCGGAATCAGGCAATCCACTTGATGCTTGCCGATTGGTAAAGAGTGAAAATGAGTTACTCCTCTTCCGATTCCCAGAGCAGAATATTGCACTGACTGCAAGTGTGGCTCTTTGGCTTTCTACCTTCTACCCAATCGACCTTACCGCACCTGCCACAGAGAATCGATGTCCGAATAGGAGGTTCTAGTGTAGTATCGACCCTGAACATCACTCTTCCAGCATCTGGCATCCTAGAGGCGTCTGGCTCCCAATCTGCTACCGAGACAGGGTCTACCTCGATTTCTTCGTCCATGCTTAGGCCAAACAAAAGTAATCCTGCCCCTGCAAGAGCCAATGGGGCTGCAGTTGCTAGTACAAATTCGGAGGTGTTCGAAGTCAGAGCTATCCCTCCGCCTAGAATGAGGCATGCCCAAGCAGCGAGGACTGTGTTGATCTTCCTGCTTCCGGGTCGCATTGCCATGATGTTGCGAGTCCGTTATGGCGCATCAATTTGGCCCAACAGGAGAAGTAAGTGAATGTAGGGTTCAAGAGTCTTAGTCTGTCGTCACAGGTTGCGCCTCAGTAGCTCAGCCTGGTAGAGCATCTGATTTGTAATCAGACGGTCGGGGGTTCGACTCCCTCCTGGGGCTCCATAATTTGCCTGTGAAAGGTCAAAGGCTGATGTTGCACGCGTCCAGCCATGGGAGCGGTAATCGCCGATGGTAAGGCTCTGGCTTCCAGCATAGAGGAGGTGGTCTCTGTAGGAACTGCCGAGCTTGCAGAAACGGGTGTTATCCCGCACCTAGCAGTAGTAATTGTAGGCGAAGACCCGGCCAGCCGTGTCTATGTTAGAAACAAGGAACGCGCATGTGAGAGATGTGGAATAAAAAGTACACTAATCGAAATGCCCGATGGTTCTACTCAGGAACAAGTCATCTCGATTGTAAGGAAGTTAAATTCTGATGATTCGGTGCACGGGATACTAGTACAGAGCCCCATTCCGGGAGATGTTGATGAACTCGTGGTTGCCTCTGCAATCTCTCCTCTAAAGGATGTGGATGGATTCCATCCCACCAATCTTGGCAAGTTAGTACAAGGAGATTCCAATGGCCTCTTGCCGTGCACTCCAGCGGGAGTAATCAGGATGCTAGAGCATAGCGGGGTGGAACTTAGTGGCGCTAAGGCGACGATACTAGGCAGATCCAGAATAGTCGGTATGCCGATGAGTCTGATGCTAGCAGGCAAGGGTGTCGATGCTACGGTTACAATCGTACATTCTCGTTCAAAAAATACAGAATCCATCTGCAGAGATTCTGACATTATTATTGCAGCAATAGGCAGACCTCACACGGTCAAGCCCGATTGGATCAAGCCTGGGGCGTTTGTAGTAGATGTAGGAATATCAAGAGCGGATGATGGAGGCCTGGCTGGCGATGTTGACCCTTTGGTCGCGGAAGTAGCAGGATGGATGACTCCGGTCCCTGGAGGAGTCGGTCCAATGACAATTGCCATGCTAATGGAGAATACTCTTACTGCGGCTAGAAATTTCTAGAATATCCCCAAATCGAATTGGGCATCTTCACTGGCGTGAACCTTTGGATCCCAGAGGGGTGAGAAAGTGAGATTGACATGAACGCTGTCAATTCCATCGGTTGCAAGAGCTGAGCGATGTACTGCAGACATAATCTCAGGGGCAACTGGGCATCCAGGACTAGTCAGTGTCATATCGATTTCTGCGTGAGTACCTTCGTCTTGCTTCTCGATTCTAATGGCATAAATCAGTCCCAGTTCTGTTACTGACATTTTCATCTCGGGATCTTCGACATCTCCCAGCGATTCCATTACATCTGATTCACTTACCATACTAACCACTCAACTTTGAGGCGTCCTCTCTGACGCGCTTGAACATGTTTAGGAATCCATTAGCCCTACTTGGAGTAAGTGACGATTGAACGCCCATTGCCTCAGCATAATCAGGCTCCATGATAGCCACTTCCTGTGGACTCATTCCATTCACAGCCATGGCAGTAACTGACATCAGACCTTGTACAATCTGTGCGTCTGCGCCTCCCCTCATCTGAAACCCCCCTTGATCATCAACAAAACAAGTCACATGGGCCCTAGATTGGCAGCCATGGACTTGGTTGTCATCATTCCACTCTTCTGGAGGAAGGGGGCTGGGATTACGCTTGGCATACTCAAAAAGCAACTCGTAGCGCTCCATCGAATCGAAACAGGCTTGGAATTCCTCGACCACCTCATCTAGGTGCTCTGGCCACAATCGAACCTCTCCCATGCTCACTCGCCACAGTTGTCTGCCTTGAATATGACTAGAGTCATGCAAATCGGTCGACAATCTCTTGGAGGTAGTGTACAAACGATTCGGCCTCATCCATGGTATTGTATATCCAGAATGAGGCCCTATTTGTAGAAGGCACTCCTAATGCATCCATCAGAGGTTGAGCGCAATGATGTCCTGTCCTTACGGCAAAGCCCCCTTCGTCAAGGAGTAGTGCCAAATCTTGAGACTGAATTGTTTCATGCAAGAATGAGACTGCTCCACTACTGTCATCTCTACCAGGATCGCCGTAAATCTGAATTCCCGGGATTTGGCGCATCTGGGAAGCAGTCCAAGACGCAATGTCATTGATGTGCTCATGAACCTCTTCCATGTCGAATTGCTCTAGCCACCCAACAGCAGCACCCCATCCTATCGCCTCAGCGATTCGAGGCGTGCCGGTCTCAAACATTGCATGGCCCTCTTGGAAGGTTGAGCCTTTGGTAGTCACTCGCTTAATCATGGAGCCGCCGGTCATAAACGGGACCATTTCCTCCATCGCATCGCGTTTGACTAGGATACACCCTATGCCCGTTGGTCCCGCCATCTTGTGGGCCGAGATGGCTACGAAATCTGCCTTTAGTGAATCAAAATTGATTCTCTCATGTGGGGCCCCCTGAGCACAGTCAATGAGCACTCTAGCACCTACAGCTTGGGATTTCTCGATGATTTCTTCTATTGGATTCCGAACTCCTAGAACATTGCTGGTGTGTACAACGCAAACTAGCGAAGCGCCGTTTAGAGCTACTTCGAACGCATCCATGTCAAGAGTGTAAGATTCGATATCAATGGGAACATACCTGACCTCAATTCCGATGTCCACTGACATTTGTTGCCAAGGAACGATATCTGCATGGTGCTCCATCTCAGTAAGTACGACGACATCTCCTTCGCTGAGATTCTCTCGGGCCCAGCCATAGGCAACCAGATTAATCGCCTCGGTGGCTCCACTAGTGTAAATCATCTGCTCTGGCGAGGTCCCGAAATAGGACGAGATCTTGTCTCTTGCACCCTCCAGTGCCGTAGTTGCCTCATCGGCAAGAGTGTGGTTTGCCCTATGTGCATTAGAGTTGTATTGCTCATAGTATTCGCTCATCGCATCGATTACGCATTGTGGTTTCTGTGAGGTCGCGGCATTGTCAAAATAGACCAATCTCTTGCCATTTGGCAGTCTTCTCTCAAGAATTGGGAAATCTGCGCGAATCATATCGATATCCAGAGTCATGGCCTCTCCCCGATTAGTCGAAATGATGGTCCGATATGAATTAGCGCACAGAAAAATTGAACGAAATCTAGAGTAAAATGGTCCAATTGCGGTTTGGCAGAGGATGTTTATTGCCTAGTACCTCCCTCCGACAGTTATGGCAGAGGGCTCGGGGCAGGACGCTTTACAACGCCTCGGGAGTCAAGATCTCAATCGTGACGGAGTGATAATCAATCTCGCAATAGTCGGCTCAAGCAGGTTCTACGACTACATGATTTTCGAAGATGCAGTGGAGACTTGGGTAAACGAGAACGGTTACCCTGATGTGATTATCGTTGGTGGTGCGAGTGGAGTGGACTATATGGCCGAGCGTTGGGCTGACAACAACTCAATCCCTATTGTAGTGTTTACCGAAGAATGGAGCGACCCTACTAGAGGCCTTGTTGACAGAGGTCGGGCTGAGGCTCCGAATACCCTTACTGAGAAGTTATTGAACGGGGCCACGCATATTCTAGCTATGCCTTCGCCTACTAGCAAATGGACTCGTGTAGTAATCGACAGGGCCTCCTCCAGAGGAATCCCTACTTCCGTTCACGAAGTAGAATAATGGTGCTCGTGCCGGGATTTGAA
>DAON01000029.1:4421-7135 GCA_002501885.1 Euryarchaeota archaeon UBA220 | reverse complement strand
AAGGGTACCGTTTGATCTGAATTATTGCCCAATTCCTGCCTGGCGCAAACCCTTGCTCAATGACCAAAGTCCCAATGCTGCAGCTGCGAACCAGGCAACTTCGAGAATGAAGAATGCCCACTCATCAATCAGGTATGCCCGTACTGCAAGAAGTCCCGAGCCAAGAGCCATCAAAATCAGATATGGTGATTCCTTACTGTGCAGAATATCACGAGTTTCCAGAAAGAAGGCGCTTAGAATCATGAGCATTCCAACATAGGCTACAATTTCGTTGTGTGCAAGGTCAACGATTTGTTCCCACATTCAATCACCTGCCAAAAAGAAATCAGATTTCTTCTCCAACAGCTGCCTTTAGCAGGCCTAGGAAAGGTGGACTAGGTCTGTTCGGTCTAGACTTGAACTCTGGATGATATTGTGTACCCACATAGTAGGGATGATCATCCAACTCCATTATCTCACATCGCTGTCCAGTCTCATCCTTGCCCACATACTTCAGACCAGCATCCTCGATTTGCTCGATGAGTTCTGGGTTTACTTCGTAGCGATGACGGTGCCTCTCATCGACATGCTCTGCTCCGCCATACAATCTCCTAACCTTGCAATCGTCCACTAAGAATGGTGTCGGCTTGGTACCAAGTCTCATGGTCCCGCCCATGTGTGTCTTGGAAATCTCTGGCATGAACACGACAGCGGGATTAGGAGTGTCTTCTTCAAACTCCGTAGAATTCGCACCTTCCATTCCTAGCACATTTCTGCAGAATTCAATTGTAGCGACTTGCAGCCCTAGACAGACTCCTAGATATGGGACATTGTTTGTCCTAGCGTACTGGGCAGCCTTGATTTTGCCCTCAATCCCTCTTCTTCCAAATCCTCCTGGAACTAGAATCCCATCGACGCTTCTGAGGACCTCCCATGCATCAGCGTGAGCCCGAGGGTCCGAATCTGCAGTTTCATCATCGAGATTTGCAGATTCTATCCAGTCAATTGTCAACTTATGATTGACTGCATAAGAGGAGTGTTGTAGTGCCTTGATTACGCTGAGGTAAGAGTCCGAAAGCCCAGTGTACTTGCCAACCATTGCAATCCTGACTTCCTTCTCGACACCATCAACTCGGTCAGCCATTCCCCTCCACTCATCCATCAGAGGTCTCTTCGCTGGAAGATCGAAACCCAGTCCCTCAGACAGAACCTCACTTACTCCCTGTTCTTCCAGCATCATGGGGACTCTGTAGATGTTGGAGACATCATGAGCTGAGACTACTGCATTCTTTGAGACATGACAGAAGGTAGCTAGTTTCGCTCTAGTATCATCTTCCAGAGGATTTGCCGAACGACAAACTAGGATATCTGGGATGATACCCAAACCTCTCAGTTCCTTGACCGTGTGCTGAGTTGGCTTGGTCTTCTGCTCTCCGACTGGACCCATTACTGGAACTAGACTAACATGGACGAAGCAGATATTTTCACTACCTACACGGAATTGGAATTGCCTAAGCGCTTCAATGAAGGGAGCACTCTCGATGTCACCAACTGTTCCACCCAACTCGATTACACAAGCATCTGGCTCCTTGCCGTTACCATCACTAGGTGTATGCGCTACGCGCTCAATCCAATCTTGAATCTCATTGGTGATGTGAGGAATGACTTGCACTGTCTTGCCTAGGTAATCTCCCTTCCTCTCCTTCTGGATGACATTGTCGTAAACCTTCCCGGTGGTGATGTTATTGTCTCTTGTCAGAGCGATATCGAGAAACCTCTCATAATTGCCCAAGTCCAAATCGACTTCTCCTCCATCATCTAGCACGAACACTTCACCGTGTTCGAACGGACTCATGGTACCAGCATCGACATTCAGGTAAGGATCAATCTTGACTGAAGTGACTCGCAGTCCAGCGGATTTGAGCAAGACACCGATGCTACTAGCCGTTACCCCTTTGCCCAGTCCAGACAGGACGCCACCCGTTACCACGACATACTTCATGCAATCAACGGGGTCTGAAGCCGTTGAGCCTCGCATATCAACATTGGCCAAGTTTCTCCTGTTCTGTCCTACTCCATGTTCAAGTATCGTCTGTTTAATGTGGCCGCATGTCCGGTACTCCCGGTGACTCAATTCTGGTTACCGGTGCTCTTGGACAAATCGGAAGGGATCTAGTCGAGGCACTAAGAGACAAACATGGACAAGATTCGGTAATCGCTTCCGATGTCCGCGAAGTTGCAGGACATCCTTTTGTCGAGGAGGGCCGTTTTGTTCGCCTAAGTGTACTTGATGGAGATGTCATGGACTCGGTAATTGAAGACGAGGAAGTTGGAACTATCTATCATCTCGCTGCAATTCTTTCTGCAACAGGGGAGCAGAATCCAGATTTGTGTGAGAGAGTCAATGTAGGAGGGACAATCACTGTTCTTGAGGCCGCCCGTAGGAACGACCTGAGAGTATACGCCCCCTCCTCAATTGCTGTGTTTGGACCAGATGCTCCAGCCACAGCTCCTCAGATTACACCACTCAATCCCACTACAACCTATGGCAAGACCAAGGTCACTGGCGAGGTGATGGCAATGAATTACTGGAAGCAGTACGGAGTCGATACGCGGGGAATTCGCTATCCAGGCTTGGTCTCTTGGAAGTCTCCTGCTGGAGGAGGGACAACAGACTATGCTGTCGAGATTTTCCACGCCGCTCTCAATGAGGGGCACTACGATTGCTTCGTGGG
>DAON01000029.1:0-4020 GCA_002501885.1 Euryarchaeota archaeon UBA220 | reverse complement strand
CCTGTCGAATCTATTGGTGATGCTAGAGGAGGCTACAATGTCTCAGGAATTTCATTCACAGCAAGAGAACTAGCCGATACAATTTCAGAGAGAGTTGATGGGTTCACTTGCGAATTCAAGCCTGATCACAGACAGGAATATGCTGACTCATGGCCTGACGACATAGATGACTCTGTTGCCAAAGATGACTGGGGTTGGAAAGCAGAGTACGATTTGACTAGAATGGTCGATGAGATGTTGGACAGACTCTCGAATTAGTCCTCATCTTCCATTTCGCTTTGCCAATCTGGAGTCTGTGCATCCTGCTTAGCCCACAGGACATCATCTATTCTCAGTACGCTGCAGGCAGCCTCAGTGGAACAGTCAAGTGCATGTCTTGCAACGAACAGAGGATCGAACACACCAGCCTCATCCATCTTTGAATTCTGACCTGAGTTGATGTCTAGGCCCACCCAGGGCCCACCATCCTTGGAAGCCTGAGCAGCCGAGAGTTCTAGGACGGCATCAATCGGGTCTAGTCCGGAATTCTCTGCGAGAGTTCGAGGAACAATCTCAAGGGCTGCAGCATATGCCTCGATTGCCATCTGCTCACGGCCCGATTGAGTAGAAGCAAAAGCACGCAAGTGTCGAGCGAGATGAGTCTGCGTTGCCCCTCCGCCAGGAAGTAGTTTAGGCTCCTTACTCAGCCTTAGAGCTACACCCATTGCATCGTCAAAAGAACGCTCAACTTCTTCTCTTACAGAAGGTGAAGAGCCCCGGATAATAATCGTGACAGCACCTCCTTTGGAACCATCAATGCGTGTGTGCTTGATGGAGGAGTAGGATTTCTCACTACGGGAAGCATATGCTCCAACATCTGTTGCCTCGACTCTCGTAGAGTCACGAACCATGCTGGCACCGGTAATTCGTGAAAGCATCTCCAGGTCCTCACGCTCAAAACGCCGATAGGCGGTGATTCCAGCATCAGTCAACATCGTAGAAGCCGACTCATCGATTCCGTCCCGTACCACGAGCAAGTCTACATTCATCGATGCCAACTTCTCGACCTGTTCTCTCATTCGACTCTGCGCCCTATCACGGAACTCCTGCAGAGCCCCAATATCTGTGACTTCAATCGAAGCCTCCAATTCAAGACTAGGTGACTCCATGCCTCCATCGATAATCACAATCCGACCAGCCCCGTAAGAGGACGGAGATGCGACATCCATTCTCGACTTGGCTAGAACCAAACCACTCACTATTTCAGAATCCAATGCACCTCCATCCTTGACACGCAGGCGCTTAACTCTCAATCTCTCTAGATCATCGCCACCTTCATCGGTTGAGATTACATCAAGCGCCTCTAGAGCCAATCCTGTAAGACGCTCCCCTACAGCAGAGTCAACCTTCCCTGAAAGCGAAGTGGCCACAGCAGAGCGCATGTGCTCATTGCTAATTTCTCCCATTGAAATTCTCTCAAGCTCATTCTGTGCCTCTGAGAGGGCAATTTGGTATCCGTTGAGAATCACTGACGGGTGCACGCCTGCGCGAACTAACTCAAGAGAATTCTGTAGTAACTCAGAGGTTAGAATAACTGCGGTTGTTGTACCGTCTCTTGCTGCACGATCCTGAGATGAGGAAGTAGAAACAAGCAACCGGGCAGTGGGATGCTCTACCTTTGCAGTTTCTAGAACAGTCACTCCATCATTTGTTACGGTAGAATCTCCGTCCTCATCAACCAACATCTTGTCCAATCCCTTTGGACCTAGAGTAGAGCGTACTGCACCAGATAGAGCAACAGCGGCCTTGACATTGTTAACGAAGGCCGAGCGACCATGAATACGATCGGTGTCCTCAAGGGCCACTTCGTGATCCGCCTCGACCATGTTTAGCAGCGAAAAGTGCTCTTGCTTTGAACCCGACCGTTAGGCTCTCCATACCCCAGTTCCGAACTGTCCGAACCGTACGATTCATATATGGGACTTCTTTCGCACTATACAACCTCAGGTTGAGTAGTGGTATTTGATGACTGGAATAGACTCTGATGATTGGCCCGAAGACATGTTCGAAGAGATGGCAAAAATGCTCGAGCAGATGGGTATGCCAATAGACATCAAGGCCCTTGAACAGATGATGAAGAGAGTAATGGATCAGTTCGAAGAGATGGGTATCGACCCAACTAAAATTTCACATTCCGAGTTCAAGTTTGAGTCTGCTGGCGACCCCGATGAGTTCCGTCGAGCTATGGAATCAATGTTCGATAGCCAAGGCGGTTTCCAAGACTTCTTCAAGCGCATGGGCGTAAATGTAGAAGTCAAGAGCAATGAACAACCACAAGACGAGGTAACTGCAGAAGTCGAGAAGTCAGAAGACTCCGAGATTTCTGATTTACCAGAAGAGGATGCATTTGTTTCAGATGGACAAATGTCAGTCACAATCGATATCTCAAGATTCCTAGACATTAGGAGTGAGGATCTCGAACTCTTATTGAGTAGCGGAGGAGAGGTACTACAACTTCTCAGAAGAACTCAGCCGCGCCCATTCAAGAGATTCATTCTTCCAGAGGCAGTTGACGATATTCTCGACTGGGAACTGAACAATGGTATTCTGGATATTACATTCGACCTGGCATGAGCCAAGTTAACAAGGAGAGACAAAAATGAGTGGACCTGTGATAGGAATTGACCTAGGAACAACGAACAGCTGCGTGGCGACATTGGAGGGCGGTCAGCCGACAGTCATACCGAACTCTGAAGGATCGAGAACAACCCCTAGCGTGGTCGCTTTCTCGAAGGAAGGTGAAAGACTGGTTGGCATTACCGCCAAGCGTCAAGCCGTCACTAATTCTGATCGAACCGTAATGTCGGTTAAGAGAGAAATGGGAACAGATTGGAGCAAGCAGATTGACGATGAGGAATACACTCCTCAGGAAATCTCCGCTTTCGTTCTGCAGAAGCTTAAGGCTGATGCTGAGGAATATCTTGGAAAGGAAGTCAATCAAGCAGTCATCACATGCCCTGCATATTTCAGTGATGCACAGCGAAAGGCAACTCAAGATGCAGGCAGAATCGCAGGACTTGAGGTTCTGAGAATAATCAACGAACCCACAGCCGCTGCTCTTGCTTACGGTGTTGACAAGGAAGATGATCAGACAATACTAGTTTTTGACTTGGGTGGCGGTACATTCGATGTATCGATTCTAGATATCTATCAAGTCGATGGCCAGCCTCAAATTGAGGTCAAGGCAACCAGCGGAGACAACAGACTAGGCGGTGACGACTTCGATGACAAGATCGTTGAATGGCTAGTATCTGAGTACAAGAAAACATCCGGAATTGACCTATCAAACGATCTTCAGGCAATGAGTCGGCTTAGAGAGGCTGCTGAGAAGGCTAAGATTGAGCTCTCAGGAACCAACTCAACCCAAATTAATCTCCCTTTCATCACTATGAAGGATGGTCAACCCGAACACCTAGACATGAGTCTGTCCCGAGCTAAATTCGAGGATCTGACTGCTGATCTCATCAAGAGGACGATGAAACCTACTCGCAGCGCTATGAAGGATGCTGGAGTCAAGACAGGAGATATCGACAAGATTCTCTTAGTCGGAGGCAGCACAAGAATTCCAGCAGTTCAAGAAGCAATCGAGAAGGAGGCCGGAAAATCACCATTCAAGGGGATTAACCCTGACGAGGCCGTGGCAGTAGGTGCTGCTCTACAAGCAGGTATCATAGTAGGAGATGAGGGCGTTACAGATGTACTACTTCTCGATGTAACACCTCTTACTCTAGGGATTGAGACTCTGGGAGGAGTCATGACCACCATGATCGAGAGGAACACAACAATCCCTACTCGGCGCTCTGAGAACTTCTCAACTGCAGCCGACAATCAGCCAGCGGTCGAAGTACATGTTCTACAGGGCGAGAGGGAATTCGCAAAGGATAACATCACTCTTGGCCGATTCCATCTGATGGGAATCCCCCCTGCTCCTAGAGGAATTCCCCAAATCGAGGTAACCTTCGACATCGATGCAAATGGTAT
>DAON01000047.1 GCA_002501885.1 Euryarchaeota archaeon UBA220 | reverse complement strand
GCTATGAAGGTTGGATATAACTGGAAGAAAGGGCCGTTTGAGATGATGGACTCAATTGGCGCTAGCAACATGGTCGAGCGATTAGAAACATCCGGGCGACCTGTTCCCGATATGCTGGCTAAGGCCGCTGCCACTGGTTCATTCTACTCTATAGAAGAAGGAGAAATCAACCGTCTTGCTGTAAACGGGTCTATGGTCAAAGTCGATCGACCTGAATCCACACTTACAGTAGCGGATCTGAAGAGGAGAGGTAAACCTCTGAAACGCAATGGTTCTGCAAGTATTTGGGATATGGGCGACGATGTGCTCCTCGTCGAATATCATTCGAAGATGAACGCAGTTGATCCCTTCATTATCGAAATGTTGGTAGATGCAGTTGACATGGCTGAATCAGGCGATTGGAAAGGAATCGTAATCGGTAACGACGGTTCAAACTTCTCTGCCGGAGCAAATCTAGGTTTGGTTTTATTCGCCGTCAATTTAGCAGCATGGAAAGATGTCGAGGACTTCATTTCTGCAGGCCAAGATGCCTATCAGGCTCTGAAATATTGCGAAATCCCGGTTGTCGCAGCTTCTGCTGGCATGTGCCTTGGCGGTGGCTGCGAAGTTCTCATGCACTGTGATGCAATCCAAGCTCATTCCGAATCGTACATCGGACTCGTCGAAGTTGGTGTTGGTATCATTCCTGCATGGGGAGGATGCAAGGAACTACTCGGCCGCCTGCGGGAGTTCGGACTAGTTCCAGAAGGTCCAATGGGAGCGGTGATGAAGGCCTTTGAGACCATCGGAACTGCCCAAGTGGCTAAGTCTGCTGAACAGGCTCGATCCATGGGATTCCTCAGTCCAAAAGATAAGATTACTATGAATAGAGACAGACTACTATCTGATGCCAAGCAGAGAGTTTTGGAGATGTCAGATGACTACGAGCCACCTGAACCACGCACCTACAATCTACCAGGTGAAACTGGATTTACCGCGCTTGAGTTGGCGGTCAAAGACCTCGCAATGTCGGGTCAGGCAACCCCGCACGATGTGGTAGTGACCAGAGAGTTGGCACGAATCCTAACTGGCGGAGAAACCGACATGACAGAGCCAGTTGAGGAAGACGACATCCTCGAGATGGAGAGGTCAGCCATCAGTTGGCTCGGGCGCCAGCCCGATACACTTGCACGAATGGAGCATATGCTGGAGACGGGTAAGCCATTGAGGAATTGAGGTGAAATGATGGTAGAATGGGATCCTCCAGTGCGCGAATACGATTTCTTGTTCAACGAGGTTTTCGATGCAATGGGCTCTATTGAAGGGCTGGGCTTCGAAGATTTTGATTCAGATTTCCTAGCCATGCTAGTTGATGGGTGGGCTACCCACGCAAAGGAAGTCTGGTTACCAATCAATGAACTCGGCGATAAGGAAGGCCTCAATTTCCAGGATGGCAAAATCACCATGCCTCAGGAATTCAAGGATGCATACAAGAGAGGAATAGACGAGGGATGGCTAGGAACAGCATGTAAGCCCGAGCATGGAGGAATGGGAGTTCCAACCTTCTTCCAAGCGGTACCATGGGCAGAATTCGGAACCTCATCTTGTATGGCTCTCAGCGTTCTCCCAGCATTGTCCATAGGTGTGTATGAGGTTCTAGATTCCCATGGTCGCCAGGACCTAATCGATTACTTCGCTTCAAACTTAGCAACTGGAGAATGGGCAGGAACAATGTGTCTCACAGAGCCCCATGCTGGAACTGATCTGGGCATCATCAATACTAGAGCAGATCCTCAATCGGATGGAACATACAAAATCTCCGGGACCAAGATTTTCATCACCTACGGAGAGCATGATATGGCTGACAATATCATTCATCTGGTTCTTGCCAAAGTACCGGGCGGCCCAGAGGGCACCAAAGGAATCTCTCTCTTCCTCGTGCCCAAGTACATGCCTTCAGAGTGGGAAGGGGACTTGGAAGGGATTTCTAATGACCTCAAGTCCGACCACAACGGAGTCACCTGCTCTGGGGCCGAGGAGAAGATGGGACTACACGCAAGTCCTACCTGCGTGATGAATTTCGACGATAGTACTGGCTGGCTAGTGGGGCCACTACATGGCGGAATGCCTCTGATGTTTGAGATGATGAATAGAGAAAGAGTCGCCACAGGAATGATGGGTCTCGGACTCGCTGAGATTGCATATCAAAATGCACTTGCATGGTCTCTAGATCGCAGACAGGGCAGAGATCTCAAGGGAATCAGAGACCCCAATGAGACTGCAGACAACATACTGGTTCATCCAGATGTAAGACGCATGCTCCTTGAGGCCAAGGTCAACAACGAAGGCTGTAGAGCACTAGCTGCTTGGACAGGAATTCTCCTTGATCAGATGCACAGCGATGATCCCTCAGTCTCCGAACCAGCGACAGCGCTCGTTGCACTATTCACACCAATAATCAAGGCACACTTCACCGATTTGGCTTGCGAAACTGCCAGTACCTGTATGCAAGTAATGGGTGGTGCTGGATATTGCAGCGAGTACGGTGTCGAGCAGTTCTATCGCGATGTCAGAATCTCAAAGATTTGGGAAGGGACTAATGGAATCCAGGCCCTCGATTTAGCCGGCCGAAAGATTACTCAGGACTTCGGAAAGAATCTTCGACATCTCATGTGGCCCCTCTCCGAATTTATCGAGGAAAACAGGGCCGATCCTGAGATGGCGGAATTCAACAAACCACTACACCAAGGTGCCAGAGGCCTCCAACAAATCACCTTGCTAATGATTGCTGAGGGCATGGCCAACCCACATTTCCTAGCTGCTGGCGCTACAGACTACTGCCGATACTTCGGCAATGTTCTACTCGCCTACATGTGGGCTAGAATGGCTAAGATTTGCCTACAGAAGAAAGGCGACCCATTCTATGATGCAAAACTCGCAAGTGCCCGATTCTTCTTCAAGCGCATCTATCCTGAAACAATCAGTCTAGCTGCTAAGATTCAGTCAGGGCCAAAGCCCCTGATGGACTACCCAGTGGAGATGTTCTGATGCCAGAAGGAACTGCCAGCAGGAGCCTGAGGATGAGATTTGATAGGGCCACCAAGAAGGCTTGGGAATTACCTACTCGACCATCTAACGAACAACTCCTTGAGTTGTACGCGCTGTATAAGCAGGCGACCGAGGGAGACTGCGAGGGTAAAGCTAGAGGAGGCCTTAAGGAGCGAGCTAAGTGGAAGGCATGGAACAAAATTTCCGGTACTTCCGAGTCCGATGCGATGCAGAGTTACTGCGAACTAGTCGACTCCTTGATGGAGTGAATTATGCCAATCGATCAAGGCAAACTGAAATCCGAGTTCAGAAGCCTACTCGGGCCGGTTAAGTTCAGGCTTTTCTCTCTAGTATCTATGCCAACCGCTAGATTCGCAGGCCTACGCATGGACCATCTCGATGATTCATCATGTGTGACATCTATCCCTGGGGGCTGGCGTTCTCAGAACCCATTCAAGACGATGTACTGGGCAGTACAGGGAATGGGGGCAGAATTAGCGACTGGAGCAGCACCGTTCGCAATGTCAAGGGCAATGCCCGAGAAACTCAGAATGTTTGTAGTTGGCACCGACGCATCTTTCACCAAGCGAGCCAGGGGAAGAATTTCGTTCTCCTGTGAGGATGTTTCCGCTGCTAGAAAAGCAATCGAGTTGAGTGCCTCAACAGGAGAACCAGTCGAGTGTGATATGAGATCAGTCGGAATAGATTCGTCAGGAGACATTGTCTCCGAATGGGTATTCAAGTGGAACTTCCTAGTTATGGACTGAGGTGAGGAGGGTGAGAACACGTCTAACTGAAGACGCCGGCGTGGAACATCCAATCATATGCGGAGCGATGTACCCCTGTTCTAATCCAGAACTCGTTGCCGCAGCCTCCGAAGGAGGGGGACTCGCAATCCTTCAACCCGTCTCCATGACGATGGTTCACGACTACGACGAACCGAACACGATAGAAGGACTGAGGAACGGAATCAAATACATCAGAGAACTAACCGACAAACCAATCGGATTCAATGCATTGATTGAGAAAGGCAGTGAGAAGTATTTCGAAAGAATGTCTCAATGGATTGATATTGCTCTCGAAGAAGGCATACGATTCTTTGTCACTTCTTT
>DAON01000057.1:5072-6738 GCA_002501885.1 Euryarchaeota archaeon UBA220 | reverse complement strand
GAGCAAGAGTGGGCGAACATGTATTCTAGTATTCTTCCCGTCCAAATCGGAGATAGTAGTGGCATCTATGATTGGAAATGGGGTAGTTCAGCTGACGCTCCCTACATGGTAGAAGTCAGTAATCAGACACTAGTCGGAGAATTCCTATCTTCAATGCAAGAATCGAGATTCAGTGCGAGTGTTTCGGGAGGTCCACTAGACTCATCCACATCCCTAGGTGTTGATCACCCTACTAGTCTAGGCGACGGCCCTATCGACACAATTCCAAAAACTGTCAGAGATATTGTCTGGGAGCCCTTGGGGCTCACCGTCGGTTTACAATTCCTAATTCTAGGTTGTGGAATGGGTACTCTACTTGGGGGCTCTCAGGGTCTCGCTAGAAGTATGTTTGGCCAGATGGTGCCAGAAACTAGAAGTGCGGAATTCTTCGGATTCTTCGGATTCTTCGGAAAAGTCGCTGCATTCATAGGGCCACTAATTTATGCCACTCTGACTGTTATGTTTGACAGCAGAGTTGGAGTTTTCAGCATCTCTCTCCTGATTCTAATCGGTGCATACATGATGCGTATGGTAGATGTTGATGACGGCAGAGCCGCTGCCAGAGCGGAGGATGCAAGGAACCGGGGCATCAGTCTCGATTAGAAAGCCTGTCAATCACTAGTGCTACCTCTAGCAACACTAGAACCGGCCCTCCGACCAGGAAAAGTGAGAGGGGATCTGGAGGCGAGAGAAGAGCGCCAAATGCAAGTGCTGCAAACCATAAAATCTCACGATTCTCGGTAATGCTTCTCCGCTCTACCAGGTCATACCGCAGCATCAGTAGAACAGCCAGCGGGATTTGGAATCCTACTACTGAGGCGAAGAACAAGCCTATGATGAAACCAATCCATGATTTCAATTGCCAAGTTGATTCCAATCCAGATGACGCAGCATCTTCGGATAGGTATTCGAGCAACATTGGTATTAGAATGCCGTCCGAGTAAGCAGCCCCTGCAGCAGCAAGTGAAGCAACTCCGAGCAATACGAACAGAAGTCCTCCAATCCCGCCGCCGGTTGGGACAAACTTCCTTCTATATGCTTCAGACAGAATCTTACGACCATTCCAACCGAAATCCATCAGAATGAATAGAACTACACAAGCTAAGCCAATATTTGCTGCGATTCTCAATCTGAGTAGTACAGCCTCCATAGGCTGCAGTATGATGATTTGGACCCCATCTGGTAGGTAACCGTCATTTTCCATTAACCATTGTATTATTTCTGCCGCAGCAGGATATCCGGCTACAAATCCAACTAGAAAAGTCAAACCTAGCAACAAGAGCCTTCTCTTCATGTGCTCTATTAGTCCCCTCAAGGCCGCGCGAGGCAGGACATCCCCTGTCGCCTGACTCATGCTTCGTGTAGGCATATCATTCGTGAATACATCGCTAAGTGTGATTACTTCCGGACGATGATAGTGAGTAGGTCTCCATCCTTCAAAAGATGATCTAGCCCTACGCGCTGCCAATCGAACTTGGCACTAGGGCCTTTTACTCTAGCATAGCGGAATTTACGCACAAAGTCGCGATGCAACTTGGCGCAGACATCCCGCACTGTCGAAGTATCTTTGACAATCAGAGGCTCTACTAAATCTGCTTCCTGCCCCTGAGGTTTGAGGTAAATCGAC
>DAON01000057.1:0-4758 GCA_002501885.1 Euryarchaeota archaeon UBA220 | reverse complement strand
AGGTTTGAGGTAAATCGACATGAAATTCAGATGGTCGAAGATGAAGTCCTTCATCGCCTCTATTCCTTCGCCAGTTTTAGCTGATACCTCGAGAACCGGCCAACCCTCCGGTAGCATACTCCTTGCTCTCTTGATATCCTTAGGAGTGGCCAGGTCAATCTTGTTGAGGACCACTACGGCGCGACTGTATACTCTACTGCCAGCGAGCGTATCCACAATGTGATCGTCCGTGACATTAGTGCGCAGCGTCACTGTAGCGGAGACGATACCGAAACTGCGTACAATTCCTTGTATTTCTTCCTCAGTCAGATTTGTTTGCTCGACTGTCGAACGAACGACAATTCCGCCCCTCCTAGTCCGGGTAATGAACACCTGAGGAGGTTGCTGATTCAGCCTCATTCCTGACTTCCAAAGCTCTCTGTCTAAGATATCAAAGTGCGACTCTTGGAATGGATCGACCACATATAGCACCATGTCGGAACCACGAATGACATTCAGAATCTCTCTTCCTCTGCCTTTACCATCAGCTGCGCCTTTAATTAGGCCCGGTAAATCGAGAATCTGAATCTTAGCACCTCGATGTTCCATTAGCCCGGGTATACAGGTCAAAGTCGTGAACGCAAACTCTCCAACCTCTGAATCAGCTCCCGTCAATTGAGAAATTAGACTAGACTTTCCAACACTGGGGAATCCAACCAGAGCGACTGAAGCATCACCCGATTTCTTGACCTCAAAACCCGGGCCGCCGCCACTAGACTTAGCATGAGCTTGTGCTTTTTCCTTTCGGGCCTTCAGGGCGGCTATCTTCGCCTTAAGCTTACCAACATGGCCCTGAGTTGCCTTGTTGTACTTGGTCTTACTAATCTCGTCCTCGAGGGACTGGATTTGTTCCTCGATAGTGGCCAAGGCTCCCCCTCCTGCTCTCCAGCAAATCGGACGCCCGGTCCCGGGTTATTGAATCCGGTGGCATCTCACCACCCGGTAAAGCCGAGCGAGGGTTCTTTGCATACCGCCCGTTGGTTGGTATGAGGAGAGCCTATGCCCGACGCAATCCTGCAATTGGTCGATAGGAAGGCCTTCAGAAATCTCCATTCCATGCCACTAGGGGACTTGCTCGCCGGCATGAACTCTCAATCCCTGAGAAATCTCCGTCCCACTGCCGACCCTCGCTTCCATCGCCCATTCGATGTAGACCTGGAGGGCGACATTCTCGAGTGGTTTGATACCCACCAAGAGGCCAATAAATCTGAAACACTTAGCAATCAGAATTTGGATGAAGAATCAGTTGGAGAATTGGCTTTGAATTTGGCCCATTGGTGTACTCTTGGAGAATGGCGCTGCTGGGAGGCCAGAATATTCCTCTATGTCGAACCACAACTCGATCGAGATATCTCTGCTGCAGAATTCCTCAGTTACAGCATGTGGTCAGAGTTATCCGACTCTCTCGCTTCATTAGATAGAGTATCGTACTCAGAGTCGGTGGTCCTAGATTGGATGAGTCGTAGACAGAATCTAGGAGAGACGATGGAACCCTCCGAGGACCCCAGAATTCTACCCACTATGGAAGCACATAGGTCTTCCAGTGATTCTCTGTTCACATTTCTAAAAAGGCAAAGAGAAGAGGGATATTCCATGCTAATTGGAAGAGAGTATCTCGAGCCAACAACTTGGACTCTTGACTCTATTTCTGTTATTGATTCAATGGAGGTCGGGACTTGAGTGAATTGCCGATTACACCCAATCCTCCCGAGAAGACTCCCTCTCCAGGAGTAGTTGTACTTGGACGCTTCCAGCCATTTCATCTCGGCCATGCATCCCTTCTGAAAGCCGCTAACAAATGGAGATGCGAAAAAGCACCAAGTCTAACTCTAATTATCGCAATAGGATCTTCTAACAGGGAAGAATCATTGAAGAATCCTTGGAGCGCGGAAGAACGGTGTGAAATGATTGAGGCTTGGCTATCTGAAATGGATATGCATAATGTGGATGTGGTTCCTATTCCTGATATCGAAGATCCTCCAAATTGGGTAGCCCATGCAGAGAACTATCATGGCTCAGCAGGTGTGTTTTTCACAAGCGATGCCCCCTCTGCAGAACTCTACGAGGATGCTGGATGGGAAGTCCAGAAAACATTCCTCGAGAACCGAGAGAGTTTCGAAGGATGGAGAGTAAGAGAGACTGCTAGAATGCTATCAACCATTGGTGATGAGGAAGCAGTAAGGGAAATCTTGTCCCAAACAGTCCCTTCAGTTGTTGTGGAATATCTAGTCCGGAATGACGCACTACGGCGCCTCGCCTTCCTACGCGAGGGTGGCGAACCAGTTGGCTAATCACCAGCTACCTTCGAAAGTGCACGAACCATCGCATGTATCGCTTATAAGTCCAGAATCAAGGTATTCAAAGGCCATATTGTATGCTTCCGGCAGCCCCCCTAGGGCACCGTGAGCTTGGCCGTGATATTCCATCGATCCGGCTAGATTGCCTTCTGGAACCGCGGGAAATCCTCCATCGAAGTAAACTACTCCGGAGCCACTAAATGGGCCAGAATCCAATTCTATACCCCATGGATGCCACGCAGAGGCTTCCAAGTTACTTAGGCCAGCTGTCCTGACAGCCCTATCGCAACTCAATGTAGATACTTGGAAATCGTTCATAGAAGTCAGGTATAGCATCTCAAATGGTTGTACCATTCCCTCTAACCCCTCACTATGGAACGGAAGAAATGTCTCAGCATCTGTGGAATCCCACAGTGACTGCATTGCTGCAATCATGAGCCCCCTGTCGTTTCGGGACGGGTATGCAATGACCTCTGAGAACAGAACATCGAAGTTAGTGTAGTGTGTAGACCTCTCAATCTGATGAGTGAAGGATGATCCACCTACCCAAAGCACTCCACGATCTACCTCCGGCACCATTGCCATCAGAGCGGGCCCGCGTAGCCCTCCGAATGAAACGCCATAGTAGTCTATATCAGAAACATCGACAAGATTCACATCTCCAAATTGGAACTCTGGAATGTCCGAACAAACACCAGAGAATGTCCTGATCATAGCTAGATTGTTGATGATTGACTGCATATGCCTCTCCTGTTGGTGTTGGAAGTACTCGACATTAATCAGAGAATAAGTCAAGGCATCGTAGTCATTGTCATGACTCCAGCCCTTCCAGTCTGTGCCAATCATTACTCTCCCTGTCATATTGGCCTGATACGAAGAACCTGCTACCATGCCATCTCCACTGCCCATGAACCCATGCCCTAGAACAGTCATCATCCCAGATCTTTCTTCATCAGCAAGAATTTGAGGTATCAGAATTGTCACCACAACCTCTCGGAATTCAATAAATTCAGGAGTCCCTGAAGAATCTCTACGCATAGACGATGGAGGGAAGTCCGATTCCATGTATTGAGGTGTTGTCACCGTTGCTCTAATCAGTCTGTATGTTGTATTATCCTCGCCGTAATTGTCTACGACCTCGGTGATATTGCATCCAACTCCATCATCACCCAAACGCTGCTCTGCATCATCGCGCATTGCAATCATGTCTTGCAGGATTGAAGCAGTAGAAGCAGTATGGAAGAACCAAGCCGCCTGTAAATCCGATCTCTCCAAGCCTGCATCTCCTAGGGCTTCAAACAGAGACTCATACTGACTTCTCTGATTCTCAATCTGCTCGGAGTCAGTGCTCAATCCGTCCCTGAGTGCAACGAAGGCCTGGGATCCTTCTATCGCATTGCCATCGGTATCAACGAGGTTTCGGTATGCAACACCATAGGATGTATCGTGACTAAGTCCACCTAGTGTTCGGACATAAACGAAGGTAGGCTCATCATCCTGGCTCCTCTGATCAAGCTCGACCCAGTGGGCCAACTTTTCTCCAGTTTCCAGATTTATCAAGACCGTCTCGTGATTTTCCCCTAGGGAGTCTCCGATATTGTTGTGTCCGGCCAAGCCAGAAATGTCAGGAACGACATCAAATGTAGTGAAGATTTGAGTCGATGGGCTGTAACCATCTAATCGGTTGAGCATATGGAAAGCACCCGATTCAACGGATCCAGAATCAGGAATCGCCTCTCCGGGAATCTCCAATCTGTATCCTGTCGATGTCGTATTATCGTGTATCAGGAATGCAGGAGCAGGGAAGGGGAGCATGCAATGATGAGGATTGACATCGTCGCAGAACTCAGATTTTGAATCTAAGTTTACATCAGGACCTTCGGGTTCAGGCTCTGCATAAACGCAGGATCTGTCGGATACTGTGGCGTCGGGGTTGTAGTTCTCTGCGGTCTCGTCCATACATCCCGGAATATCTTCGCTGATGGGCTCTTCGATTTCGGAATCACCGGCACAACCAGAAAGAAGCATGCATGTTACTAGCAATATAGCGATTCTTGACTTCGCTCTCTCATTCATGCCTCGCCTCAGGCCAGCAGGGGTTATCAATTTCCCGTCAAGAAGTTAGGATTCTGTGAAAGTGATGCACACCGGTTTCCCTAGTTGGGGAATAGCGACCCCTGTCGTAAGTCCCAGATCTCACCCCTCTGTGTGTAGACTCGACTATTTCTTGATCTTCAGCCTCAACTTTGTCGAGATTGCCACCAGCTCCTTCTCCCAGTTTTGAACGATCCCAAATGAAGCCGTGGTAGACTATCCTAGTACGGTCTACTGAGAGGGGAGTGACAATGTTTACCGATAGCCCCCAGGGGTAGAAGTTCAGCATCAATCCAGGATATAACCAGTAGTAGTATGCTGCAATTGA
>DAON01000008.1 GCA_002501885.1 Euryarchaeota archaeon UBA220 | reverse complement strand
GTGGGCCCTTTCATTCGCTACCCTATGATTCACTAGTAACAAACAAATCGCTGAGATTAGGTCTTTCGCCAAACTTCCATTCTGCAATCCATAGGCTAATCATAATCCCTGCTATCTGAGCAAATAGTCTGACAATATGGCCCGTTGGAGAGAGCGATGCACCATCTCCGAGCTCTACATCATATATCCACATGTACAGATTAGCAGGGTATAATGCCACGAGAAGTGCGGCACTAGAGTATCCTCCAAGTTTCCTGGTCTTAGGTAGAATCAAACTGATTCCGACTGCAATCTCAACGACCCCGCTAGCCAGTACCCAGAATGTAGCAGAACCAAGAATTGGAGGTACAATCGGCTCAAACCAACTTGTATCGGTGAAGTGAAGTATCCCCGCGTATGTGAAGAATAGCCCACCCGCTATTGCAAATAGACCACGCAGAAACATATCATCCACGAGTCCAGACCGAATATGTAGAATCATGTTCATTCTTTTCGTCAGATTCTACTCTCTCAACTATATTCTCAGTCCAACCGGCTCTATCCCATTCTGGGAACTTAACTTCTCCACTACCTGAAGTGTGAACAGTTGTCACATGAATTTCTTCAACTCTTTCCAAGAACATCTCATAGACCTGCGCTCCCCCAATAATCCAGCACTCATCACTACCTTCCGCATAAGCCAACTCGATTGCCCGGCCGACATACAAGGCGGTCTCGGCACCATCTGCCTGCCAATCTGTATCACGCGACATCACGATGTTAACTCTCTCAGGAAGAGGCCTGTAAGAATCCGGCAGAGAGTCCCAAGTCTTCCTCCCCATGATTACCGAGTTGAATCCATCTGCTTCTGTCAACTCCTTGAAGCGTGCCATATCGCTCGATAACTTCCATGGAAGATCGTTTCCTCTACCAATGAAACCATCTTCATCCATTGCTACAATCATTGCCACCTTCATCAAATCACCTCATATTGATATTGGAGCAGGAATGTGTGGATGGTGATTATAGTTCATTATCTCGATGCTTTCGAAGCTAAAATCATCAATAGACTTGACATCAGGGTCGAGCCTCAGAATAGGTAATTCAAGTGGTACGCGAGCAATCTGTTCACGAGCTTGATTGAGGTGGTTAAGATACAGGTGACAATCACCTCCTGTCCATACAAATTCTCCCGGCTCGAGATCACAAACTTGAGCCATCATGCAAGTCAGAAGGCTGTATGATGAGATATTGAAAGGGACTCCTAGGAATGCATCAGCACTTCTCTGATAGAGTTGGCATGACAATCTACCATCGTTGACATAGAATTGGAAGAAGGCATGACACGGCATCAGGGCCATCTCATCAAGCTCGCCTACATTCCAAGCCGAGACGATGATTCGTCGACTGTTTGGATTATTCTTGATTAATTCAATAGCATTCTCAATCTGGTCGATGACTGTGCCGTCATCGGCCTCCCATTTTCTCCATTGCTTTCCGTAAACTGGACCTAGATTGCCATCCTCATCAGCCCATTCGTTCCAGATTCTAACATTATTTTCCTGCAAGTAACTGACATTAGTGTCGCCCGACAAGAACCAGAGTAACTCGTGAATAACGGACGGCCAGTGTACTTTTTTAGTCGTCACAGCGGGAAATCCATTAGACAAATTAAATCTCATTTGATGCCCGAAAACAGAGATTGTACCTGTTCCAGTACGGTCTTCTTTTTGCTCGCCTTCAGCGAGAATTCGTCGTAGGAAATCAAGATACTGCTGCATAGGCTTACCGTGCTATGTGCCGGTAGTCCATCAAGGATGCGGCTAGTGTTCCACTAGGGCGCACCCATTAGGCGCATAGTCTCGATTAATTGATTGGTAAATCTACGGTACAGCCCACCCATCTCTTCTTCGGACATTGGGTATCTTGTGGCATCGTCATCAGTCAAGCCACCTCCTTGTTTAGAAGAAGCCCATTCAGCGAAAGTAATTGGCTCATCTATCTTGACTTCGATCCGCTCCCATAGTCGAATCATCTTGCTCCCGGGTTTCATCATGTTCTGTGTTCCAATCATTACCATCGTCACGACTGGAACATTCGGAAAGCGAGCTGCAAGCCTAGCAATCCCTGTCTTACCTTCTTGCAGGTATGGGGGTTCACGCCTACGACTCCTAGTTCCTTCAGGATAAATGCCCAATGCAAGGCCTGCATCTAGAACATCTACTGCTCTAGCTAATGCATCTCTGGCACCAGCTTCTCTGTATGTCTCAATCTGACCGGTACTAGTCATTACAAATCGCTTTAGAGGACTCTCAAAGTTCTCTTTCTTTGACAGGAAGTGGATTGGACGCCTTGCTGCTTGAACCATAAAAATTGGATCAAGATTCGAAATGTGGTTACTAACCACAATTACCGGACCTTTTCTGGGGATTCTAGAAAGGCCATGAAATCTGACATCAGTAAAACTGCGAATCGAAGTTGCCAGAGCAGCAATTACCAGTTGGTATAGTGGTGGAGAACGGAATCGAGCACCAGTCCCCTGTAGATTTACTGCATCACTTAGCGAATCTATGGACTCTTGACTAAGTTGGCTCACATTACTGTCGGCTTCAAGGATGCTTATTGTATTACTCGGAAGCAGCAGTTTATGTCTGCATACCATTGCCCCCTTGCATGGACATCAGGTCGTTTCGTGCGACTTTGATGCTTGCAGTACTACTTACTTCCATCACAGCCCCAACAGTGGCAGGAGAGTGGTCTGATGATACCTGGCTGGAGAACATAATCGGACCAGAGAGACTGGAAAACGGCGACGAGTTCGGATGTCATGGCTACGAAGGCATATCTACAACCGTTGAGAACTGGGTCATCGATGCCTGTAAGGATTATTTGATGCAGATGACAAACGCTTCAAGATGGGGTATTGCACCGATTTCTTTTGGTATTCCAGGACAGATTCTGGATAATTCCACAGCGGATCAATTAGCATCTTCTGATTTCATGATTGTAGGCGGTAAATTCAGTCAAATTCCCTCAAATGGCCTTATTCTAGCCCCGCAGACTACAACTAGTATGGAAAAGGGAGTAGCCAATACCTCTCTGATTGAATCTGCTGAGGAAGATACTCTCGTTAGCATCTACTGGAGGGCTAGGATAGATGATCTTAGAGTACGAGAGGATAAGGATGCGATTTCTTGGTTGGAGGGCCAACCATACTGGTTTACAACCTGGGGCGAGTGGAATCTACACAGATTAGCAGGGCAATCGACATCAGTAGTATTCGATGGGACCCAAATAACTTCCACTTCTCAGCCAACTAGCACTTGGTCAGTACCAGGTTCAACATTGCTACAATTCGACGCAGAAGTTTCGGGCGTTTTCGACTCGTTCGGCGAGCAGCACCCTATGTTTTCATCTGAAGTCAGGAAACTTGAGATTGGCTGGAGACAGGTCGAAGGAGGGATATTACTCACCCAAGCCCCCGGGACGACTCTAACAATTCAATTAGAAAGCGAACCCGATAATCTACATAGTACTCCTTTGACTACCTTCAACAATCACCACCACGCAGTAACAATTGTCGGCCACCATACAACTAATCTATTCCAATGGACAACGGATTTCGTCAATTCAGAACTCGTTTTCACATGGTTGATAGAACGGCCGGCTGGAATCGAAAAGAGCCTATTCTTGCCGGCCCTAGCTCTAGTGATACTGATTGCAACTCCTATGACAATCAGATATCTCATCAGGAAGGATGTCGAATCTCAGTAATCAACTGATTTCTGGACCTTCGATTCGAACTCTATCTGCCCTCATTGTTGCAACGATTTTCGCTATCACATCATCACCTAATGCTTCGGGTGCATGAACTCCAACAGGCAGCATTTGTGGATCTTCCAACCACGCTTCAACACAGCAAGCAGTGACCATGCCAGTAGCTCTAGCCATTGAATGACCATCATCTCCTCCGTGATCTTCAACTTCCCATTCGAGAATTTCACCATCTCTTCCTTCCACTCTGACCCTCATCCATGTGAATTCGGGAATCTTATGATTGTACGACCAATGTCCAATCAGTTCATTCTCATCTAATTGTCCCGAATCTCTGTTATCGATGAACTTCTGAATATGGCCCGGCCAACGAACTGTATACTCGGACATATCAACTGCTGGAATTGATTTCAATACTGAGCGCAACCCGTCGGTCAAAAACGCCTCCATCTCTCCATGCTCTCCGGTATCGACCATATGTCGTTCACTCAAAGCTGGAAGAATCACTTCCTCGCCTTCTCGAATAACTCTAGCAGGCCTAGTGTATTCTGCAATCACATCAATTGGAGAGAATGGGGCCATATACTTCCATTCACCTATTGGGCCGGTTGGATTTCCTCCGACCCAAACTTCCGCTTTCGCCAACGGGCCAATTCTTCTGTCGGCAACTGCTAGCAACATATTCGATAATCCGGGAGCGATTCCAACATCCCATAGGATTGTTGAACCATAGTCTCGAGCCTTTTCATCATCCCTATCTGGGGTGAACTTACTGAAACTAAGGTCCACAACTCGATACCCATCCTCGGCTAGATTAGTTGTAGCCACATGTCCTATGTCTCCTGGGAGCATGTTCACCACCATATCAACAGGCCCATTTTCATGCAAATGAACAATCTCTTCAATCACATCACAATGATGAGCAGTAATCCCGTCGATTCCTAGGACTCGATGAGGATGAATATCGTAAGCGTGAACCTCATGTCCAACTGCTGCAAGCCTCTTAGCAACCCAAGAACCAACCAATCCAGTTCCCAAGCAATGAATCACTGCCATAATTCCTCGAGTCGGTTTCCCGTATTTTGTCTAATGGTTGCCCTTTGAAGGTCTATAGCGTCGATGCCTTGATTGAGGGAATCGCTGGCCTAGGGGCATGGCAGGAGGCCGCATTGACCCATGGTCATCAGAACAGTCACAAGACTATGCCAGGATAATCGAACAATTTGGTCTTGGTTCAGTAGATGTCTCTAGTCTCCCTAATCCGGGCATGTTACACCGGAGAGGAATTGTATTTGCACACCGAGATCTCGATGTAGTTCTAGGATGTATGAAGCGTTCCGAGCCTTTTGGTGTATTGACCGGATTGATGCCCAGTGGCAGAATGCATCTAGGCCACTCTATGGTTATCGACCAAGTCAAGTGGTTCCAAGAGCAAGGCGCAGACATCACTGTCACTGTAGCGGATCTTGAAGCTCTAGCTACCAGGGACACCTCTCTTGAGACAGGCAGAAAAACTGCGATAGAAGAGTATATCATGAATTATGCAGCCTTAGGACTAGATCCCGAAAATACCAATGTGTACTTTCAAAGCTCTCGTCCTGAGGTCCAGAGACTCGCATTCACACTTGGTCGCAGAACCAATCTTTCTGAGTTTGAGGCAATATACGGGTTTGAAGGAGATACTAATCTTGCCCATGTTCAAGCCCCACTAGTACAAGTCGGTGACATCATACATCCACAACTCGAAGAATTTGGTGGCCTCCGGCCGATTGTAGTCCCCGTAGGTATTGATCAGGACCCACATCTCAGGCTTACTCGTGGCATTGCTGGCAAGACTCATTGGTTTAATGTCAAACCCCGTTCAAAAGGAGGAGTTACCATTGCATTATCTGTGCAAGACGGTAATCAGAATGCTTTGGGAATGATTGGAGGAAAGGTGGATGTCGAGTCTAGAAAGACTCTGTTCAATCGGATTATGGCTGCAATCTCTCCTCTGGGTTATTCTGATCTAATTGCCAATCATAAACACGGAACCTTAGTGATTCCCGGAGCCAATATTGCTGATATCGCTAGTATTCGTATGTGCCTACTAGCATTGGAGCGAGAAATGGGCGGCATGGGCCTAATGCCTCCATGTTCGACATATCACCGCTTTGCAGTCGGACTTACTGGCGACAAGATGTCATCTTCCCAGCCAGAGACGACGATTTTCATGGATGAATCTTTTGAAGATCTTGAACGCAAAATCAAGAGGTCATTCAGTGGAGGTCAACCCACTATTGAGGAACACCGCCGCATTGGCGGAGATTGTTCCAAGGATGTAGCTTTCCAATATCTACAATTCTTCTTTGAGCGTGACGACAACGCCCTTCTAGAAATCAAATCAGAATATGAGAGTGGAAGAATGCTAGCCGGTGAAATGAAGCAAGTTTGCATAGACAAGGCATGGGAATGGTTACAGGGCTTATCAGAGCGTCGGGAAATGTGGTCAGATAGGTTGGATGAGTTCCTTGCCCCTGATGCCCTTTAGGATAATTCGCTAGAATCGAATACCGGTACAGAGGGCCCCGAATCAAGCATAGAAGCCTCTTCTTCGGAGAGCTCCCTAGGAATTGCATCCTCATGCAAAATCTGACTGTGACCCATGGGATCTAACAATTGGAGCTCTATTGAGTATTCACCCTCTCTTACTAGAGCCAAAGTGGCTAGTAATTCAACACACTTTTCCAGAACTTCATCGTCTGCATCACTCATGAGTGTCCGAATCACATCTTCAAATCTGATAAGAACTCCCTCGATATTTGACACATATCCGGTCGATGCACCTCCTGGTGAAGCTTCTAGATCCAACTCAACTATTCTGACGGTACAAGTCCCCGAGCGCACAATCCTTGTGGACATATGGCCGGCAGAATCGATTTGCAAACTCCACGACCCAGGTTTCTTTCCTTCGGCAGGAATAAAATCCGTATGTTTCCATCCACATGCATCACAAACAACAGTCAGCTGCGTATGCTCGCCGAAATATGGAATCTCAGTTGTGTGTGCAATCATAGTGAGGCCACTATTCGAGTGACACACCGGACATGGCTGCTCAATTTTACTCTCCATATTATTCCTCAATAGTACGAAGAAGAACCCCTCTCGGGTCCTTTGACACTTTCAAAATCATTAGGCAGTAGAAGTAGTCTAGAATCTCCCAATCTCACAACTTCTCCAGAAATATCCTCTTCAACAAAATCACGAATCCTTTCAACCGTAGTCTGTAATTCAAGCTCACGAGTCAATAGATTACTCATCTCAACAATTACCAAATCACCATCGGAGACCCAGTCCATTACTTTCGATACACCCGTAATGTCATCGAGTACCGCACGATGAACAATTGCATCCTTGATGCCTCTAGGAACCGGGGCGTCAGGATAACGCTCTCCAAGATCATGATAGTTTTGGCCGGGCTCTAGATCATATCCTGGAGCATCATTGACGCTGGGCATCTCTATCCAGCGAGGCTCACTGCCATCTTCCCTAGCCATAACAGGGCGCTATTGCGCGCGGTCTTGACTTCTGCGGTTCCAATATCATCGCAAATCACGATTAGACACCATTGCTACTATATCCAGTCTGCACCCCCGTCGCATTGATAAGGGTCCTGAACCGAGAACCGGTTGCTGGGACTTCAGCAAGGTGAAATCATGAACGAAAGCGCCGATGTAGTCAAGACAGGTACTAGCACAATCGGAATCACCTTTGATGGAGGCGTCGTAGTCGGTGCTGACCATAGAGCAACCATGGGACATTTTATCGCAAACAAGAGCGTTAAGAAACTCTTCCAGATTTCAAATTCAGTTGCTTTGACTACCGCGGGACTTGTTGGACATGCTCAAGCACTTTCACGCACACTTACTGCAGAACTAAGACTCTACGAACTCAAGCACGGAAAGGCGATGACAGTGAAGGGTGCGGCTACACTGACTGCTAATATTCTCGTAGGCCGACCGCACTATGTGCAATTACTCATCGTGGGTGTCGATGATTCCGGATCAAGCGTGTACAGTATTGATTCAGCAGGAGGATCAATCCCTGATGCTTATTGCGCTACAGGTTCGGGTAGTCCGTACATGTACGGAGTTCTAGAAGACCAGTTCTCAGAGAACATGTCACAAGAACAAGCACTCAAGGTAGCCGCCAAGGCATTGCTTGCTTCCGCTCAAAGAGATGCAGCTAGCGGCAATGGGATGGACTTAGCAGTGATTACCGCAGATGGCGGCTATCAACAGTTGTCTGAGGAAGAAGTCAACAACCTATTGTCCACAATCTAAACTCCCGGCCTAGTGCCATACGCCCCTTCGGGTGACAGCGCTACCGTGAGTTCACCATGGATGTGAAAAATTGAGACTTACACTGAGCGAATTAAAGAAGAAGATATCCAAGCTGGTGCCTAGCGATATCAACTATGAAGTCGATTTAGAAGCGGGTTCAATCTCCATTATCACTGATCAGCCTTCTGCATTCGGTGGCTCGGGTGACAACTTGACTGTTCGAATCGCTAAGGCAGTAAAACGACGAATCGTAATTCGTCCGCACCCCGATCTCCTCGCAGATGAAAGTGCCGTACACGACGCAATTCTCAAATTCATTCCGGATGAGGCAAAGCTACGCAAAACTTGGCTAGATCCTGCAATATGTCAGGTTATTCTTGAGTGTGACGACCCCTCGGCAGCTGTGGGGCCCAAGGGCTCAAACATCAAGTCTCTAAGGGATGAAATTGGATGGCTAGTCGATGTTGTCAGAGCTCCTGCAATTGAGAGCAGGACTCAGCATGATATAAGGAGATACAGAAAGGAGATGGCCGAAGATAGAAAGTCCCTAATGAGGAAATTTGGAACTAGAATCTATCGGCCTCCAAGGCCGGGGGAGCCATGGGTTCGAGTTACAGCCCTTGGCTCATACCGTGAAGTCGGCAGAGCAATGCATCTTGTGACAACAAACGAATCTAAGGTTCTAGTAGACTGTGGAGCTAAGCCGACAACTAATCGAAGCGAAGTAGAACCTTTCTTTACTGCTCCTGAACTATTGCCACTAGACAATCTTGATGCAATTGTAATCACCCACGCCCATATTGACCATATCGGTATGTTACCAGTCCTGTTCAAGTATGGGTACAGAGGGCCAGTCTACTGTACGCCTCCGACTCGAGATTTAATGACACTCTTACAAATAGACTACATCAAAGTGGCACAGGCAGAAGGTAACGAGTCACCATATTCCAAGGCCGATATCCAAGAATGTATCAAGCACATTGTAGATGTCAATTGGGGGGATAAAACCGATATTTCACCAGATATCAAAATGACAATGGAGAATGCCGGGCATATTCTCGGTTCCTCTAGCGTATATATGCAAATTGGCGAAGGTAAGGGCGAGCACAAGTTGCTTTTCTCAGGCGATATCAAGTATGAGAAATCGTGGCTTTTCGATGCAGCTACAGTAAGGTTCCCCAAAGTGGAGACTCTGGTGATCGAGTCTACCTATGGAGGCCCTCAAGACATCCAACCATCTAGGCAGCAAGCCAGTCAGGAATTGCAGGATTTGATTCAAGACTCGCTCGGTAGAGGAAGTAAGATATTCTGCCCTGTATTTGCCGTGGGTCGCTCGCAAGAAGTAATGATAGCTATTGATCAATTATTCAAATCGGGTAACATCAAGCCTGTTACTGTCTGGTTGGATGGTATGATTGCAGAAGCCACCGCTATTCATTCGAGCCACCCGAATTTCCTAAATCGTGATCTTAGAGGGAAGATGCTGAAGGGTGGCTCAGAGAATCCTTTCAACTCTCCTTGGTTCAAGCAAGTAGAATCAAGAGATCAGCGTGAGAGCATTCTACTGGACCCAAGTCCTTGCATTGTTCTAGCTACTAGTGGGATGATGACAGGAGGGCCAATTGTTGAGTACTTCAAGCACTGGGCACCTGAGCCTGGCAACACTCTATGTTTTGTTGGCTATCAGGCATCAGGCACCCTCGGCAGGCGTCTTCAACAGGGGCACCCACAGGTTCCGCTTTCCGATGGCGGCCAAACTCTGATGGTGGATGTTCGATGTAACACCGTTACAATCGACGGATTCAGCGGACATTCCGACAGGAACCAACTATTCGACTATGTCTCCGCATTGAATCCAACACCTCGAAAAATTATTTGCCATCACGGAGATCCTCAGACTTGTAACGCATTCCGTCAAGGTTTGAGGGAGAGGTTCAGAGTTCAGACATATGCTCCTGCTAACCTAGAGACACTTAGGCTGACATAATCATAGGACAGGCACATCGAAACCAGATTCTTCAGGATCGGGAACTTTAGTCACTGAATCAGTTTCATCTTCATCTTCCCAATCATGATTTCCTGATTCTGTACTTTCCCAAGGCATGCTTGGACTAAGTGCTAGAGCAAAAGCAAGTGGAGTTAGTAGTAGAAAACCCCAAGACTCAGTGGTAAAATCACCATTTTCTGCGAAAGATTTGCCAGACATAAGGATGAATGTTACTGCCAGCAACCAACCACAGAATACGCGAGCACGCACAACCATCCTAGGAGGGGGGTATTCATCAAATGCCCCTTCATGGGACCTATTTGATTCTCAAGATTATGCCATACATCCCATGTCCAAGATTCTGTATCTCCTAGATCTTGGATCAGTGGTCATGATAACTCCGCATGTCAAGCACATGGTATTGCGTGTACAATCTTGAACATAAATCTTGTTTCGATTAACTAACTTCTTGAGGACAAACTATTGTACTTCGATAACTCGGTTCGGTCATGGAGAAGCATTGGGCACTTATCCGCTGCACTTGTGGGGGTGCCTATGGCTCACCGAGAGGAACTAAGCGACCATGTCCACATTGTGGCTCAACAAACGGTTACGAATCAAAACTCTTTGAAACTCCGGATCAATTATCTGAGGCTGTAGCCAGTTCAAATCTCCCAGAGGGAATTGCACAAGAGGTTGAATCCAAAATTGCTATTCAGAAAGCAAAGGCGGAAACTAAGGCAACTATGTCTAGAGGAGGTCCCGAGGCAATTCGTAGAATTCTACAAAAATCAACCACTTCTGAGGGGATTATCACAGTTGAACTCCTATCACGAGAACTACTCAAAGAGGGTTATGAAGAGCCAACAGCAGAGCAGGTAATTGGAAGTGCAGAGGTTGAAGGAATACTCATTAGAAAGGCACCCAATCTCTGGGCTTGGCTCCAGTAACCTTCATCTCAGCATCTCTAGTGGAACGCAATCCGGGCCCGTGGGTTAGTCTGGCCAATGCTTGTTGGTTTGGGACCAATAGACCCAGGTTCAAATCCTGGCGGGCCCACCA
>DAON01000034.1 GCA_002501885.1 Euryarchaeota archaeon UBA220 | reverse complement strand
GGGCGTCGCGAGTGATGGGCGATCTGAGCGGCACTAAAGATAAGTCACAACTAAGGCAAAACCGTTCCACATCATATGGCCAATGATTGACGGCCAAAGACTCCCCGTCTTGATTCTTACATATCCGTAAATCAATCCCCCAATCGCCGCCATTCCGACAGTATAAGGCTCAATGTGAATTAGGCCGAAAATCAGGGAACTGATTGCTATTGCAATCCAGTCACCATGCATCTTCCTAATCGAATCCATGAGATAACCTCTGAACATCAACTCCTCTGCGATTGGGGCAATAATCACTGTAGAGGCAATTGCCAATCCAAGTGCAAAAGGCCCGGAGCCCCAATCCACTCCTATGTCCGTGTTGACCTCGGGTACTCCGAAAGCAAATTCGTACACAAGTCCATATCCGATTACTAAGATGAAGTCAACAATCGTAATTATGGTAGGAATTGCTAGCAGCAACACGATAGCCTGCTTACCTGATTGTATTGCAAACTTACCCGTTAAATCGGGTAACTGTTTGTCCAAATCCATGAATAGAATCGTGAGTGGGATACCAATTAGGTAAGCGAGAGAGATTGACAAATGTATGGATAATGAATCTGAAATCCCAATTAAATGAAGAATGATGAATAATAGGGCCATAGCGACCATAATTACTAGGAACCAAACTACACAGAATATTGAGATTACTAGCCATGTTTTCCAATTACTGCGAATCTCCGAATGACTTGGCTTAGGATGAACGACTGAGCTAGCCTTCGCCTCTTCCACATCAGGGCTAACTCGCCGAGTGATTTCAGACCTGCCCTCGTAGGCCAGCATTCCGTTCCGATAGGAACGGATTAATCTCAGGGGAATCCTTCATGACCGTCTCTGCGGGCGTTGCGAGCAGATATTGTGGACCCTAATGACTACCTGACTCAGGACCAGATGATTTCCTTGGCCCTAGTCGCCGCTCTTTTACTGGCCTCAGGGGTCCGGAGAATGCTCGATGCTAGTGGCTTGTTCGCCGCCATGCTAGTTGGCCTTGTGATTTCTCTACTTGGCCACTGGACTTGGCTGGCAATCATGGTCGTATTCCTTGTCTTAGGTTCAGCCGCAACTAGGTGGAAGTTTGAGGAGAAAAGTGCCATGGCGATTCAGGAAGGCAATGAGGGTGTCAGAGGTTGGAGAAATGTCCTAGCAAACGGGGCGGCACCTTCGATAGTTGCAATTCTGAGTTGGCAAGGAGATGGTGATTGGTATTTCCTAGGTATGGCATGCTGTGCCTCAGTAGCACTCTCTGACACCCTAGCTTCAGAGATTGGGAGCCTCGACCCCAGAACTCGCAGCATCATCAATTTGGAAGCAGTTCCTCCAGGAACCAACGGAGGTATGTCTCCTACTGGGACCTTGGCGGCGATAACAGGATCATTGATCATCGCAGTAGTGACAGTTCTGATGATCCCATATTCTCATGACGGATTTCATCACACCTCGTCCTTGCTTGTAGATGCTCGTGGCAAGTCATTTGTCCTCATCGCATTAGTTGGCTGGATAGGGTGCCAAGTAGACTCAATCCTCGGAGCATTACTAGAGAATGAAGGATACATCGGAAAGCATTCTGTTAATTTCCTAGCCACTCTTTCTGGGGCGTTAATGGCTTTCATTGCATGGGGAAGAGTATTCTGACAGGTGATAGTGAGGTTTGTACTGTACGAGGTCCGGGGATTGTCATGGGAGGGAATTCGAGAGTACCGACTAGAAGTGCTGCTGCAACCCTTGTAGCATTACTCCTCGCTCTCTCAATAAGTTCCCTAACTCATGCTCAAGATCCGATTGAGTTTGAAGGTCCCGGGATAGATTGGGACTTGCCAGATTCTCATATGCTCTATCTCAAAGGGACTGTTAACGATCCTTTCCTAGATCGTAATTGGTCGACCAATACAGGAGAGCCACTGGGTAAGGCGGAATTCACTAGAACCAGTTCGTCACTGAATCCGAATCTAATTGACATAGAATCGGCTCCTCTATCCAACTCTTTCAGATTCGAGGGTAATCTAAGTGTGAGACTTTTCGCCTCATTGGACTCCACAAATGATGGATGCCGATTATCCAATGTTCTACCTGGTGCTGCCGGAGCCGAGACTAGATTCTTCGTCACCTTAATGTTGGGCAATACAATAGTGCTTGATAACGCAGTCACTAACTCAATTGCAATGCAAGAATCGTATCTTGAAGCTCACGAATTTACTGTTAATGCTGGCGATGTCAATGTCTCAATGGCCGAGGGAGACATGATTTCACTTAGCGTGGATGTGGAGCACGATTGCGTCCAACAAGGAATCCTATGGTGGGGCACATATGATGCCACATCGGCAATAATCTTCCAAGGAGATGTAATCGAACCTATGCTGGATTACCAAGTCGACTCCAACAGGATGGTCAGAATCGAATTCACACCGATTTCTCCCTGGGGTCCAGGAGACTTTGACAGACAAGTTATCCAGATAGTGGGGCCATTGGATTGGGATGAAATGGTGCATGGACACGGCAAGGAAGACCAACGCCTAGAGCACTTTGAGATGCCTCACGGAACTAGAAAAGGCGAGGCTAATAGGACAATCCTAACTTGGACTTCCGAGAAGCCTATTCTCCCGGGCCAATATATGATTGACTCATGTTTCGCTTTGACCGACCAAGATCCCGGTGAGGCTTGTGACGCAATAGCAGTTCTGAGATTTGAGATTCTGCCGGATGAAGATCCGTTATTGTCTTCAATCTGGGCTATTCTGATTATACCACTTGCCATTGTTGGATGGATTGGTGCATCCATTCGAGAAGCTACCCTCCCTCTTCCTGCCTACGGCGTTCTATTGTTACTAGCAATTGCATCAATTGGACCTGCGATGCACCTTCCTGACATAGATTCAGAAGTTCCCCGTCAAGAAGGTGCAGCACCTTCTTTCACATTACTTTCTCACGATGGAGGATTATACTCTCTATCCGACCTAATCGAAGACAGCGACGCACTCGTAGTCGGATTGTTTCATCCAGGCTCTCCAAACTCGATTAGACAAATGAATGAGTTTAGAGGGGCCGAGGCACTTAGTCAGGTGGATATCGCATTTGTTCAGATTGCCACAGGAGAGGGCGTTCAAGCAATCGATCTAGATACATACGCTATGCAACTAAATGAATCGTGGCCACTATTGTTGGATGAGTCAGATGCTTCCACAGGCAAAGCCTTCCCAAGTGGCGCTACTGACGCAGTCATAGTCATTGACTCTGCAGGGTTTGTTACTAGTTGGAATCCAGGAACAATGTCTGCAATGGAGATAGAGGAAGCGGTTGAGTCCGCAACTAGAGGTTCAGGAAACAATCCTCTCACCATTCTGGGCCTCGTTATGGGGACTGCTCTACTGCCATTGTTGATACTGGCAATGCCCAGGGATAGAAAGTTGGAACTCCCCGAAGAGCCACTGTTCCCAGGGGCTGCTTCTATCATGACAGCGGTTTCAGCGGCTGCAGGATTCGCCATTTGGGCTCTACCAATTTCTCTTCTATCTGCACTGGGGGCAGGTTCAATCTGGCTTTGGGTGGAATTGGTTTTGGCAATTCTATTGATTTACCATGGCTCCTCAATGCTTCTGCGTGGCAAAATTATGGAGGTCGAAATTGTTTCTACTAGGGTCTACCAGATGTTGCCAGAAGATTTCAGAGAATGGCGTGACGAGTCCAGTTTCAAGGAGGATGCTTACTTAGGACTCTGGCTCGCATGGCTGATTTGGCTGAGAATTCCCGATCTGATTCCTCAGGGCGTGGGTGCATTGGCCCGTTCAGATATTGTCGGAACCATCCTTTCACTGTTCGCCTTCGCGGGAATGCTGCTAGTTGCAGGCTTAGTCATCAATTTAGCCAGATTACTAGCCTTGACACCAGGCAACATCTCGAGAACTTTCGGTTGGCTTAGTGTTGGAATTAGGCCTAGAGCATGGGGATTAGCGGCCGCTGTTCTAGGAGCATGGGTTGCAGTACACCTTGCAGTCGGACCTATCTACGGTTCTATGTAATTACAATCTTGAAGTAATGAATTTCATTTGGTGCTGACCGAGATTGTCATAAGAGCAAGGCCCTAGGGCGTAATACTCCTTAGGGGGTATAGTATAACCTGGTAGTACCGCGGGCTCCAGTTGCACGGGAATGACGACGAGTGGGTTTTCTGATGGTATTGATGACCAACTGGAGCACCGACCCGTCGCAAACCGAGAGCGTGCGCGTATCGGGTGCACGCTAGGCGGAAGACACCCGCTGATCTGGGTTCAAATCCCAGTGCCCCCACCAACTGGCTCTTGCGGATGCCTTGTACTCTAAATGCGGTTGGGTTGAAAGACCAAGTCTGTGTGAGCACAGCGATGCAACCCAAACCGGTCAATGCGCTGCTATGCGTAATCATGCTTGTTTCATGTACCGGTAGTCTTGCTGTACCAAGCTATCAGACCATAGATTACTACGGAGTACAATTGATAGATGAAGGCCAAACACAAATGATTCCAAATCAATCTCCAGTTACCTGGTCTGAACAGGCTCCATGGTGGGAAACGACAGCATTAGATGCTGACAGAAACGGTATCCATGATTCACTGCAGCTTGCCGAGGGGCCGGTGAATGTGGGCATTTCATTTTCTAGAGAGGTTACCGATCAGGACAGAAATAACCTTGCTCTTGCAGGCTATGAGATTCATCTCGAACTACCCGTTGTGGATGCTGTATTAATCGGTGCAGTAGATGCTAGTGATGTATACGATATTGCACAATTTGATGGAGTAGTAATGGTCGAGCGATATGGTTCACTCATATTCTATGGAGACATCCAGACTCCTGCTGTCAAGGCCAAGAACTCGACAGAATATCCAGTCGGAGCATGGGACTTAGGTGTAAGCGGCTATGGGGTAAACATCGCTCTTACAGATACTGGAGTGGATAATGAACACCCAGGATTATCTGGTAAATTTGTAGCCGGATATGATGCAGTTTGCTTTGTCCATTCGGATCCGCAATGCGTTCTCGCAGGCGGGCGCGAAGATGATGGCTCATTCGATCCTGATGATGGAAATCAACACGGTACAGCATGCATGGGGATGGCAGCCGCTACTGGGATAGATGCCGATGGTTCTCAGTCCCAATTCTACGGTTCTGCCCCGAATGCATCTTTGGTCGATGTGAGAATTGGGACGGATGTTGGTGCCGGACCATTTGAGAACTATCTGTTGGAACAGGAGTTCTACGAATCTGCAATGAATGGATTGCAGTGGATTATTGATCACCGGGACGATGCTTGGCCCGGGACTGAAGAGGCTAACTATGGGATTGACATCATTTCACTATCTTGGGGAATCACGAGTCACGAGAACGGCGGCTCAGATGGCACCGATATGCACAGTAGAATCCTCGATGAAGCCATGCTTGCTGGAGTAACAGTATCTAATGCTGCAGGAAATGATGGCCCCGATAATGATGGACTATCTGGAATGAGTGCATCCTCACTGTCAATCACGGTTGCGGCTACTGATGATCAAAACACAGTCGACAGAACAGACGACACCATCGCCTCTTACTCTTCCAGAGGGCCAAGAAGAGATAATGGAGACGCCAATCCACTTGATGAATTAGTTCCGGAGGTCAGCGCCCCGGGCACAAACATAATCCAGGCTGAAGGATGTGTTTCTAGTGGAGGATGCAACAACTTCCTGGGAGGTGACGCTTCTGACAATACTTACACAGGCCGAGGCAGCGGTACCTCCTATGCTACTCCGGCAGTAACAGGAGTCATAGCACTGGTAATGGAGGCCAACGAGAACCTAACACCTCTACAGATTAAGGAAGTATTGAAGCAAACAGCGGAGAGAAGAGGTGAACCAAGCGCCCCCGATTTGGACCCATACTGGAATCGAGACTTTGGTTGGGGAATGGTCGATGCTCACGCTGCAGTCAATCTCGCATTTCATTTAGGCGAGATGGGCAATGAGGAATCTATTGACCCATCAGTTCAGAATCATCTACTGAATCTTATCGATTCCAACGGAACAATCAATGTCACAGGCCATTCATGGGGCCAGATGAGTAGCATCGACCGAGTAGAATTCAGAATTGACGGCGGAGAATGGAGAGAAACAACCTATTCCTCAGAGTTGGAAGACATAGGACCTCTAACGCCATTCTTGTGGCATGTAATTCTCGATCCTTCAAAGATTGGCAAGGGGTCACATATGATTGAGATTAGAGCAGTCTCTGGAGACTCTGTGTCTCTACCAGTCATTGTGACTGTAAACGGAACTTCAACCAGCTCAGATGAGTTCTCAGTACCTCCATTGGTAATTGCTCTCGTAGCTTCAGTTTTCATCATCTGGGCCGCTTCAGTTATACTAGTAAGAATCAGGTCCGATGGAGAGATTGACGACATCATCTCGCGTTTATTCGGGACAAAATCAGTAGATTTCTTGCCCGGAGGAGTAATCGATGCAGAACTTTTGGAAGAAGACGGAAAGAAATAGAGAATTCGAGAGATTTAGTGCGTTTTATTCAAATCCTTGTGGACTCGTCCGCAGGTCATGGTGAGGTTCTCAGACAGAGCGAACAGCATCAAACCTACGGGTGTCAGACGTATGTTTGACATGGCCGGAGATGACTCAATACAGTTCGGACTAGGGGAACCTGACTTCCAACCACCGTCTGTGGCAATTGAAGCCTTCACCAAGGCGATGGCAGAAGGCAAGAACAAGTACACTACCACTGCTGGTTTACCTCCACTTAGAAGCAAGATAGCCGAGCTGTGGCACCATCTAGATCCCAGTCTAGATGAGAACAATGTCTGCATCACAATGAGTGGGACTAACGGCTTGTTGGATATCTTCCTAGCTCTTGTTCAGCCTGGAGACAATGTGATGCTACCTGAGCCGTACTTCCCACTATATCCTCCGGATGTTGTAATTTGTGGAGGGGAACCGAATCTCTACCCCTGTACCTTCGAGAATGGATTCGTCCCAACCATCGAGGATCTTGAATCTAGAGTGAATGAGAATACCGTTGCAATTCTGTATAATTTCCCCAGTAACCCTACTGGCGGCAATGTTACCGAGGCACAAAGAGACGAACTTGTGGACTTCGCGATGAGGCATGACTTGTGGCTGATTACAGATGAGGTATACGACAGAATCGTATACGACGGTCCACATGTCTCCTTCCTTGGAGCTGGATATGATAAGGTCATCATGGTGCAGTCATTCTCCAAGACTTTCGCGATGACAGGATGGAGAATAGGTTACCTGCTCTCACCTGATGATGAGGCGATGGCGCAATTGACAAAAATGCAGTATTATGTTACAGCCTGTAGTAATGATGCCATGCAGCACGCCGTACTTGAGGCCCTAGTTAGCGCTCCAAATTATCCAGAGCAGATGTGCGAGGAGTTCAAGGCCAGAAGAGACTTAATCTGCCGAAGACTCAATGCTATGCCCGGAGTTTCTTGCCACATACCAACAGGGGCCTTCTATGTCTTCCCCAAGGTCGAAGTGCCCGGGATGAATAGCGAGGAAATCGCAATGGCATTGTTAGAGGGAGGAGTATTATGTTCTCCAGGAACAGCGTTTGGAGAGATGGGCGAGGGCCACCTCAGATTTGCTTACACTATCGGGAGAGACGACATAGACCGAGGGATGGATAGGGTGGAAACGGTCCTGAGGGAACTTAGGGGCGATTAGAAGGTGTCACCAACCCTCTCACTTACAATATTCATTTTGGCCTTAGTTTTCTCAAACGAGGTAGCAAAGAAAGACTCTCGAAAAATCACAGGATCCATTCTTCTGGCTTCTTTGGCGTATCTGTACATCTACGGCCCATCGGCACTAGGATTTGGCCTATGTATCGGCTCGGGGTGGGCCCTTCTAAATCAAGCAGTTTTCGAGATGTTCCCTCAGTAGTCAATCATCAAACAAGTACGGCATATCAATCATCCTACTTCCTTCCTCTGAGGCTCCATCCTCATCATTTTCTTCAAGGATCTCATTTTCCGAGACCATTCCTAAATCATCTTCTTCGGAATTGTCTGCTGGCTCCTCAAGCAGGTCCATCTGTAGATTTTCAAGTGAACTGTCATTGCCTTTCATCCAGACAGGCATATCATTTGAGCCCCCTAATACTGAGAGAGTAGTGAAAGTTGCCATTGGTAGAACTGAGATAGCCACTAGGAAATCAATTACTGCAGTATTTGGAACTACGGCATCAGGGAATATGACATTGAGGACTACTGCTTCCAACTGAACTTCGTTCCACTGTTCTATATCGACATCAAGCCAGTTTAGTGAGGCAGCAAGAAAAGTCCTAGCTAGGAACCAAAATAGCAGTATTGGTAAGACCCAAGAGAAGCGCGAGATTTTCCATAGTACGCTTCTGAACATAGCAGCATATCCAACAAGCCATGACGAGATAGTGGGCTGAATACGAACAGCCAACCATAGTGCAATCATATAGCCGGCCATACCCAACTCAAATGACCTATCTGTCTTGACTACTTGGTCTGGGATTCCCTCCATGATTAGTAGAGGAGTTGCAATGAGAATTACTTGCATCGGCACAGCAAGTAATTGAAGTCCTCCATGAACAGAAATAAGATCGAATCCATCCACAGTCACCTTTCTGTTTACCAGCCCCACCATCTTGCCGTAGGGGCTTGATTGCAGAGCCATCCTTGTCCTATCAATTAGTTCCGGGTCGCCCTTTCTTCGACTTAGGCCTAGAACGGGAATCCAACCTCCTCTCTCGACGACTCTTAGAGGCCTGAATCCGCCGAAGAACATTGCTAAAACAAGAGAAACCATTCCGTAAATTAGTCCCGCGACAACAATCCAGTAGACTAATTCTGTCCTGACTGCAACGGTAAAGTTCTCTTGATCCACATCAAGCAAATAAGTCAGAGAGAAGCCAACAATTGGAACTAATGTGACCTGCAGAAATACCACAGTGTAGAGCACCACTTTCTGGTACATCTCGGCCGCATCCACAAGTCCCCGCAAATAATTCTCGACATAAGCCCTTCATCGGTAAGTGATGGTACAAGACCGATTAGGATTCCAAGCACGACTCACCGAATTCGCCCTACGGGCGCCGAACGCAGTTAGAGAACCTTCATACACGGTTCAAGGGACGAAGAGTATAGCATGCGCAGACTTGAACCTCTACTTCTCGTGTCACTAATGCTGGCAATGATAGTCGCCCCGATGGCAACCGACTCCCTCGGTCCAAACAATGATGACAGTCGTGCTGCCACTCCCAAGGCACTGATTGACTTCGAGGTCACCTCGATTGTGTTAGGCGACAGCTTAGCTCAAGCCCAAACATGGGAGCAACCCGATTCAACAAATATGGAGTATGTAATCCGTGGCCAATCGATTGCAGTCACCATGACATTTACTCAAGCAGGTACTTCTAGCCAACCGGCATATGCGGAGGGCTGGATGCAGGTCTGGCATCCAATCGGATTCCTAGTCGAGGAGCATTATGTCAACATGACATTATCCGGTCAGCAATCCTCGCCGCATACATTCTATTGGACTCCGAGCTCAGCACACAGTGCCATTGATGACTTTGGATACTTGTATGGCGGAATGATTCTGAAGGGTACGATTGATGGCGGACTAGCCGATGACAATGAGGTAAACAACGAACTCGATAGGCATGTACCCGTAGCAGTCTGGAGAGACCAAATGGAGAATGGTTTCTGCGGAGATGTTGACGGCGACCAGGTCATTGACTGTACTAACATGCTCAGTGCAAATGAGCCTACTTGGGTCGGAGCAGGATACGACTCCTCGGGCTCACTATCGTCCGATCCTGATAATTATGGGCATTGGAGAATGCAGAACGGCTCAAGCAGCGAAGGAGAATTCCACTGGCGCGTATCTCGACCCGGTTCTGACTATGCCAGCAATAGGCACGACAGACTCTGGTGGGGATGGTTCACCCCATTCGACAACTGTGACGATCCCGGCCATGGCCTGAAGTACGGCACACTCGACTCAGCTGTTTCTGGTATGTACGGGAATAACTTCTGCAAGATTCGAGTCAGGTCATTCGATTTCATATCGATGCACCTTGTTACTCATGCTTGGGGAGAAATGGCAGCAGGAGATCAGATTAGAATAGAGACTGAATCAGGAGGTTCTTTGGAATACTTCGACTACTCTGCGCATAATATTTCTAACAACGAGGGGGAGTGGACTCAGTTAGTGTGGAATATGTCAGAAATTCATCACAACGCTGACTACACTCTCGCATTCAAGTTTGACTCAAACAGCTCAATTGCAAACCAAGGAATCCATCTCGACAACTTCCTAATGTTTGGCTTCGAGAAGGTTGCAGAGTACACTTTGGATTTGGACTGCAACGATCCACTTCCCAATGCTTACCTGACCGTGCCTGACGATCCAATTCCTCCTTCCCTATATTGCAAGATAAAGAACAACGGATATGTCGACATCACACTTAGACTGTACACCGAGGTCTCCAACAAGACATGGATGAATGGGTACCCTCTAAGAATAGACTCGAACAACATGTTCGACCATGATAACTACGTGGTTAGCGAGGTAATTGGTGCTTTGGATACGATGGACACATGGTTCAACCTCAGCATTCCAGAGGGCGCTAGCGTACAGGAGTTGGACTGGTTTGTTTGGGTTAATGACGGAACAACAAATCTCTCCAAGGAATATCTAGAGTTACCAGTCTCAGTTATTGCGGCATACTCTGCGACATTAGATCAAAATGTCTTGGCTAATCCAGCGGCGACGCTGTATCCAGGAACTTCTGGCGATGTGGCAATGACGCTGAAGAATACAGGTAATCAGATTGCCACATGGAACCTAGGGGCCACATTTGGGGACAATAGGTGGGGTGCTGAGAATTTGCAATGGTATGATGCCAATGGAGATTTGATTACCAGTCTCCCAATGAATATCACCGATGAGTTCCAGCTGACTGCAAGAGTGACCGTTCCAGATGAGGTTCCTCCTGGGACTTACCCAATTACACTACTAGCTAGCGGGAGAGCTCCAGCTAACTTCGTTGCAGACTGGACGATTTACATTGAAGTTCCAGTGTTGCACGATTTGATCATAGAGCCTGAGCAGATTACCATAACTGCTCCAGCCGATGGAATCCTGAGGCTGATAGAAATCAGAATGGTGAACAATGGTAACTCTGAGGAGGCATTCGATCTTTCGGTCCTATCTGATTGGAAGCTAGGAGTCTCTCTAAATGCCGACCAAACTCTCGGTATCGACCCCTTCGGAGGAGACTCTACCGTAATGCTCCTCTTCCCGATGCCCTATGGGATAGCTAAAGAGACCTATGAAATCGTAATTCTAGCTTCCAGCCAGGATGATTCAGGCTACCAATCTTCAGTCAGTATATGGCTCACCGTTCCTCAGACCAATATAGTAGATGTAGAAGACCTCGATTTGACCAATGAGGTATTCCGTGGAGGAGAGGATACCCGTACTGTCAATTGGGAGATTTGGAATAATGGAAATATCAACGACGCATTCTACATCAGTTTCGAAACCAGCCACTCAGATGTAAATGTCCAGGCCACAGGACTTACAGAGGGCAGAACTATCTATGTTCCACCCGGTTCCTCTGTGAATCTGACGGTCAGATATTCGTTTGACTACTCGGCTAATGGGGAACGAGATATTACCCTCATTGCTTCTAGTGTAGAGGCAGACAAAATAGGAGAGGTAGCCAGCGGTAGCGGTATCGCAGAATTCCAAGTCGGAGCGCAAGGTTACTTCCAAATCCTGCCGCCTGCTGAATTGGTCATTACGGAGGGAGGAGATGACTATGCTCTGTTATTCACAGTGGTCAATCTGTTCCCAGAGGATCAATTGCTTAGTGCAGATGTAAATCGTAATTCCGAGTTGTTCTTCAATATCATAGACGCCAGAGTTGACGCCGGCGACAGGGACTTCGTTCTACTAGCAAACCAGTCTAGAGTCATCACCGTAATGCTCGATGTTTCGGATGAAAATTTGGAAAACCTGATGGAAAATGAAATGTCTTTTGATTTAGTTCTCGAAGTTGATGGGGACAGAGACAAGGTATCAATGGCAGGTTCATTGAAACTGGTCAAACCTGTTCCCGATGAGACAGGGCCCGATGTGGAAGAAACTGCTTGGTGGGCTGGCAATATCCTCTTCCTCTTACTTGGAGTAGGTATCGTAATTGCAGTAATTGTAGCCTCTGTACGAATATTTGCCAGCGCCTCTGCACCAATGGAAGAAGTCTCAACTTTGGCTGACTACGAGATGACTGTGGACGGCAGTGGTTGGGACGATTCCTCGGGTATCCCTCAGGCACCGTCGCTACCATCTGATGATGAGGTCGCGAACTCCATGTACGGAGGGGCGAAAGAGATCTTTGAGCAGCCTCCCGAGATGCCAGCTCCTCCTATGCCTGAGCCCGAGATGCCACCTCCTCCTATGCCTGAGCCTGAGCTAGAACCAGAGCTAGAACCTGAGCCAGAAGAGAACTCCGAGTCTGAGCTACCACCAGGAGTCCCTCCTATTCCGGACGACGGTTTGCCAGAGGGCTGGACAGTAGACCAGTGGATTCACTACGGTCAGAGATGGCTTGACCAACAGAACCGAGATTGACACCCAAACCCCTCTCATATCATGTGCGAGGCCTTATGACCCCCCCTTGGGTCGCCGAATTCCGGAGCGTGATTTCCTATGTACAACGGTCAACAGCCAATATTCATTCTGAAGGAAGGAACAGAGAGAACGAGTGGAAAGTCTGCCCAGAGTAACAACATTGCTGCAGCAAAGGCCGTAGCCGACTCTGTGCGTTCTACATTGGGTCCCAAGGGCATGGACAAGATGCTGGTCGATGGGATGGGAGATGTTGTCATCACCAATGATGGTGCGACCATCCTCAAAGAGATGGACATTGAACACCCTGCAGCCAAGATGATTATCGAGATAGCCAAGACTCAGGAGCAGCACTGCTTTGACGGTACTACTAGTGCTGTTGTGATCGCAGGCGAACTACTGAAGCGCAGCGAAGATCTAGTCGAACAGAATGTACATCCTACTGTAATTTGCGAAGGTTTCAGACTCGCATCTGACAAGGCTTCAGAATTGATTGACGCCCATTCAATTGGAGTTGACAAAGAGATGCTGGAAGAGGTCGCGAAGACTGCCTTGACCGGAAAGAGCGCTGGAGCAGTCAAGGAGTTCCTAGCAGATATCTCCGTTCGAGCAGTTCTAGCAGTCGCTCAAGATGTAGACGGAGAAACAGTCGTTGACATAGATGATATCAAGGTACAGAAGAAGCAGGGTGGTTCGATTAAGGACAGCACACTTGTGGACGGTATCATACTAGACAAGGAAAGAGTTCACAGCGGCATGCCTCGCAGTGTTTCGGATGCGAAGATTGCACTAATTAACTCGGCAATCGAGGTCAAGAAGACCGAGGTAGATGCCAAGATTCAGATTACTGACCCGAACATGCTATCTCAATTCCTCGATGAGGAGGAGCAGTACCTGAAGTCTCTAGTAGAGAAGATTCAGTCGGCTGGAGCAGATGTTGTCATCTGCCAGAAAGGAATCGACGACATGGCTCAGCATTACATGGCTAAGTCAGGATTATTTGCAATCCGCAGGGCCAAGAAGAGCGACATGGAGGCCCTGTCTAAGGCTACTGGTGGACGTATAGTTACCAACATAGATGATCTATCTTCCGAGGACCTAGGTAATGCTTCCAAGGTTGAAGAGAAGAAGATTGGCGAGTCCGACATGGTCTTCGTTACCGGTTGCCCCGATGCCAAGAGTGTCTCGGTACTACTGCGTGGCGGCACTGAGCATGTTGTCGATGAAATCCGTCGCGCTTTCGATGATTCGGTTGGAGTCGTCGCAGTCGCCCATGAGGACGGCGAGGTGCTTACTGGAGGCGGCTCAGTTCTGGCCGCTATCAGCAGAGATTTACGCTCCTACGCCGAGGGAATTGGAGGCCGTGAGCAGATGGCAATAGAGGCTTTTTCAGGAGCTCTTGAGGTAATACCTAGAACTCTAGCCGAGAATGCTGGACTCGACCCCGTGAACACAATCATCGATTTGAGAAAAGCCCACTCTGAGGGTAACTCTCACTTCGGAGTAAATGTGTATGAGGGCGGTGTTGTAGATATGAGCGAGAGCAGAGTCTACGAGCCTAGCAGAGTAGTCGAGCAAGCCATCCAAAGTGCCTCTGAGACAGCTACAATGATTCTGAGGATTGATGATGTTATCTCTAGCCGAGCAAGCCCTGCTATGCCAGAGGGTGGCGAGTTCGACGGCATGGGGATGTGAGTCTAATACGGCCTACGGCCGTAGACCTCTCTTGCACTAGATTCAATAATCGCGTCTGAGTGCCCTGCATGCCGATAGGCTAGAGGATTCAAATGTCCATCTTTAGCGTCTACATCGAAGAGGGGTGCATCACTTGCGATGCTTGTGAAGAAGCAGCCCCCGATGTCTTCGAAGTGACTGATGACACTTGTTTCATAAAGCCGGATGCAAGGCTGGACGGAGGCTATGACAGAAACACCGAGAAATCCGGGCTCAAGCCCGATGTGGTCAATACCCTGGCAGATGATATCATGGACGCAGCAGATGGCTGCCCGGTAGATGTCATCATACTCGTGGAGGAGGCCGAGGGCGATGCTGTTCCTGAACCAGAAGTGGCTGAGGCGGTTGAACCAGTCGCCGAGGCGATAGTAGAGGATTCGGCAGATACCGGCGAGGGTCTCGAAGGTCTACTTTCAGTTGGAGATAGGACTCTAAACATACTATTTGGTTCTCAGTCAGGAAATTCTGAGGAGTTGGCTGCAAAGTATGCCAAGAGAGCAGTTGACTACGGTATGGATGCCACAGTTCACGATATGGATGGTTTTGATTTGTCCTCGATGTCCAGTATGAAAAGAGTGCTAATCATCTGCTCGACTTGGGGCGAGGGAGATATGCCGGATAACGCTGAGGAACTATGGCAACAGGCGAGTTCCGACTCCGCTCCGAAACTCGATGGTACTTTCTTCTCGGTTCTAGCCCTAGGAGACACGAGTTACGAATTCTTCTGCGAGTCCGGTAAAGATTGGGATCGCAGATTGGAACAACTGGGAGCCACTAGACTCGTAGACAGAGTCGACTGCGATGTAGACTATGACGCCATGGCCGAGACTTGGGCCGTTGAAGCCCTAGCAGCTTTGGCAGCAGTGGATGGCAATGGGACATTCCATGAGGATCAAGTTGAGGCGATCAAGGACCATGTTGGAGGTACGACTGCAGTCGCATCAGGAGAGGATGGCTTCACCGTACCAAGTCTTGAATCGGAGACCATGCAAGTTGAAATCTCAATTTTCCGTTACGACCCAGAAAGCGCCACAACGGGCAGAGACACTTGGGTCTGCGCACTTCCGGGAAATATCTCAGTAATGGGTGCTCTGAGAGCACTCAAGAACACTCATGACGGAAGTCTTACCTTCAGAGACGGACAAGATGATGACCCAACCACTGCGATTTCTGTCAATGGAAGGTTGATTCTGCCAGGGAGTGTCAGAATCGACTCTGCCGCATCGCAAAGAGGAGACTCGTTGCAATTACGAATTGAACCGATACCAGCATTCGATGTGATTCGCGACCTAGTCGTCGACTTATGGCCTCTAGAAAGATCAAGAGAATCGTCCGAGCCATGGATGATTGCCGCCACTAGGGCGGGGGCGAATACATCCCAAGGAGTGATTGGAACTATGGAACCTAGTGTAGCTAATCATCTGCATTCGATTACTGATTTCTGTAGCGCCCCTCTATTGCACTCTTCTTCGGATGCGACTCCTCACTCTGATGAGTACATGGGGCCGGCAGTGTTGGCTAGGACATGGGCAAGGATGAATGATCCCCGATCCTCAGCCAGAAGTATTTCTGCAATGCAGGAAATTATTGATTCACCAAGTGGAATCAAGGCTGAGACTGATTTAGCTTCAATCCGGAGGCAGAACGCATCTTCTAGAATCATTTCTGATGCCCTGCTTGATGCCCGCACAGCAACTCTAGGGAGGGATGCGTTCAACGGCCGCCACGGCAAGCATGTGTGGTGGTATAGTTGGTCAGTCAAGAGTAGTGGTATGGTCAATGATACTGTACTCTACAGGCAGGTTTTGGGCCCGTTGGGGCTATTTGGGAATCTATTCTCAGGCGTTACTGCCAGAATGGTCCTAGGATTCACTAGAACCGGCGGCAATATGTTCAATGGAATGCTGGGAATGGTCGCCCCTCCTGCTGGAATCGGTAAGATGCCAAAGCAATTCAACTCCTCAGTAGATAATCACCACGAGGTGGTTGCAATATTCAACGAAGTGGATGGTAGATTCTGATGCCTCTGAAGTATGCTTACCACCCAGGAAATGTTGCTCATAGCAGTGCCACTGAGGTTTCTCAGACCATGGAGCCAGCAGCTAAGTCACTTGGAATCGAATTGGTTCCTTTACTGGGTGCAACTAGTTGCGGTGCAGGAATCATCAGGCAGGCTAGTAGAAGACTGCAATTGACGCTCAATGCCAGAACCTTCTCTATGGCCGAAGAAATGGGCCTGGATATCATTACTCCCTGCGCGGCTACTGCAGGTAATCTGTATGAAGACCTCCATACTCTCAAGTCAAATCCTAACCTATTGGGTGAGATCAATGATGTTCTTGAGAGAACCTGCGGACGACGATTCAATGGAGATACAAATGTCCACCACCTATTGCATGTAATAGTGGATGAAATCGGCCTAGACAAACTAGAATCCGCCGTACTCAATCCATTCGATTTGGATACTGCCGGCTTCTATGGCCCCAATATCCAGCAAGAGGGCGCTTGTGGAGGAGATGATGTTCATGACCCGGCATATCTCGAGCAGGTAATCGATGCTATAGGTGGCAGACCTGTAAGCTGGGAGTCTCGAACCCAGAGTGTTGGTGTACCCGGATTATTTTCGGAAGAGCCTACTGTTCTGCGTCAGGCAGCTGCAGTTCTTTCAGAGGCTAAACATGAGGGTGCGAAGATAATCGTTAGCGCTTGCAACCTTTCTCACACCGTACTTGATGTATACCAAGGAAAGGCATC
>DAON01000052.1:22121-29739 GCA_002501885.1 Euryarchaeota archaeon UBA220 | reverse complement strand
GATGACTTTGGAAACGGTTCAGGGATAGCGAATCCTTCGGACCCGAACACCGGGCCAGATGCGATTGATCAGGATGACGATACTGATGGTAGGACTGATTTGGATTGGGATCATTTGGAAGAAGGTTGGACTTCAGATAACTGTACTAATGGAGCCGAGTCTAGCGATTGGGACCATGACAACGACTGTATCCCCGATGAGGACGACAAGATTCCAACCAGAATCTCGATGACAGTTCCTCCAGTACTCTGGTTAGATAGCAGATTCCCAGCCAAGTTCAATGGCACAGTGAATTGGCTCGATCCAGTTCAGGGCATGTTCATGCCTGCACCAAATCTTCCTGTTCAGGTTCACATTGAATGGACTAGAAACGGAACTTCAGCCATTGAGACCATCGATGTACTTACTGACAATGATGGCGACTTCATCGTAGGACAGTTCCTTTTCCCAGAAGATATTCATGTAGGAGACAATACAACTTATGTCGTCTATGCAGAAGTAACTGAGATGTTTATCCATGACGGTTCAACAACCGAACCTGTACCCGTTGAAGTTCGTGCGAACACCACAATCGATTATGTCGCTTGGACATACTTCCGTAGCGATGAGCAACCTCTGTTTGTTGACTACAAGGTCCACTATACAGCGGACTGGGAGCGTGGTATTTTCGGCAACAGACTATCTCACGCACCTGTCTCATTCACCGTTAGTGGCGGAATCTTTGGCAATACAACTCATCCAACAGTATTCGATGGCTATGGCTATGGATATAGAGCCGACTCCGGCGGATGGATTTCGCTTACATTCGTCCAGACCAGCGGAATACAAGGAGTATGGAAGCAGGTACAATGGAACTCTACTATGGATAATGGACCAGGAAAGGTGCCGGGTGGTTACGAAGAGATTGTTTGGAATAACTTCTCAAAGACCCACAATGTAGTAGGACGATACAACTACACTAACACCAGTCTACCTATTGGCGATTATGCGTTTGTTGGTTATGCAAGACCAGATCTTGGTGCTGAATGGCCTTGGCCTTTCCTAGAGGGTTCCGAGACCGACAGCTTCGCCATCAGATCGATGCATAGAATGTATGTCGAGGCCGAAATTATCTCGCCATCTATACGGCCAGTATATTTCTGGGACTCTACCCAGTTCACTGGGTCCTCATTCGGAGCATGGAGAGCACTATTCCATGGCCCATCTTTGGTGAATGCGGGAATTGCATACTCAGATGCAAGTCTGGGCAAGCCATATCCAATGCTTTGGGACGGTACACCAGAAGGATTGACAGGACAGGCTGCAACACTCAGACCATTCCTGTCTTCGAATGGAACCCATTGGTTCATTGCAATGCAGAACGGAGGAGACTTCAATGTCCCTCCATGTGGACCAGTTGACCCACTCGACCCTGATAGCGCTGTGCGTTGTGAAATTGTGCCAGAGATGTTTACCGGAGAGACTCTACGAGTAATTGGTACAGTGTGGAACCGTACCATGACACCATGGCCATTCGATCCAATGGCCCTACAGGTCGACATAGACCGTAACGGTGTATTCGCAGGCTCTCAGGAGACCGGTTATGCACGCGTGCCTCAGATGATTAATGGAGAAGCAACATTTGACTACAACTGGACATGGTACTCTCAGTACTCGGCTGGTGTATTCGGTATCCGAGCTGACTTCACCAATTCGAATTACTACTTCACTGGAAATCAGACTTCTGTACTCGCTCCAACAGGTGCTTATGTCAATGTCTCAGTAATCGGTACGACAGATTTCCAGTTGAACAACATTCCACGGCTCTACCGCGGTCAGAATGCCACAATCGAGGCAAGACTGATTGACAACGCATACCAACCTGTCAGAGATGCACCAATCAACTTCACATGGTCGGCAGATGGCACGAATAGTGTAGTCGTCACAGATCAAAACGGTGTATTCACTGTCAACCTGACCATAGACGAGCAGCACGAATTAGGCAATTTCACCCTGAGTTATGCGTATCCTGGAGACCCAATACGGCAATCAAGCGCATCCGAGATTAATCTCTGGGTTGTATCTAGAACACTAATCTCCCTCCAGAGCGCTACTTCAGGAGCTATGAGCAGTGGCGACATATGGGAAGTTTCTGCCCAAGTCACCGACGACAATAGGACTCCAGACCCGACTCTGTTCGACTCCGGACAGGCTTTGGATGGCTGCGGTGAGAACGGCGGAGAAGTCCTGATAATCTTCGAAGGTACTGACTTCGAGGATCGAACCCACAGGCAGATTGTCGAGACTACATGCCCCAGTGCCGGCTCAATCTATCACCAGATTTCTCTTGACCCTCAACTATTGAGAGACGACCCAAACTCCTTCTTACCTGATGGATTTGGACCAGTAAATGTGATTATCAGATTCGGCGAAAATCTACCTAACGAGGGCTGTGAACCGATCGATGAGGAAATGCTCAGGACTTCAGGTGCATGGGATCCATGTGCACAGATTCTCAACAGCGAGCACTTCCGCAAGGTGCTACAGTTCAACACACAAGGCTTCTATCTAGTAGGTCGAACAAGCCTCGCTGTTGACGATCAGATTGTATACACATCAGAGATTGACCAGACCACAGGTCAACCGATAGACAAACCGATGACCGTCACAGGACAGCTCCTTGACGAATTAGGCAGCAACCTATCATTCAGGCCAATCCGTGTCGAGTATCAGATGCTGAACATGGATGCAGGAAGTCAGGTATGTATTCCAGGAACCACCGATGCTGATGGCTTCTTCGAGATTATCTGCCCCCTTACTGGGGTAGAGGCCGGTCAAGCGATGGTTACCGTGTCATACGATCCCTATGAGAGCATGGATAACTGGAGATATAGGCCTACAAATATCACCAAGATATTCCCTGTATTCTCTAACTCGACCATGCTGATTCAGGAAGTTGGACCATTCAGGACCGATGTTGATTCCTACACATTCGCTAACGGCTCGGTTTTCCCCGTGCTGTATCTGAAGGAATCATTCCATCTTGAGGCCATGCTCACTCAAACCAACGGCAACCCGATTGGCGGAAAGTGTCTGAACATCTATCTTGATCCAGAGACCAATACCAGACCAGTAGCTACCGCTACCACACTGGACGGGACAGGAGAAATTGACTGGTTCTCAGGTGATCCTGAGGATAACCCTAGCCGAAGAGGGGTCGAGCCCAATGGCGACCAACTGGAAGGATTCAGAACTATCAGGGTGGCCTATGAGCCCGACAAAGAACTCCCAGGAGGATGTCGGGCCGAGACCACCCCTGTGGTTAATGGTTCATTCATGGATGTCGAGGTTCTGGTCAGAAGCAGAGTAGATATTCTTCTGAAAGATCATTGGTCAAACTCTGCTGGTTACCAACCCGGTGACGAGATTACAGGAGCCGTGACCATTCTTCGCGACCGCCTAGATCTCTCTGTGGAAGGGCAGACCGTAGTATTCACTTTCCAGTATTGGAACGGTTCAAATTCTGGTGGTTGGATTACTGGATTCCCACCAGAGTACGCTGTAACCAATGAACAAGGTACGGCTAACTTCTCTTTCATCTACGAAGGAGAGAACATCCCCGGTGAATTGCCGTGTGGCGACACTCAATCTGCGCCATGTGCAGTTGATGGCAGATGGAGAGTATTGGTGCACTTCCTTGATACACAATTCTTTGTTGAAGAGTTCCTGAATAGCACTCCGATGATATTCCTTGGCGAAGAACCGGTGAGCGAGCAGACCAGCTTCTTCACCGCCAGAGTGACCGTTGTGCTACTAATAGCCCTGTCATTCGCTCTTCTGATTGGTGCAATCATGTATCGCAACTACGCCGAGCGCCGACGTATTGAGGTGATTCGTGGAATCCTGACGGACTCTCTAATGTCGCTGAAGGCTTCCAACGACTACATCCAAACCATCTTCAACTGCTACAAGGATCTAGTCCGCTTCTTCAGAAGCAGAGGTGCAATGAAGAAGGTCTACGAGACCACTAGAGAGTTTGAGGACGCAATCAATGCCATGCTTGGTGGAATAGCTCCTCCAGAGGATTTAGACGAGTTCTTCTCAATCTTCGAGGAGGCTCGCTACTCCGACCACGAAATTGGCGCTGACCAGCGTGACAGAGCAATCGCCACCCTACAGTCGATTGTCAACCATCTGACCGCATCTCTGGGTGATTCGATGTTAAGCAGGTCCTCAGTCAATGAGGGAGGCCTATACGGCTCTGTAACCAAGGCTGGACAGTTTGTGGATTCAGAGGGAGAGACCAGACTAGCCGGTACTGATGAGGACAGCCAGAACGATGGTTTCCGAATCTGATTTGGGCCTTAATTAGGCCTGACTGGACTGCAGCGCAGCTTTTCACCCCTTTGGGGTGTCCCGCAGCATTCATAACACGGACTCAGGTGGCCGCGGTACCCGAGAACGTCGAGGGAGTCATATGAGTAAGAACATGAGAAAGACCAACCAATCCCTAGTCAGCCTAATTGGCGACTTGAAGGATCAGAGCAGGTCATCCGGTTCAGCGCTGTGGCGAGACGTTGCTGTCAGGCTTGAGAGAAGCCGCAGCAATTGGGCAGAACCGAACCTTAGCCGCTTGTCGAGGCATGCCGCAGACGAGGAAACTATCCTTGTCCCTGGCAAACTCTTGGGCAGCGGAGAGGTCTCGGGTAAGCCGAGCGTCGCCGCATACAGTGTAAGTGCCGGAGCCCGCTCGAAGATAGAAGAAGCCGGAGGTCGAGTAATGACCATCCGAGAACTAATGAAAGAGAACCCAAATGGAAAGGGGGTGCGGATACTTGGATGAAGCCGGAACACTAGTTTACGATGCAAGAGACAAGATTCTTGGCCGCCTCGCCAGCCATGTAGCCAAGCAGCTGATTTCAGCCCGCAAGGAAGGCCGCGAGCAGAGGGTGATTATCTACAACGCAGAGCACGCTGTCGTATCTGGTCCTAGGACACAGGTACTATCTAGATACGATAAGAAGTACAAACTCAACCACGCTAGAAAGGGACCGTTTTTCCCGCGTATGCCAGATCAGATTCTGAAGCGAACCGTCCGAGGTATGCTACCTTACCAGAAGAACAGCAGCGGTAGAGGAGCACTTCGTGATTTACGAGTATTAATTGGACAACCAACCAATATTTCAGAAGACGAGCTACCCGACGATCATGCATGGGGCGACACCGATTCAATCGACCGCCCACTGCCTCTGAGATTCGTACGCTTGGGTGAGATAAGCTCATCACTGGGTGCCGATGCATCTCGTTGGGGGAGTGAGTGATTATGCCACGCAAGTCCAAGCGTAAGACGGCAGTCAATACCAGTGGTAAGCGTAAGACTGCAATTGCACGCGCCACCGTCCGTAAGGGCAACGGGCGCGTCAGAGTCAACAGCAAACCAATACACATCATGGAGCCTGAACTAGCAAGGCGTAAGGCGCTAGAACCAATTCAGATTGCCGAGGCAATGAATCGTCTTGCAGACGCCGATGTCATCGTCGATGTCCAAGGCGGGGGCCAGATGGGACAAGTAGATGCAATTCGCACAGCAATCGCACGTGGCCTAGTAAAGTGGAATGGTGGTGCTGAGGGAGATGATGAGGAACTCCGTGACGAATTCATCAGATTTGACCGTAGCCTGCTGGTAAATGATCCACGAAGAAAGGAACCCAAGCATCAAATGGGGCGTGGCGCTCGCAAGAAGTGGCAAAAGTCGTACAGGTGATTACATGTTGATACCAGTAAGATGTTGGAGTTGTGGAAAGGTAATTGCACATGTCTATGATCAATACAAGGAAGCCGTGGAATCTGGTGAAGATGCATCCAAAGTTCTAGACGATCTCGGTATGGAGAAGTATTGCTGCAGAAGGATGTTTGTAGGCCATGTCGACCTAGTCGACGAGATCGCACCTTTCAGCATCGCCAGAGAAGTCTGAGAGTCTACAAGGTCACTATTACTCTACTAGAGATGGCTCAATTGCAACAATTGTTGCAATATTTGACATCAACCAACAAGATGCAGCCCCTAGTTGTAACCAATCGCCCGTTGAAGCGATACCATATGTGAAGACACTAATTATCCAGCAAAGACTGGCCAATGTTTGACCTAACCATTCAATACTCAACATTTTTTCAAGACGGGTTCGTGTATGGATCGTAAACATTTTTTCATCATCCTATATTCAATTGATATTGTTCAACAAGTCAAGCATTCTTGACCACAGCAAGATAAGTCATCAAGATACATCCCCCATCCTCTATACGCTTCTACGAACTCATCCGTATCATAGCCTAGTGTAGAGGCGATTGCTTGTGCGACAATAGCAAAACGCTGGCGATACTTGAAGATGAAACAGAAAATGTGACCATCATGTCTCACAGAAGGCCCACAAAGAAACAAACCAGGCATTATTGTCGATTCATCATTTTCTGTAATTAGAGGAAAACCATCTTCTCTTTCTTCAAATAGATGAGAAATAAACCTATGACTACCCTCAAATCCTCCGGCAAATAGTGGCTGTGATGTAGATTCGAAGACTTGACCATCTTCTGTATTTACCTTGTATATGCCATCGATTAACTCGACCGAACAAATTGCGGTTTGAGAGCACAAATCGACATTTTTCTCGAATTTTGGATTTCTTATTCTTTCAAACGAATATGTGGATAAGGTAATACTTGGATCTGAACTTTCTTCATCCCAAGGACTGTTCAAATCAAAGACTTTCACATTTTTCCCATTACTTGAGAGGTGATATGCCGCATCAATACCACTCTCATAACCTCCGATGATAAGGAAACTATCGCCCTCTAAATCCTTGTAACTTGGGATTGTTGCCGTGTGTCGACAAAGATGGCTACCCTCAAAAGCTTCCAATAGAGGGTATTGATATTCTCCAGCAGCCCAAATCACATTTCTTGCTTGAAGGGTAGTATCTGTAGTCTCTAGATGAAATAAATCTTGAATTTTCTCTATTGAGGAGATATTTGTTTTTTCCAGTATTGGCAGTTCAAAAAAGTCAACTATGTCCTGAAGATGCGTTGCATATTCTTTTCCGGTAGGGTGCTCAACTTTCATGCTAAATGCAGGAGATATCCCAATTGCTATTGAATTCAAATCTAGCATCCCTATGGAATTACTTGGAAATGATGGCGTGATGAAACGAGTCTCATCGGGCCATGCCGAAAATGATGCCCCGACAGATTCCCTTTCTACAATCAAGAAGTTCTCAACTCCAGCGTGTAACAGAGAGACCCCAACTCCAATACCAGCCGCACCTGCACCTACGACAATAACATCAAACTCTTCGAACTCCATTCCAGATACTATACTGTCGTCTTGATCCAAGTCGTGTGTAATTGCCATAGCGCGGCCGACATTAATAACAATTTAATTTATCCTAATAATTTGAGAATACCAAATTATTATGATGTAACTGATTAGTGCTATTTTTTGGCCCATTTAGATCTAGTGATAACTCCCAGTTTTGAGATTAGCTGGAGAAATCTGAGAGTCCGACAGGGCTTTGACTACCCCCCGACTCGTAGTGAAGCCCAAAGGGCCTGTAGGTTAGCTTGGCCTATACTTCGCGGCTGGGGG
>DAON01000052.1:15212-21813 GCA_002501885.1 Euryarchaeota archaeon UBA220 | reverse complement strand
TGGCCTATACTTCGCGGCTGGGGGGCGCGCGACCCAGGTTCAAATCCTGGCAGGCCCACCATATCGAAAATACAGGAGCCCGTAGGGCTCCTATACGCAGGTTGAAGGCATCTGCGCGACTTGGAGTATCATGGCAGCGGAGCGTCCGAGCACAGTCAGCGAGCAGGCGCTGGTGGACTGGCTTGCCGACCAGATTTCCCATCATTCTCATCTCTACTACAACGAGGCCAAACCAGAGATCCCCGACTCGGAGTTTGACGCTCTTTGGGACGAACTCAAGGCTCTCTCACCTAATCACCCTCAATTGCAAAAGGTAGGCTCTGACCCACCTCCAGGTTCGACCAAGGTCGAGCATCTATTCCCAATGCTCAGTCTTGACAAGTCGAATACGGAACAAGAAGTCACCCATTTTATTTCAGAGACTACTGCTCAAGGTAGGAGGTTCGTATGCCAACCCAAATTAGACGGCTCGGCCTTGTCTTTGGAGTACAGAAGAGGTAGATTGGTCAGAGCGGCTACTCGAGGTAGTGGTACAAGAGGCGAAGATGTTACTGCAAACGCTCGTAGAATCTCGAATGTTCCCGAATCTCTAGCATGGGAGGGAGACTGTCACATCAGAGGAGAGGTTGTAATGCCCCTTGATACATTTAATGACAGTTACTCGGACATTGCTCCCAATCCGAGAAATCTCGCAGCAGGTGCATTGAGGCAGAAGCACGCAGAGGCTGGCAAGGGCAAAGCCGAGGATTTGATTTTCCTTGCATATGGAGCAGAGTTCCCGCAGGGAGATGCCAAACATCCAGATAGCCCAGAGCCTCCGGCTTTCGAATTTGATTCTGAATTCATCACATGGCTTCAGGAGATTGGTATTGAAGTGGCTGGTAATGAGGTTGTAGGGGGAAATGACTCTCAATCCACTACTGCTGAGATAATGACAGTAGTAAACAGATGGACTGAGAACAGGGATGGTGCAGATTGGGAAATCGATGGCATAGTAATCAAACTCGATCGACTTAGTAAGAGAACATTACTCGGAATGACGGCACACCATCCTAGATGGGCTCTAGCTTGGAAATTCCCTCCTGAGGAGGCAATTAGTGTACTGATGGATGTGGAGTGGCAGACTGGCAGGACTGGAAATGTCACTCCTGTTTCTAAGGTCGCTCCTGTGACTGTTTCAGGAGTAACTGTGGAGAGTACTACATTGCATAACAAAGGCGAAGTTGAGAGACTCGGAATCATGCTCGGAGACCGTGTAAGGGTGGTAAGGAGAGGAGATGTAATTCCAAAGATCACTGAGGTACTTGGTGCAGCCCTAGATTCCGATTTGAATGACAGAAAGCATGCTGATGGTACGCCATTCGACGAACCACTCCCTACTCGAATAGCAGTCACCATACCCACTCATTGCCCAAGATGCTCCTCAGAATTAGTCGAGGACGGCGCATTCATTCGCTGCATGGATCTCAATTGCCCAGCTCGTTTGGAGCGCACCATACTCTACTGGTGTCGCCACCTCGAGATGGACGGCATTGGAGAGAAACTAGCCGAGCAACTTTGCTCGACTGGAATGGTGACTTCGTTGGCTGATCTCTACACTCTAAGCCTGCGTGACATAGCAAGTCTAGACAGGATGGCAGAGAAATCTGCAGGCAATGTAATCGATGAACTGGAAGCAAGCCGAAGTATGACTCTCAGTACATTCCTTGCAGCTCTTGGAATGCCAAGAATCGGCCCAGAGATAGCCAATTCAATTGCTACTGAAGTGGGAAGTCTCGACTCACTCCTTGAGTTAGTTCATGGTATGGATGATGAGCCGAATTTAGACGAAGAAGGCAATTCTCTGAAACATAATGAGTCAATATCTAGACTAGTAGCAATAGAAGGAGTCGGCGAGACCGTTGCAAGGTTGCTACTTGAGGGACTATCAGTAAGAATGAACATTGTATCTTCACTTAGTGATGAATTGGAAATCTCGGACGAAGCCACACAAACAAACACCGGGCCACTCGAAGGACAAACATTCTGCATCACCGGAACTCTTTCCAGACCAAGAAAGGAAATCGCACTTTCAATCAAGTCGATGGGAGGGAAAGTAGTATCTTCAGTCTCAGGTAAGCTAGATTACCTCGTCGCTGGAGACTCCGCTGGATCTAAGTTGGATAAGGCTGAGAGATTGGGTGTGGTGGTGCTGAATGAAACAGAACTATCAGCTCTGACTGGAATTAATCCTCCAGCAGAGAGACAGAGCACTCTTGGCGACTTCTAGCCGTACATTGAGCCGAGAGAATCACTACTGTCGACTGGTGGATTGACATGAACTGCCATCATCTCACGAATCTCTCCTTCTATTCTCTGTGCTTCTTCAAGCAAAGGACCCGGATCTAGGTGAACAGCGGGAATCAGGTCATCTAAACATTCTATGATTCGAGCAGCAGCTCTAGCATCAGGAAGCCCTCCTCCAATTGTTCCATCAGACTCTGCGAGGATAGCCATTACATCGACCCCCCTACGACGACTCTCACCCATCATTACGCCAGTAATGCCGCCAACCACGCCTTGCCTCAATAAGGGAACACCCAATCCTTGGAGAGTTTTGTGCGACTCATCGGTAGATCCTATTCCTAAGATGGTCTCATCACTCTCATCATCATCGAAAATGGAATGTTGCTGGCCAATTCCCTGTGCGTATGAATCAATCAGCATAGTTGCACCGACCCCCTCTTCTGCACACCAATCTAGCAGCGTATCAGCTAATGGCAGATTCAGTTCAGGCATCACCTGGATTTCAGATGCAATCAGAATGACCTTGTCACACCTCTCCATATTACAGACCGGCTCTCCAGAATAGAACCTCATTGGAGGTAAGGGCTTACCGTCCTGAACTAGACATACCGGAGGTAACTTTGGGTGTCTGACACCTCCCACTAGTTCCAATTCTAATTTGTCAACAAGATAGTGAGCGACTATGCTGCTAACGAATCCAATCGAAGGAAAGCAACTGATTACAAGAGCGCCGCTAGCATTCAATTCAGCGTCGACTTCCACCTTGGGTGCATCTACCATGGGAACGAATATTAGACGATGATGTTAATCGTTGTCACTCTCGGTGCCTCTATCGGGGTGCACGAAATGGACGAGGGTTTCGCCGCTCACCAACTTTCTCCTTCCTCTTGGAATCGCTATGAAGACTGCCCTCGGAAGTACTGGCTATCCCGTCAACGGCTGCCTAGGAAGGCTAGCATGCCAGCAGCAATGGGAACTGCTGTTCACAACTCCGTTGAGGATCTATGTAACTTGGATTTATCAGGAAGAGAAGAAGATGAATCGGGCTGGTTACCTCCAACAGCAAAGGCCGTACTAGATCGTCATTGGGCCCTCGAAAGGGACACTTTCCTAGCCACTCCACGCCATCCTAGATGGAAGGACGAAATGATAACAAAGGCGCATGACGGACTTGTAGGAGCACTCAATATATTATTCTCCAAATCCAACATTGGCAAGGTAGCACTGTCTGAAGTCACAATAGAACATTGGAAGACCGTGCAGAGCATAGTACTAGCCAATGAAGGAACTCTCAAATCAGATGATGGCAGACTTATGGGAAGACTCGACCTCCTAGTAGCAGATCTAGATGAGAATGGAGTCTCAAAGGGATGGATTGTAGCCGATCTGAAGACCGGAAATCCACCTAAACAGAAACTCAACGAGAAGGTCAGTCGACAGCTGCGTTTCTATCGTGACCTACTAATGGAAAACAACCCGGACCACCCTCCGGTTCATGCTGAGGGTTGGTATTCATCTAATCAGACCGTGCATAGAGCCGATGGCCCATCAGTTCTGTCCGACGCACTAGAGGCTTGGGAAGGGATGAGACCCACTACGACCCCACTAGAGTCTACTCCCGGTGAGATGCAATGTGGTTTCTGCGAATGGAAGGCCTGGTGCCCTTCATGGTGGGTCGCTAGAAGAGATGGAATACTCTCTCCCGGAGCAATGTTCAGGGATGAAGTGGTCAGCACCATCAGATTCGATCCAGAATCAGGGGCAGCCCTATTCCAGCGAATGCCTCCGGTAGGAGATGATGGGGATTTGGCAAACTCTGACCACCGCTTCGGAGCGATACTGAGAGACCAGGCCCTGACTCAGATGCAAGAGTTGATTGAATCAGGACACGAAGGCCCAATTTTCCTTGGAAGCGCAAGAGTAGACGGCAAGATAGTCCACATGGGCGACTGGTGCGAGGTACTACCTTGGACGCCACTATTGAAATCAATTCGAGAATGAGTCCAGTAAATCATCGATATTCCCGGAGAATTTGTCCGGGTATACCTGCATCATTTTCCAAAGTAGCAATAGGGTAGCCCCGGCATCAGCATCTGCCTGATGACTTCTAGTCATCTCAATGCCGAACCTATTGCATAGGTGCCCCAATGTATGTCTTCCCGGAATCTTTAGCCTTCGAGCTAGAACCAATGTGTCGATAATTCCTCTCGGAATCGGGGCTTCCATACCAGCACGCACACACTCCACCTCAAGAAAACGCCAGTCGAATTTCAGTACATTATGTCCGATGATTATTGAATTTTCAATCATCGAGCCAATCTCAATTGCATGCTCAGAAAAATCGCCCATACCTCTGACATCTGCATTGCTTATTCCATGCACTCTAGTTGTTTCAGGAGGTATCTTCACTTTAGGATCAACAAGAGATTGCAGATTGATGTGACTACCATTGACATCACTACCAACAAGGGCGTACTGCACAATCCTATCCTTCCTGTGGTCGAAACCAGTTGTCTCTAGGTCAAAACCGAGGACTCGGTAACCTGCAAGCAGGGAGCCCGACATGCTCCTCTGTTTACCGCCACCGTCCTTGAACTATCGTAATCATCCGACAACCTCCCAGTCCTGCAACAGCCCTATGAGGGAGCGGTTGAGGAGGGCAAACATGGCATCTAGTCCGAACAGCATTCCAGTTGCACTAGTTGTGATGTTACTCTCAGCCAGTCTAGTTGGCTGCTCAGGTCTGAGCTCGACTACTCCAAACGCACGACTAAGCGCAGACTTACAGGAAATCAATGTCGGCGAGACCGTAAATTTCGATGCAAGAGAATCATCCACTCCGAATCCAACATACATCGATGAGTACAGATGGGAATTTGGAGATGGAGAGAGCAGGACTACTAAACAAGGAATAGTGAGCCACACATTCAATTCGGCTGGCACATACGAAGCAGAAGTCACTGTAGTAAACGATGATGGAGAGGTTGACAGAGCCTCAGTTAGTATATTCGTCAACTCTCCACCTACAATTGTTCTTGAGATGCCCACCTTCGTCAGAGCGGGAGAACCCGTAAGACTCGATGCAAGCTCTTCGACTGATCCAGAAGGTGCTAATGTCGAGTATATTTGGGACTTCGATCATGGCTTAGATTCGGACGGAGACGGAGACAAGACCAATGATGCTGAATCATCCTCGTCTTTCGTGGAATTGATTTACGAAACATCAGGCAACAGAACAGGATCAGTATCAGTAATCGATGACAAGGGAGCCATGAACACTCAGATATGGAGTCTGATGGTGATTTCTAGGACATTCAAGGTCGTATGGGAAGAGCAGCATATAGAGGTGGAATGGTCGGGCTATCTAGAGCAAGGACAATCCGTTGAGTTGGAACACATTCCTGGAGAGGGCGCGCGTATCATCCAAGTCAACGCTACACTCACCCTAGCCAGAGATCTACTGCCAATAATGTGGCCAGAAGACAACTTCACAGTCTCCTTGAGCATACCTGAGACAGGATGGAATACCTTTGCTTCAACCACTCACGATAATATCACCGAGAACGCTAGTGCTAGCATTGATCGGTCGGATATGAACTCAATACCTGAGAGCGACTATACCATTACTGCCGACTCATCAGATGGATTGGTAGAGACTCTTCTGAACGAGCCGGGAGAGAGATTTGGACAGGGGACTTGGTATTGGGCTATCACGGCCGATGAGTGCGATCCAGACCTACCGGTTGACGATGTCGACCCCGACCAAGGAAACGATTGGCAACTAGTCGTCGAATTCGTGATTCTAGTACCCAGAGTTAGTGAGATAGCAGTCTAAACCCCTCTTCTTCGCGTGCGAAGGGCTTTGAACTCAGCTCCGATGCCGATGCATGGTCAGGTCAATCGAGATTACCAAGGTCTCAATCAGAGACAGGCTAATCATCGATGCAGATGTTCGCATGAATGACCCCAAGGACTACGATTTCTCACCAAGGGTGGCTATTGAAGGAAGTACTCTGAACCTGCATAACGAGGGTGAGGAAGGCACTGCAACATCAGTTGAACTCGACTCCGAGCAGATGACTACCGCAGAGCGAGATCGTCTTCTTGAACTACGTGTCAAGTTCTCCGTTGAGGGTATGCATGGAGTCTTGACTCACAAGACTCAGAATGTTAGAACTGGGCCCAATGCGAAGAAACTTGCAGAACCTCGATGGAAGACCGTACTCCCCCTTTCAATGTGATTTAACTCACCGTCGGGGTTATACAGAAGTCGCCGGTCGAAAACGCGCTGGACCCATAGTGTAGCCTGGATATC
>DAON01000052.1:5637-14848 GCA_002501885.1 Euryarchaeota archaeon UBA220 | reverse complement strand
TCGAATCGCGGTGGGTCCGCCATCCTTCAGGCGCAGCGACGGCATACGAGACTAGATAACCAAAGCATCCGATTCATGTGCATGAGAGGGGCTGGTCTAGTTGTACTACTACTGTTTTCTGCAGCCCTAGCTGGCTGTGCAGGTGATGACAGAACGGAGATAATCGAGGACACCACCCCAGAGATTAACTCAGAGGATGAACGAGCCGAAGATATAACCCAAATCAATCAAGAAGAATGTGAAGAGCGAGAAGGCTCTTGGACTGAAGCCCCCGATAGCGAAGGTGAATCGTATTGTGACTTTGATGATGAGAGCGACCGAGGAAATGACGATTCAGAGATAACTGAAGAAGACTGCGAGCAACGCGGTGGAACTTGGGATGAGCAAACACGCAACTGTGCCTTCCCAGAGCCTGAACCAGAACCAACATACATTCCTCCATGTAACACAACTGCGTCTGAAGGACTGAATCCAACAGAGAATCCTACACAATGGCCTGAACATCAGGGTGGAATGTGGTTAGCAGTTGACGGCCTAACCGATATTTCTTATGACACAACCGACTACAATAACGAATCTGAAATCATAGTTGACCAGAGGTTAGATTGGATGTGTGGATACACATATTCAGTTAAGATTCCACCAGCTTACAACTCAAGCCAATCATATCCAATCTTCATATTCCTACATGGAGAGGTGTACGATTCTGTCTTCTTCAATAACTTCCTCACAAATAATTTCCACATGCCTGAGGATGACAAATACATCATTGTCCGCCCTTCAAAGCTAGAATTAGATTGGGATCCAAAGAAGGTTCTGGATGTTCTTGAAGATGTCAAATCAAACCTCAATGTTGACGACGACAGAATCTACCTAACTGGACTTAGCATGGGAGGAAGAGGCACATTCATTGTGGCCGCGGCACTACCAGACTACTTTGCTGCCATAATGCCCCTCTCACCACATCACCAACCATATTCCTATCTTCCATTAGCCGAAGAAGTTGCACATCTTCCTATATGGATGGCTCATGGTACTGCAGATAACACATCATCTTACGAAATGGCTGCACAGATGGCGGAGAATCTAACTCAATTAGGAGCCAATATTACATTTGTTTCCGTAATAGATGGTGGACATGGAGGGTGGTTCAGTATCTACATCGACCCGATTCCAATGGAATGGATGTTATCTCATGTCAGGAACCAGTAGTTCCTCCATAACAGCCTTCAACCGAAACATCTCGCGAGTGGCATGGCTTTCGTTTCACAGAGGCGTGTTGACTTCCCAATGGTCGATTTGGCCAAGATAGTCTACTACCCGCGTTTCTGGGATTTAGCTCATCGGTTCTACGAAGAGTCTTGGGAATTCTCCTGTGGTATGCACTACAACACCATACTCTCTGAGCATAAGATAGCATTCCCACTAGTGCATAGCGATACTCAGTTCCTACACCCGGTCTCTTATGGCGATACTATACAATGCTCCCTTACAGTACCTAAGATAGGCAATACATCAATCAACTGGAGGTACGAGTTTCGTAATCAGGATGGAGTATTGTGCTGGGCTTCAGACCAAGTTACGGTCTGCACAGATATGGGTGAGGTCCAGAGAAAGATCTCTGTGCCCGACTGGATACGAGAAGGACTTGCTAAATTATCTCCTTAGTGACTATTCTCTCGGCCATTTTTTTGTTAGCACTTCTCTCAGATCATCATTCATTTTTGCATCCCACCAATTTGCATTACGCCATATGGCATAACGGCCTCTTATGCCCCGAAGGTCAGCACCATCAAGACGACAACCTTGGAAATTTGAAAGATTCATTTTTGCTTTGATGAAAGAAGCACCTCTCATATCAGCCCCATCAAATGCCGCCTTCATTAGATTGGCTCGCTTAAACGAGGCATTTCTCAAATCACAGCCAGATAAATCGGCACCCTCTAGATCCGCCCCATCGAATATGGCACGACGCAAATCGAAGCCAGATAAATCAGCATCTCTCAGGTTCTTACCCACATGAGAAGTATAGGACAGGTCCTTCATGAAACTCCTCACAGAGACATGTTTTCGAGATAGTCCACTCCATCATCAGTAAGAACAACGAAACGATTCTTGCTCGCCTTCCCTTCTGGATATTCCAACAATGGCGAGGAACCCTCTAGCATCCTATTGATGTATAGCGATAAATTCCACTTCTCTACTTCGTCTTCATCCCACATTCCGCTCTGAGCGATTAGAATTCTTACATCTCTAGGGGGCGTATCACTCTCTCTTTCTACAGATCTGAGATAATGAATCGCGGCTAGGATTACATCAGATTTCTTATCCACTCCACAAGTGTCTAGTAGCCTTCTGAAAGCAGAACCTCTCTCAGGAATTCCTGATTTTACCACTACTTCCATGGCCTTGTTAATCGCCTCTTGGCGAGCCATCCTTATTCTGGAAAGAGTGGACTGCCAAGTATCCTGCTTAGTGATATTCAACCAGTTGTCGCTGACTTCTCTGGCAGAACCGGAGAGGTCTATCTCCTCGCTACCCGCTTTGATGTAGATGCGCCCAATCCCACTACTCCCGGTCTCACTCACAGGTCCCGCAACGCTTCATCGGTGTTAATTTGTCGCTATTTTCCTTAACTAGTGCAAGTGCTAATCTCCACAATTTGAGAATACTCTAGTCGTGGGTTTCAATAATCCCTGATTGGGGGGCTACCTCATGGAGGAGTACACGAGCGGCGCATATCCACTAGTCCTGCACGCTGATGCCGACCCTTCAGGGCTCGGTGGAACTGCAATCTGTGGTTTCTCTACTGTCGGCTCAGTCGGTGTGATTGCCACATCCCATCTAATCAAGACACTCGAATTGTCCCCTATGGGGACTGTTATGCACCCCAAATTCCCAGCCATAGCTCTGATTCATGACTCAGTTCCAAAACACCCAGTCAGAGTGTATCAGGGTGAGGGTCTCGGAGTATTCACCTCAGAGATTCAATTCCCGAGCGATAATGATGTATACTTCGGAGAGACCGTGATGGAGTGGTTCACCAAAGGAGGATTCGACCGATTAATTGTAATTGATGGAGTCGTAAGCAACGACCTAGGAATCAAGGAAGACAGCGATTTGTGGGGAGTTGCCTCTACATCAGCCAGCAGAAATCAACTCGAAGACGCTGGAATTCAGCAAATACAGCAAGGAATTGTTGCCGGGATTGCTGGTTATCTAATCGCCGAGGGAGAGCGTCGAGGTCTAGATGTCACTGCCCTACTGGCTGAGTGTAATCCGATGTACCCAGATGCCAGGGCTGCTCTAATTGCCGTGGAGGGACTTAGTGAGTTGATGGATAGGGAAATTCCAGTCCAAGGTCTTCTCGATGATGCTCGAAATATAGAGGAGAGAGTTAGAGAGGCGTTTGAGAGGGCCCACTCAATGGCCTTACCTGCACCAGATTCGGATGATGACGAAGACGATATTCCAATGGTTTTCTAATCAGTAGAATGGATTAGTTCCGGCTTCATGATCTGTTGCATCGATAACTTCAGAAATTCCAGGGACATTATCCTTAATCATGACCTCAACCCCTTGCTTGAGGGTCACATCAACCATACCGCAGCCCTGACAACCTCCACCAAATGCGATGATTGCCTTACCATCATCGACACCAATCAAATCGACATGTCCGCCATGCGAAGCGACGACAGGATTGACCTCACTTGCGATGATATCTGCTACTGCATTAGACAACTCGTCCACCCATAGTGGGTTTGGGTTTTCAAAACTGAATCCGCCACCCATCAGGGTCTCCTTGTAGTCAAGAGTAGTACCTTCGAGATACTGGGCGCTCCGGGCAGCAACTAGGACAGGCATTCCTTCAACATCGACTTCGATATCATCTTCCTTTCTATCTTCGCGCCCTACAAACTGCAAGTCATACTGGAAACCCTTGGGCCCCCTGCCGACAATCTCTACTCGAAGAATTAACTCAACCCCCTCGTCAGCAGATTCTGCAAATTGGCCAAGCATCTCTTGAGCCTTATCGGTGATAGTAAGCATGCCTTTCGGTATCTGTGACCATATCCTATAATTTCAACCTGTCCGACTACAGGCAAGACTCATCACCAAGTATCTACACGCAAGTTGGATGGAGTCAAAGCCGGTGGACAAACTGAACCGGCCACTAATTGATTTGAGAATATCAGTCACGGATAAGTGCAACTTCAGATGTACATATTGCATGCCTAGAGAAGTGTTTGGGAACGATTTTCCATTCATGGGCCGCGATGAAATAATGACATTTGAGGAGATAGACCGCTTAGCAGGTATTTTCGTATCGCTCGGCGTAGAAAAGATTCGCCTCACAGGAGGAGAACCACTCCTTCGCAGAAACTTACACAATTTGGTTTCAATGCTGGCTCTGAGAGATGTCGAGATCGCGATGACAACCAACGGCGTCCTCTTACCGAGATATGCTCCAGCCCTTTCCGCTGCAGGCCTCAACCGTGTAACTGTGAGCCTTGATGCAATTGACGAAGCCACATTTGCTAAGATTACCGATTCAGGTCATACGGTTGCCTCTGTTATGGCCGGTATAGAGGCGGCCGAATCAGTTGGTTTGGGCCCAATAAAAATCAATACTGTAGTCAAAAGAAATTCAAATGAAGAAGAAGTATTAGATTTGATTGAGCGTTTTTCTAATAGAGATATAGCAATTCGTTTCATTGAGTACATGGATGTGGGTTCAACAAATGGATGGTCACTGGAGGATGTGGTTAGTGCTGAAGAAATCCGACAATTGATAGGCGAATTGAAACCAATCCCCTCAGTAAAAAAGAGTGATGTAGCCAAGAGGTACGAGACGGCACAAGGAGATGAAGTAGGCCTCATAACCAGTGTTACCGAACCATTCTGTGGTAATTGCACTAGAGCCAGGATATCGGCCGATGGTAGGTTTTACACCTGCCTCTTCTCAAGTAGAGGGTTGGATTTACTGTCCCCAATTAGGATGGGTAGTTCAGATGAGGAAATTGCATCAATAATCAGATCTCATTGGCAAGAAAGAGAAGATAGATACTCTGAGATTAGATCCGAGATGTCAAAGCCATCGGATAGGATTGAGATGTCATACATCGGTGGCTGAAACAATTGCATCCCAAGGGGCATCAGTCCTGAAAGACGGTTTTCCATATCTGGAAACAGCGGCCCTGTGACCTTCTTTACGCAATTTTTCAACCATCTTACTCGGACTGACCGGAGAGCCCGAACCGAGCCAACTCGCCAAATCATCGACTAGAATCAAGTGAGGAGCATCGATTACTGCAGCTTCCTCAGATAGGTGCCTTACACTACGGACAACACTCCGCTTCTCTCTCTCGCAATCACGCTCGGACCATGCAAGAGGATCATTCTCGTCATACATAGGACTACTCAACCCAACGGCCCGCTCTTCACTCATCGACGCCATTGCGCCTGAATCTCCAAGAGCCCCAATCCACATTGGACCAGAAACACGCTTGTCGGCACGGTCGATTGGATGATTGAGAGGCAAGAAGCAGTGCATAGGAAGAGAATCCGAATCCAGTGTAGTATGTGGATGCAGAGCAGCGGAAATAGACACAGAAACCTCAGACTTTGTTGGCTCAGCTACCCTCCAGCCAAGAGACTCTTCTACCCGATTGGCCCCCTCTACTCCTCTTTTGACTAGGGCCGAGACTCTCAGGTGGTGAGAGTCCCATACCGATAACAATGGAATCACCGATCGCTCATGCCTAGCCGCAGTTCTGGCAAGGCTAGCAAGTAACACTCTTAGGCCAGAATCATGCGCCAAACCGTCAGTATATACTCTCGCTCCATAGCGCCTTAGTAATGCGCTTTTTGAAGAACCAGATAGTGCAGCACTATCGGTCGCACTGACTTCAATTACACCCCGCCTTGCCAGCGATTGGACTGCTGTATCAAGGAAAGGAAGAGGCGACCCGTATGGATCAATATCTACCCAATGCCTGCCATGTTCGAGTACACTTTTTCGCAAGTCACCCAAATGCTGAAGCAATTCTCCCTTGCCATGACTGGGAGGAAACTCTTCGTGACAAAGCATAGCCCAATCTAGAGCTGCAGGATCCATATCACCCATCGTGGCGCTAATTCTGTTTGCACTTTCAGAAGGCAATTCATTCAACCACCTGCGCGCCCTAATTCCAGAGGCAGAAAGCCCATCGAGTGCATAGATTGTACCTTCTCCAAGAAGCCCTGCCTCGATACAATATTGGAGAAGTAGCACACTACGTGTTCTGCTACCTGCCATTGCTGGATTATGGAAGACAGCACCCTGCCCCTTGGTTCCCGGCCCGGGGCCCAATTCAGAAGGGTCCCCTGGTAGTCTGCATAGAGTGCGACCCTCTCGATGCAGCACACCGGGCCAACCACTAGGCTCGTTTTCACCCATGCTTCTCGGAGGTAGTTACCGCACAAGGTATTGACTACTGGTAGAATTGCTCAGTAATGATCGAAGAACACTTCTGAATCTGCATGTGTCACCTTCCCTGAATCCGTGACTGAACCAACTCTACGCGTACCCGTAAGTCTCTCAGCAAGCCACTTTTCAACATCGTCCGAAACACCGTCTGAAACTGCAATCACCATCCCCATACCCATGTTGAATGTTCTATGCATCTCTCTAGAATCTACTGGGCCTACATCTGCTATCCAAGAGAACTCAGGATGCACTGTTAGAGGGTCATCGATATGCCAACCTAGAGTCTCATGCAATCGCAGTAGATTAGACAAGCCTCCACCAGTGATGTGAGCAATCGCTTTGATATCTTCAGAAGAGCATGGGCCATTGCCTTCTCTGCAAGCGAGCACTAGGTCAATCACCGGATCGACATAAATCATCGTTGGATTCAGGAGAACCTCTCCAATGGTCAAATCACCTTCCATCCATCTTTCTATCCGACCAGCCTCAACTTCGAAAGGTGCAGAATCGTTCAAAGATAGACCGGATCTCTCTAGAACTGCTCTTACAAGAGTGTATCCATTTGAGTGTATTCCGCTACTTGGTAGGCCAATAATTGCATCACCAACCTGCAATCTTTCACCGGTAATTTCACCACCTTCAGGGAACCACCCTAGGGCTGTTCCAGATAAGTCCAACTCGGTCACAATCCCAGGCAAGGTTGCAGTCTCCCCGCCAGCTAAAGTTACCCTGGCCTGACGACAACCTTCAGTTAGTGAATGGCCCAACTCAGCATGCACCATTGGGTCAGTCTTTGGAACTGCGATGTAGTCCACGAAAGCAATTGGCTCAGCGCCCACACAAATGAGGTCATTCACATTCATAGCGATGCAGTCAATCCCCACCCCTCTTAACCAACCAGTCTGGCTTGCTATCTGTAATTTTGAGCCAACTCCATCAGTTGCCAACACGAGCCGAGCATCACCAAATTCGACAATTCCTCCGAAGCCACCAGGCAGAGGAACTGGCGCACCCTTCTGACCTGACTTCCTAACTGAGTTGCCGAGTGCACCAATCAGACTTGAGATGGCCTTTCCTTCAGCATCGATGTCCACTCCACTCGAGGCATAGTCAATCGGATCGACGCCCATGTTGACCCGAAAAGCAACCACTCAATGATTGTCACTATCAAAATAATAGCATATTTAAGCCAAAATCTTCGAAAATAGAGAAATTTGGATGGTTTTTATTATCTAAACGCTTTACCTACGGTAAAAATACCGAATCTCTATAACTACCACACATCGTCGTGCCGGCACTGGAGCGTGATTACGCTATGGAAAACAAGAAAATAATTGCAATGATGCTTACCCTGAGTATGCTAGCGGCAGCGTTCGCTGGTTGCCTAGGGGGAGATGATGAGGACCCTGAGCCTGTGGCAGTAATGGGTTGTATGGACGCTACGGCGAACAACTACAACGCAGATGCTACCGAAGACGACGGATCGTGTACCTACGACCCAACCTGGTCCATCACATTGGCTGCCGATGTCGGCCCAATGTGGGTGGAGTCTGGATGGGACCCCATTATCCCCAACCTGAATGCCGGCGAGATGTGCGACGCCATTATCTCGGCGATGACGAAGACAGATGAGCGCGACCAAGTCGTCGACTTCACCAGGGCTTACTACACAAGCAGCCAGGGTGTTATCGGCGGAGACGGTGCAGCAACAATCTCGGATGTCTCGGACCTGAACGCAGCAGGTACCACAATTGCCGTACAGTCGGGGACCACCTCTGACCTATACGCCAATGAGAACCTAGGTATGGCTACAATCAGTGCTTTCGAGGACTTCCCTTCAGTAATCGCCGCTCTGAACAACGGTGACGCACACTACGCCATGGGAGACGCACCTGTTCTGTCTCTAGAGGGCGACCTAATGGTCACCTTCTCGGATGAGAACTTCGGTCTAGCCGTCCGTGAGGACTCCGGAGAGCTTCTTGCTGCTCTGGATGTCGCTATCGGCGCTGTTGTCGCTTCCGGAGAATACGACGCCATTTACGGCGCTTGGTTCGATGGAGCTGTCACACTTGCTGATGACACAACGGCTGACACTGCTACAGAATACCCGACCCCAACTGAGGGCAGCACCCTAACCGGTGTCCTTGAGTCTGGTAGCCTGAAGTTGTGCACTGATCCGTTCTACCCACCGTTTGAGTCATACGACGACGACATGAATGTGGTCGGTTTCGACGCTGATATGGCTGACGCCATTGTTGACGAAATCGCAGCTCACTACATGGGAACTGAGAACCCAATGTTCCAGGCCCCTGCAGCAACCACAATCAAGCTAGGTTTCCTGAACGATGCTTCTGGTCCTATTTCGCAGTTCGCTGCCCCATTCACCTTTGCTTGGGGAGCAGCTATGGATGACCTGAACGCAATGGATGGAGACTATGTCTTCGAGGTTATCGAGGCCGATTCTGGATGCGACGGTACAATGGCGCAGACTGCAGCTCAGTCCCTGATTGACGCTGGAGTTGTCGCAGTGGCCGGAGCAGCTTGCTCTGGTGCTTCGATGGGTGCCAACGCCCTACTATCTGCAGCAGGAATCCCAATGATCTCCTACGCTAGCACATCGCCAGCTCTGAGCGACGCAACTGCATATCCTCACTTCTACAGGATTGTACCAAGCGACGCACTACAGGGCCAGGCAGCAGCTGACATGATTGCAGCAAGCGGTGTTTCAAACACTGCTGTTGT
>DAON01000052.1:2346-5247 GCA_002501885.1 Euryarchaeota archaeon UBA220 | reverse complement strand
AATGTCTGTCTACAGGCAGGATACGAAGAGACAACCACCGATTTCCAGGCTGCTGTTCAGTCTGTTATCGATGCAGGTTGTGACTCAGTATTCCTTGGATCATACTCCGCTGATGGAGCCATGATTGTCGAAACAATGGCTGTAATGGGAGCAACAATCCCAATTTTCAGTGCTGATGGAATGGCCGGAGAGGCTGCCCTGAATGACTACACCAACCCTGCAGCTGCTAACGGAATCCAGGTCACAAGACCTAGAGCCGCAGCAGCTGGTGCTGGTGTTTTCGCAGCCGCTTGTGCAGCAGACGATGTCTGTTCAACTGGAATCTTCACCTCTGAGGCATACGACGCGGTCATGATGATCGGTCACGCCGCAATGATGGATGGTGGAGCTGACATGGGCATGCATGTCCCAATGGTCGGTAACGAATACGCTGGAGACAGCGGAACCCACACCTTCCTAGACAACGGTGACGTTGGCGGGTCAGGCTACGATGTCTGCACCTTCCACCATGTCCCAACCTATGGCGAGTACTTCAACTGCGACAGGGCTTGGGCCGCTGGCGGAGACGGTGTTACTGATGTCGAGTGGATGGGAGCCACTGTCAAGATTGGTTTCCTGAACGATGCATCCGGACCTATCGCTGTTTACGGACCTGGTTTCGTAGCAGCATCCCAGATTGCTGTTGGTCTAGCCAACATAATCGGATACAGCAATGGTGTTCAGTTCGAGATAGTCTACGCTGACTCGGGCTGTGACGGTACCATGGCAGCAACCGCAGCTCAAGCGCTAATTGACGCTGGAGTCTGGGGAGCCGTTGGAGCAGCTTGCTCTGGCGCATCCATGGGCGCCAACGCCCTACTATCTGCAGCAGGAATCCCACAGGTTTCCTACGCCAGCACAAGCCCAGCATTGTCTGATGCTTCAGCATACCCAGGATTCTTCCGAGTTGTGCCAAGCGACGCTTTCCAGGGCTCAGTAGTTGCTGAAGTCATGGCCGCAGATGGAATGGACAATGTTGCAGTGGTCCACATGACCAACGCATACGGATCTGGTCTAGCAGACGCTTTCGTTGCTAACATGGACTCCTCTGCTATCTGCTCGCAGATTGGATATGAGGAGACCACAACTGACTTCACTTCGATAGTCAGTTCAGTGATGAATGATGGTTGCACTTCAGTAATGATGGTGTCGTACGCATCTGATGGTGCTGCACTCATCGAGGAGATGGCTTCCCAAGGATACACTGGAGCCATCTACGGCGCTGATGGAATTGCTGAGGAAGGACTAGCAGCAGATATGTCTGACAAGTCTCTGGTTGACGGCGTTATCGCCACAAAGCCAGCGGCTGCAGGCGGCATGTCCGAGGTCGGATACGTCTTCGCGGCAATGTGCGCCCAGTCTCCTGACTGTGCTGGTGGTATCTACACCGCCGAGGCCTTCGACGCTGTAACAATCGTCGCGTTCGCTGCCTTCACAGCACTTGCAAACCCAGGTCTTGACGCCAACATGGCTGTCATGGGCACAGGTCAGCAGTGGAATGGAGCCAGTGGAACAATCAGTTTCGCCGACAATGGTGACGTACCAGCTGCCGGTTTCTGTATTGGTGAGTTCTCTCACGATGCAACTACCGACACTGTTTCGTACGATTGTACCAGAAACTGGGACCCAGTCAACGGCATAACAACTGCCTGATTGGTTTAACGTAAAGCAGCGCGGCGGGCCACCCCCGCCGCGCTGCCCCAACAATTAATTCGCATGATGTACGGGTTTGTGTAGTAGCATGCTGCATGAAGCCCGGGAACAATTCTCGCAGTTGCCTAGAGGTACTCGAAGACTAATCATCGCAGCTCTGCTGTTCATAGATGCTAACTTTCTAGGGACTCTCAACTCCATTGGCTCGCTAAATATACTCGACAAGGCATTGGCAGGAGGCCTTCCAAATGACATGGTTTGGCTACTACAGTTAGTTGAGTCAATAGCGGCAGGATTCTTGGTCGTTAAGGTACTCTTTGATGATGCTCCGAGTGGAATACCTCGAACAATAGCAATCCTTCTTTCTCCATTCTTCATGGTAGCTGTAACTTTCTTTTCATTAGATATTCTACTACAAGGACTGGGCGAGGACGCATCTTTCACACTTGATTTAGTTTCCATCACTACAGGAACTCTCACTTGGTCATCGACTTATCTTGCTATAGCGATTGGACTGACTCTGACATACAAGGTTCAGAGATACGGAAATTTTGCTCAATCTGAATTATTCATGATTGGAATGTATCTGTCAATGATCATGATTTGGAGCAACTACTTCTTCCCAATGGCTAACCTCTCAACAACCAAGGATGGGGTTCTCACATGGTCCGTTTTCCTATTCACACTAGTGGCGGCGTTCATACTTACTGGGATTGCTGGCATAATTATCGATAGACTCGTGTACAGAGGATTTCGGAAAACCAAAGCATCCCCTCAGGTGATGATGATCGCTTCTTTGGGCGTCGCGTTAATTCTCAGAGCTCTGACATATCTCAGATTTGGGGCAGGAAGAAGAATGTTTGAGCCAGAAGGAGACTGGAGAATGCCCAACCTCAGATGGGAGATTCCGACTACCAAATTTAGATTCAACCTAGGAGAAAGGAATCTAGAAGAGGGCAGGACATACACACAATGGACTTGTGAAGAAACAGTTGATGCAACGACAGGAGAATCTACCCTATCTCGAATAGTTAGTGATACTTCGAAACCAGCTCTTGAGATATATGATACGACAGCCGATTGCATAACCCAAGCAACCACTAATTATGCCTACTACAAAGGAGCAGTTCCTGTAGTCATTTTCTCTGCAGTACTTCTCCTACTTCTCCTACTCAACAAGACTAGACTGGGAAGAAGAATGAGGGCTGT
>DAON01000052.1:0-1961 GCA_002501885.1 Euryarchaeota archaeon UBA220 | reverse complement strand
CTCACAAGCGCATTCTTATCCGCAGGACTCTCGGGCATGGGCGGGGCTATTTTCGCACTTACTCTAAGATTCAATCCTGAGACTGCCTTCACTTTGCTATTGCCATCCTTCGCGATAATCGTTCTAGGTACAATCGGCTCTCTTTCGGGAGCAATTGTCGGCTCACTGATTGTTGGATTTGTACGCGCCCTTTCTTCCCCAGTTCTGATCGGTATTGGATTCCCTCTTGGAAGATCAAATTACTCTGCTTTAGATGGAGTAATGCCTTACATTTTCCTAATTGCAATCCTGATGATTATGCCTGAGGGCATAGGTGATGCATATGAGAAATGGAAGATTGAAAGACTGAGAAAAAGAAAGACAGAGAGTTCAGAAAAATCTCCAACAATAGAGGCAGCTCTAGCAATAATGCCAACCGGAATCCTTGGACTCCACCATTGGTATAGACACCGAACACATATGATGCAAAGTTTCTCAGCAATCGCAATTGCATCCTATGCCTTCCACAAGTTTAGCGACTTTGTGGAAAGGAACTCTTTCGCAGATGGTTCCTGTGCTGAATCATGTTCATCTAGCGAAGTGTATGAAACCAATCTTGCAGTTCTGACTGGGAGAAATGATGGGACACTTCTCATAGAAGACTCTCCTTTAACAGAAGCCGACTTGCTAAGTCAGATGAGCGCACCAAGCGAACTGTCCTCGACTGAGGCAGAACAGTGGGTATCTGAAGAACTTCAGAGAATGCACGAATCATGGCTGAATATGATGAACTTCGAGATAGAACTGGTCAACTTCATAGTTGATCTTGGAGATATTATCTGGCCAACTGCAATAATTGTACTTTGGCTCTATTCAATATACGAGGGAATAGGAATTCTATCGAATAAAGATACACATTCAGGGCCAATTGATGGTTCAATAAGACATCTCCAAAAATTACAGTCTTCGATTTCAGAAATGATTGGGTCTGCTAAACTTACTGTTATCTCCTGGTGGGCCGATTTCAGTAGGAAGCATACTCAAATTGTGGACAACATCTCTCAACGAATGCAAAGTGCATTAAATCATACAAAAGAAAAGTTTTCTTCACATACTTCTAGAATCTCATCTAGCGCAATTTCCGTTGTTTCTAGGGGATCTCATGATCAGCGTAGAAAGTTAGAGATGTATGGCAGAGAGAGCTCTTTGGGTTCTTGGATTGCGTTTTCGATATTCATGGCCATCCTCCTTCTCTTCCTAATCTGGTTACCTATAGCCGAGTCTGACGACTTCAGATGGAAGAAGGTATTACAGGTCTCAAATGTACTAATCACACTCTCCATATTCATTTTGATGTCATTCTCCCTCAACCTGCATACTGGATATACGGGAATGGTCAATTTCGGTGTCATCTTCTTTGTAGCAATCGGGACAATTACCGTAGGCATTCTAACAGCACCTAAGGAGCTACATGGTTATGGCTGGGGAATCTTACCTGCCACATTAATTGCAATAGCTCTAGGAGCATTATTTGGATGGGGCTTAGCCTATCCTACAGCCAGACTCAGAACCGACTACTTCGCCATCGTAACCATTTCACTTGGAGAGATAGTGAGGGTACTTCTAGCTGGAGAGCCCCTATTGAGGGTTGGAGCAGTAGGTTCTGCCATTGGAATCTCATCCTACCCATTGCCTCTTGAGAACTGGTGGTTCTGCGGTTCTGAAAAATCGGGCCCAGATACTCTCTGGACTAGTCCCGATGAATGCAGGGACGATATCTTGCTAGTTGATACTCCATCAAACCATGTAGCCGATCTTCTCAATCTTGGAGAGCCCGCTCCTTACATATTCCTGTTGATGATTATCTCGTTACTTTGTGTTGCATTGGTTTGGAAACTACTCTCAACATTCATCTCCTCTCCCTGGGGAAGGATTCTCAAGGCAATCAGAGAAGATGAGGAAGTTGCTCAGCATCACGGACA
>DAON01000032.1 GCA_002501885.1 Euryarchaeota archaeon UBA220 | reverse complement strand
CGATGACACATTCTACTGCGACAACGGCAACGAGATTCCTATGGAATGGGTAAACGACGGAGACAATGATTGTGGCGACTGGTCAGATGAATCAGATGATGAAAACGATATCTATTGGGAATCTTACTATGGAGGCTACTGTGAATGGGAAGGCGATTCAGATGGTGATGATACTGTTTGGTGGTGTAAGGAATCTCAGGACGATGAGTACTGGAACACATGGTGGTATTACTGTGAGCACCATGACTCAGACTGGCACTGCACTGACGACTTCGGACAGAGCGAGGAATTCGAGCACTCTGCGGACGGAGACGAGTGGTCAGGTTCAGACGATGATGGCGATGGCGCCCCAACTCCAGAAGAGGCTATGGAATCTGTAGATGCGAATGACGATGGATACATGAGTTTCCAAGAGTTCCAGGATTCCTGGGATTCCGATCCAACAAACCCAGAACTGGATTACGACGAGGTCTCAATCCTGTTCGATGATTGCGACTACGATGGAAGCGACCTAATCGACATCGACGAGATGCAGTGCTTCATCGATGGCATTGTGGACATGTTGCCTGATGGTGGTGACGAATGTGATACAGAGTGTGTATTCCACCTCATTGACGGCTGGCTTGAAGACATGGACGAACATGTCACACCCTCTGAGTGGGCCGCTTTTGTCAATTCAACTGGCGAAGAGATGTCAGAAGAAGACTTCGAAGGTCTCTCTGGCTTCATTGGTATGTACGATTACGATGATAGCGAGGGATTGGATTGGGACGAGTTCCAAGACGCCTGGAATGATTGCTGTGCCGACGATGATGATGGCGAAGATATGTTCACATGCGACAACGGCGATGAGATTCCGATGGACTGGGTCAATGATGGAGAGGAGGACTGCGAGGACGGCTCTGACGAGTTTGACGATGGGGACGATGATAATCAGCAAGAAATGCCTGCGGTACTCATTGGATATATTGCCAAGAACCAGACTCTTAACGCACCAATTTCCGACTTCGAGACTCGCTTCCTTAGCGACTGTCATGAGGAATACGACGAAGAAACGGGCGAGATGGTTGAACCAGATCTGGATGAATGTACAGTTGAATTCAGCATCCCACTAGCTGGAGGAGAAGCTAATGGAGTAACTCACACTTACACCGATCTTGACGGTGATGGATTAGTTTCTCCGGGCGATATGCTAACTCTCGAAGGATGGGATGGCCAAACTAGATTGGAAATGTATGACACTTGGGCATCCGAGTATACATCTGACTCACTAGCAAACCCACCATCTCTACCCGGCTTCGGCGCACTGATGGCACTGACTGTACTACTTGGTGCAGCATTCGCGACTCGTCGTGACTGAATATACGAAAACTCGGTAGCCCCTGTCCCCTGTAGGGGACAGGGCTATGAGTCTCCTCCTGCGTGGTTATACCGTGACGGCAGAGCAAGTTGCAGAAGCCGCTGAGGTAGAAGTCGAAGAAGACCCTCTCGATAGGGAGTTGGATCGAATACGCCAGCGTAGAACTGGCCAGAGAAAATTCTTCAGAGGAACTTTCGATGACTGGACTTTAGTTGTCGGAGTAATCTCGGGAATAGTATTCTTCGGAGGGATGATGATATTGTCTTCGGGAATAATTGCTGCCGATTCAATAGTACTGGACCAAACACTCTCCAAAACACCCATTGACCCTGGGGGGGAATGTCAAGATCAGAAGGGAGAGGTTTGGATTAGAGCATATGGCGACCACGATAATCTCGTTGTCAAATCCAACAATGCTCCCTCATCTGCAACAATTTTAGTCGTTCTTCTGACTCTTGATGAGGACTCAGATCCATTGATTTCTTCTTATCAAGGCGGAATAGAAGATATACGCTCAGAGATAGAAATCGGTGATTCCATTTCTGAAGGGAACTACCTAATGTCTGCAACACTGTTTTTCTCAGAATCTGAGGATTCGTTTGAACACATTGACAATGAAAGCTCATTTCTATTGGTTTCAGAGTCTTTGACCAGCCTAAATTCGAAACAACTCCCTGTTGAGGTCAAGACAGTCAAGAAAGGAGGTCTGTTCAGCAGTGAAGAATCCGTTGAAGTAGTAGTCACGGATGATGAGCCTAGGACTTGCCTGTCAATACAGGATTTTGGCACCATGGGGTGGCTCCTAATGGGCGCCGAATGGGTTGGAGGCCGTGAGACTGCAATGCTCTTCGGGTCGGATGAAGGAGCTCCTGCTTGGTGGCTGGCCCTTGTATCGCTAGGTATGTCGATTTTCTTCCTTTGCGTGCAATATCCACTTATGCACAGATTGTATCACAGGGATGTAGAAGATCTTCTGAGCAAGGCTCAGACCAAGAGGCTGATCGAGCGTACCATTGCTTCAGTTCAGGAAGAATTGCGATGCAAAGTTGACTTTGAACAAATGAGGTTGCAGGATAGGCCAATTTCAATCGATGTTATTGTCCCATACACAACTACTGGAAAGACCATAGCCTCACCGATTGATGTACGCGCCGAGATAACCAAGGAACTTCTCGAAGAGTTTGCCGTCTTCGGCGAGATGCGACCACTGCAACTCAAAGTCGTCTGCACAGACTCAACCACCTCGCCCGACCTAACTTCACTTGGTCCTGAGTTCTTCTACAGTGATTCTTCTTCCGTCCCTCTCGCCGAGGATTATGCCCCCTTCTTCTCTGGTATCGGTGCCTTTGGACGCCTTGACACTGCCGCGCACGAAAGCCTCGCTCGTTGGTTCCGTAAGCACGATTTAGTGGACTTCGGCTCCGCAGTAATGGCTGATGAGGAAGCAGTCTTCATCAGAGTGATCTATCGCCCAGTACAGCGTTTCGCTTATTTCCTATTCAAGCCCACATACAAAGATCTGCAAGATGACTTGGAGGGGCACCTCAGAACCGAACTAGCCCAACACCTCGGCGAACGTTCTCTAGTCGTGAGTGCACGAAACGAGAAGTCAACTTTAGCAGACAGGGCAGAGGCCGGTAGGGTTGAGCAGGGTATCAAAGATTTCACCGGAGAGGCCATGGTAGCCAAGCGTGGAGGAATTGCCGGAGCTCTACTTCAGAATCCATTCATGGGAGATATCCTGTCCTCCGTAGAGTATGTTGCTCACAAAAATCAAGATCGCATTGACAAATATGGTTATTGGGGCTTGATTGTATTCGTCTGGATTCCTTTCATGGCTAGTGGTGTTCTTGTTGGAGCAATGCTTGGACTAGTAGCTAGAATGCCATTCGAGAGGGTACTCGCAGCCTGCTTAATTGGAGGGACTGCAGCTTCTCTAACTTGGGCATATACTGCGAGAGGAATTATCGAATTCATGGAGAGGTATCACGCCGAAGCAATTATCCCAGTCATTCTTCTTATCGCAATCGCTTTCACATGGTTGAAGATTAGAGATAACAGAATCAGACGCCGAGAAGAGTTGTTTAGAGACTCAATGGCATTCTTTTCGGGCACATCCGAGTAGTTGATTAGTTGATTCTGCTTGCATGAACTACGGAGTAGTTCGAATGTCTATGCCACTAGTGAGTATGAAAGGACTGGAGAGGCACTATCATATGGCCTCAGGTACAGTCAAAGCCCTCGATGGAATTGATTTGGAAATTAATGAGGGTGAGAGAATAATCCTACTGGGTCCTTCAGGCTCGGGAAAGACCACTTTGCTGAACTGCATTTCAGCACTGGACAGTCCAACTGCTGGAACATACAGGTTTGCAGGTGAGGAAGTACCTAGGGCTCCTGAAATCCCACTTAGGTGGTGGAATCAAATCACTACCGAGAGCCGCACTGCTTGGTTTGATCCCTTGCGACCTCTCTTACGTCTCCTACTCTATCCCTTGCATTACTTCTCTTACTCTCGACCTATGGCAAAGGCTAGTGAGGAAGCCACTTCATTCAGGAGAGAAAATATTGGATATGTCTTCCAATTTTTCAATCTCCTACAGGATCTCACAGTGCTTGAGAACATCACTCTGATTCAGGAGTTGGCAGGAGGCCGTGATGAGGCCCGTGCACGTCACCTGCTCGACCTAGTTGGGCTGAGCGAGGAAGTTGACAGGTTTCCCGCTGAGATTAGCGGCGGGCAACAGCAGAGAGTGGCGATTGCGAGGAGTCTGGCTAAGAAGCCACGCCTACTCCTCGGAGACGAACTGACTGGAAATTTAGACTCCAAGACCTCGGGCATGGTCATGGAAGTCTTGGTGAAGGCTTGCCAGGCCGAGGGCATTACCTGCGTCTTCGTGACTCATGACGAGTCTCTTGTCGAGTACTCAACAAGAGCAGTCAGACTCGATAGTGGCTGGATTCTCTCAGATGACCGCATTGGATGAGGTGATTGAGTGTCCAGTCTACTGACCAAACGCCTCGCAAGGAGCCTGATGAAGAGGAGGCTGATGCTATTCGCGGTGGTCAGCATGGTTGCCGTCGGTTTGTTTGCAGGAATCTCGTTTGGAACATACGCTAACTCAGTACACAATCTGTACGACAACATCTACTCTGATGATGAGCAGGGCACCAACCTTGCAGATGTCTGGGTCGAGAACACAGCTTCAACTTGGGACGGGGAAATCGCCGACTCACTCTGCTCCGAGATAGCGCAGAACTGGCCTGATCCTGAGTTGCCTCTGGTTTCATGTGAGCCAAGAGTGGTAGTGGATGGCCTGATGTTTCATTCCGAAGAAGGTGATGAGAAACTTGTTCCTGCTGTTTGGCATGGTATCGATGAGGGCAGGATAGACAAGGTCTGGATGCCTGAACACGAATGCTGTTCTGGCAGATTAGCAGTGGCAGATGACGAGATAGTTCTCGACGAGCATGCGGCGTCTGGGATGGGCATCGAAGTCGGAGACATAGTCTCCATTGGTGCAGGCCATGGCAGCATGGACTTCACGGTAGTAGGAATCGGTTACCACCCATATCATCTCTACTATGCTTTGGAAGGCTCCATTCTTCCTGCCGATCCAGGTACCTTTGCTACCGGTTACTTGTCCGATTCGGGAATTGAGCGTCTAGCCAACCTGAGTGCTGGTGCTGCCAATCTATTGCTCCTAGATGTCGAAGGTACACCTGAGTTTGACCTTCAGTCTACAGAGGAGGTTGAAGGCGAGAGTCTGAGCCAAGCCATCTCCTATGTCAGGCAGACGGTGATGGATGCCGACGACTCTTCATTTACTGCTTACGATAGGTCCGGTGTCCAATCAGTCGAATTCCTGCGCGCTGATGCCGAGGGAGCCAGCCTGAGTTATCCAGTAATTACGGGAATGATTGCTATGGTCGCTGGAATCACAATCTTCCTTAGCCTACAGAGGCTGATCCAATCTCAAGCCAGAGAAATTGCAATACTCCGAACTCTTGGAATTCCTAGATCTGCAATTATGCCTGGATTCATCCTCGCACCTGTAGCCATCGGTCTAATCGGCTCTACGATTGGCATCATCCTAGGTGCTGCCTTCGGTGGGCCTGCGATGGTGGCGATGTATGAGGAAATCATCGGCATTCCAGCAATCGGCTTCAGCACCGAGCCATCGCTAATTCTGCAGAATCTGGGTATCGCTATGGTTGTAGTTCTGATTGCTGGAATTAAGCCCGCTTACGAGGCATCAACGATTCAACCACTCGATATACTGAGGGGGCAAAATGAGGTCAGACTATCTTCGCGTGGAATTCAGAGGCTGACATCGCGCCTACCTACAACGGTCGGCCTGACTGTTAGATCAAGCGTCAGGAAGCCGATGAGACTGGTATTCACCTTCTTCGCTGTGGGCCTGTCTATGCTCATCTTCGGAACCATGTCTATGATGATGGATTCTATGGACAATCTAGTCACCGGAGCCAACCAAAACTGGGATGCACAGGTAAATGTGCCCTTCGGAGGAGAGGGGGAAATCATAGAGTGGGCCGAGGAAAACGGAGCAGATTTTGAGTCTATGCTGGTTTTCCCAGGAAATGCAGAGGGCGACACTAGGCAGTTCCTAGCCTACGGGCTAGATGTAATCTCCACTGGGGATGATGCGATGATTCCGATAGATCTGTCCGAGGGTCAACTTCCCACTCTAGGCGCCGATACTCCCAATGTACTGGTGGATGAGGGAACCATGCTGTTCCTCGAATGGGAGGTGGGTCAGAAACAGACTGTCATGTTCGGCCCATTTTCGCTCGAGGTCGAGATAAGCGGAGTGACCAGTGGAGAGGTCTCTCGGACGATTTACTTCCACCGCACTGATTTGTCAGATGCCATCGGATTGGAAGCTACTTCCGTCCTTCTCACTTTGCCAGAGGGAATTGAGTTGGATGATGAGATAGGGGAGATGTCTGTCGGAATCACTCAGAGACAAGACATAATCGACTCGTTCGAATCCTTGCTAGAGCAGCAGCAAGGCATCTACAACGCCATTCTAGGACTTGGTATTCTCATTGCCGTTGCAGTACTCTCAATCACTCTGCTGATGAATCTCAGCGAGCGTGATTCTGAGTTGGCAACCCTCAGAGTACTGGGTGCTCCGATATCTAGAATCAGGATGATGATCCTGGGTGAGCACTTCGCAATCGGACTAATTGGAGGGATTCTCTCAGCCGCATTCACCATAGTGATGGCACAGTATCTGATTTCACAACTCGTCCAATGGGCGTTCTACTTCTCCCTCCAGCCGAATTTTGCTAGCACACTCCAACTAATTCTGATTGTAGTGGTCATCTCCGTGCTCTCGACACCAATCGGAACATCGCGAGTCAGAAAGATGGACCTAGTGGAGAAGGTCAAAGACCTCTCACAGTAGCGCTAGTCTGTGAGAGTCGTAACTTGGAACCTCAATGGCATCAGAGCCGCGCATCGCAAGGGTCTGAGCGACTTCACCAAACGCATCGACGCAGATGTATGGCTGTTCCAAGAAGTCAGAGCACTGCCCGAGCAAATGCCGGAAGAGTGGCAACCTCCAGAAGGGCACGATGTAATCTGGCACCCAGCTCAGAAGAAGGGTTACTCGGGTGTTATGACTTGCTCTAGAGTAGGACTCAGCGAGATTGGACGAGGCATAGATACCGAACTTGACGACATCCGTGATCCCGATGGGAGAGTATTGCACACCAAGCACGGCAATCTTCACTGCGTCAACATGTACCTACCGAACGGCTCATCTAACTCTGAGCGTCAGACATACAAGGACAAGTGGATCGAGGACATGCTAGTCTGGTCGAAGCAATTCATAGAGTCAGAAGAGCCGGCTTTACTTTGCGGAGACCTCAACATTGCTCATCAGGAAGACGACATCTGGAACCCGTCTGGTAATCGCAAGACATCCGGGTTCCTCGACCATGAGAGAGAATGGTTCACCCGGCTTCTCGACTTCGGTTGGCATGACCTGCTGAGGATTCACGTGGGGCAGCAGAAAGGACCCTACACATGGTGGTCTAATCGCGGTAGGGCCAGAGAGTTGGACCGCGGCTGGAGAATAGATTATGTTCTCGCAAATGATGCTGCAAGGTCTCTATTCAAGTCAGCCGAAGTCCTCAGAGAAGGGGGCTTGGTTGTGTCAGATCACGCACCCCTAATTGTTGATCTTGATTTGTAATCCGCTCCCTACGGGAGCGATTTTGTCTGAAATGCCCGAATACACCACCTTTCAAGTGATGAAGTAGTCGCGAGACCGCATGTCCGATACTCTGGAAGACAGGCTGGCTAGAATCCTGCCCGGAGGAAGAGGGGTCTGGATACCCATGGATCATGGGACTTCCAACTATCCTGAGCAAGGTCTTCAGAACATGGACTCTCTAATTGAGAGCATAATTGCAGGCGGTGCCGATGCTATTGTGCTGCAAAAGGGGTCTCTTACCTATCACGCAGATGCTACTGGATGGCACGGTTTTGTTTGTCATGTTTCAGCATCTACTGTGCATGGCGGAGACAGAGACCAACACAAGATCAATGTCGCAACTGCAGAAGAGTGTTGGCAGCGTGGTGCCATGGGGATCTCTGGACAGGTCAATCTCGGCGATGATGCTGAGACAGAGATGATTGAATCACTAGGCCGGCTGACTACCGAGGCCTTCCCTCTCGCAATGCCAGTGCTAGGAATGGTGTATCCACGAGGACCAAATCTCAAGATTTCTGATGAAGATTCAACAAATGGAGTAGCCCATGCAGCACGCATAGCTTGGGAACTTGGGTGTGATGTTGTCAAAGTGCCTTGGACAGGCTCGATAGAGTCATTCAGAGAAGTTACTCAGGCAGCCCCAATTCCCGTTTTGATTGCAGGTGGGCCATCTGGCGGTACATTCCTTGAGACTCTACAGACTGTAGAGGACTCAATCGCTGCCGGAGGAGCAGGAGTTTGTATGGGCAGGCAGGTTTTCTCTAGTGATGACCCAAAATCTCGTGTTTCGGCCCTTCGAGCGGTAATCCATGATGGAGTCAGTGCGGCAGAGGCATCAGAGCGACTTGGGGGCAAGTAATGGAAATCTGGCTCGATGCATCTGGGACCGATTCGCTGGACCTACCCGAAGGCGTAAGCAGGCTCTGGTCTGGAAGTGCCCCAGATGTCGCCGAGGTTGCTTTGGATGACTTTCGCGGTCAAGACGAGGCAATATCACTGATTGGATCCGTATCTTGGATATTGGTCAGATGCTCAGATTGGAAGATGATACCCCTCGAGAACATTGTCGCAAATGCCTCTGGTAGTGGAACAAGAGTAGCCTCGGCGATTTCAAGTGAAATTGATCTCAATGGGGCTGTATTCTCTTTGCAGCACGGCGTAGATGCAGTTCTACTTCCTCCTGAGCAGGGTAACGAGTCGCTTTGGGAAACAGCAAGGAATTTGACTACTGAAATTGATGAATCCACTGAACCAGTCATAGACCCTAGTCTAGTAACTGCTTCGATTATTTCAGTTGAGCCTGCAGGAATCGGTGAGAGAGTATGTGTTGACCTGATTGAGCGACTTTCGCCCGGAGAAGGATTGGCAATAGGATCATCCGCCAGCTCACTATGTCTTGTGCACGGGGAAACAATCCCCTCTGAGTATGTGCCATCACGACCGTTTAGGGTCAACGCAGGGGCCATTCACGGCTATGTCCTGATGGCCGACGGCTCCACAAGATATCTCAATGAACTCCAAGCGGGCGATGAGGTCACAGTCCTGTCTAATGATGGCTCAAACAGAGGGGCAGTAATCGGCAGACTCAAGGTAGAGCGCAGACCATTTATCGTACTCAGATTCTCGACATCGATGAATGAAGGCCAAATCATGCTTCAACAGGCAGAAACCGTTCGCCTAATTTCATCCAGTGGTGAGGCTGTTCCGGTCACTCATATCGAAGAAGGATCTGAGATTCTAGTCCTAAATGAGGCAAGTATGAGACATATCGGTCAGGCAGTATCGGGGGAGGTCGCTGAGAGATGAGTGCATTGGGGACTGGTACTGCGAATGGAGGAATTTCCGTACTCCATGCAGCAGGCTTAGGAAAAGGATGCTCAGTAGGTATCGAACTACAATGTGAAGTTAAATTGGTCAAAGGAGAAAAATTTCCTAGTGATGAACACGGATTGCTAGAAACAGTCATGCAAGTCTGGACAGAGTCGGGCTATCCACAATTCGATGATATCGGATGGGAAATACACAGCGATATTCCGATAGGACAGGGACTCAAGTCAAGTGCAGCAGTGGCATGTGCAGCCCTCAGGGCACTAGATAACGCGTCTTGGACAGGGCTGGGAGATTTCGAGATAGTCGACATGGCCGTTGAGGCACAGAGAAGAGCAGGATGCACGATTACCGGCAGTATGGATGATGCGTGGGCTGCCATCTCTAGTGGTTGGAAACTAGTAGATCCATCAGTTCCATCCAGAGAATCTATCCTGATGGAAGGAGATATTGAAGAGAATCTAGAGGTACTAATTGGACTGAGGGGCTCCAGAGTATTGTCTACTGAATCGTTCGACTTTGTTTCTCACAGCAAATTGTTTGAGAGAGCATTAGCCTCTCTTTCGGGCGGTTCTATACTATCTGCTATTTCGACAAATGGAATGGCAATCTCAGCCTCAATGAAGGACGACGATTCACTCAGACTTTGTAATTCTCTAATCGTAAGGGGAGCTCTAGCCGCTGGAATTAGCGGCTCGGGTCCTGCTGTTGCTGCAATCTGTCATGCTGATACTGTTGGAGTTGCCGAAACTCTAGAAGACTCTTGTGAGCAAGTAATCAGAACTCGATTTACTAGGCCTATAGGTATAGAGGAGGAGGTAGATAGATGGGAATGACACTAGGTGACAATCTCAAGGTCACATTGTTTGGAGAAAGCCACGGTGCTTGTGTCGGTGCTCTGATTGAGGGAATTCCGCCTGGAACTCCAATCGATGAGGATGAACTGAATCATGCCATTGCTAACAGACGCCCCGGCAGAAAGGGCATGTCTGCTAGATCGGAAACTGATCAATGCGAATTGCT